>DATFDL010000755.1:0-30815 GCA_035252155.1 Pirellulales bacterium | reverse complement strand
CGTTGGCCCCTTCATAACGTCGTTCGCGATCTTTCTCCAGCGCCTTCATCACAATCCAGTCGAGCTCGCCACGGAGTAGGCGTCTCAGCCCACGCGGATCGCCTTGGCGCTTTTGGCAGGCAGTGGCGGCGGTACTGATGCGCGTGCTCGGCTTGGGCGGCTCTTCGTCGCGAATGATGCGGCGCATTTCGTCGTAACCGACTTGTTTGAGCCGTTCGCTCTCGAAAGGCGTGGTGCCCGTCAAAAGCTCGTACAGCAGCACACCCAGCGAGTAAACGTCGCCGCGCGTGTCGGTGTCCAGCCCGCTCATCGCCGCCTGCTCAGGCGCCATGTACAGCGGCGTGCCCACCATCTGGGCGAAATTGGTGAACAATGTCTTCTCAGTGAGTTGCTGGCCCATGGCTTTCGCGATACCGAAGTCGATCACTTTGACCATCGGCGCGCCATCGTGCAGCGTCACCATCACGTTCGTGGGCTTGATATCGCGGTGAATGATGCCTTTCTGATGAGCGTGCTGCACCGCCTGGCAAACATCGACGAACAGCGCGAGCCGCTCGCGGATGGCCAGGCAATTCTGGTCACAAAACTCGGTGATAGGTACGCCTCGCACCAACTCCATCACAAAATACGGCCGGCCCTTGTCAGTAACGCCGCCGTCAAACACGTGAGCGATGTTGGGATGGTCCATCAAGGCCAGGGCCTGCCGTTCGGCCTCGAAGCGGGCAACCACCTGTCGCGTATCCATGCCCGGCTTGAGCACCTTGAGCGCCACCTTACGCCGCACCGGCTCTTGCTGCTCGGCCATGAAGACCACGCCGAAGCCTCCCTCGCCGATTTGCTCCAGCAGCTTGTAGTGGCCGATCATGGTGCCCGGTTGTTCGGCGATCGGACGTTCGATGGTGGCGGCCAGGTAGGCGGCATTGGCAGGCAACTCCAAAAAGCTGCCGGCTTGGTCGCCGGCCGCCAGCAGCCCTTCGACCTCGGCCCGCAGCGCCGCGTCGCCATCGCAGGCGCCGTCGAGAAACCGCCGCCGCTCATCGGGCGAGGCGTATTCGATCGCCCGCAAGAACAATTCGTTCGCTTGGGGGTTCCAGGTGTTCATGACAGTATCCCACGCGGACAGTCGCCCCGACCCCATCGAGCTTGTCTCGATGGTGATGCAGATGGTGGGCTAGCACGACGACCCATCATTGTCTTCGACCCCATCCAGCTTGGCTGGATGGTGAAGAAGTCTTGGGCGACGATGCTCACCCGCCGAGATCTGATTCACCATCCAGACAAGCTGGATGGGGTCTTCGTTCGAGTTTTTATCATAGCTTCTAGCTCACCATCTCGTTCACCGATCCGCACAAGGCGGATGGGGTCCGAGAATCGCAATTTCAAAACGGGCGCTTCGGGTTGGTGTGTGGCAACGCGCAGGGCCTTAGTATATCAGTGCGAAAAGTGCGTGCGGGTTGCGCGCGAAAAAGTGTGGTACAAAGGCTTATAACAGCAGCTTTGAACTTCGATTTAGCCCCAGCGCGGCCTGTCAGCCATCTAATCACCACGTAAACCCAAGGGACTTTCTCATGGCATCTTCGAATGCCTGATCGTCGAGGCTTCTTCGCAAGCCCAAAATCATCTCAGCGTCTTGGCCGACCGGTACACGCAGCGGTGTCGCGGGATCTTCGATGGCACGGGCGATGGCCAAGGCGACGACTTCGGGACCGGGTGGACCCGATGGCCCCGTCATTTTGGTATCGGTTCCGGCACACTGCTCCCAAAGTCCGGCGTAGTCGGCTGCTCCTTGATGAGGCTCGCTCACTTTTGTGCCAGTAGCGATGTTTCCGGGCTCGATTAACACGCTGCGTATTCCAAAGTGACGGACTTCCAAGTGCAGTGACTCCGTCAGGGCTTCGAGCGCGAACTTGGAGGCGCTGTACGCTGCTCTGAGCGGCGAGGAGACTCGGCCGTTCACACTCGACACATTCACGATGACGCCGGAACCCCGCTTTCGCCAGGCGGGCAAGACCGCCTGGATTACGCGCAGCGCGCCGAGCGTGTTTGTCTCGAACACCTGTCGGAAACGATCAAGTGGATAGCCTTCCACCGGCCCTCCACCAACAAATATGGCTGCATTGTTGACGATTGCATCGAGCGGACTAACTTCTTTAAGGCACCGCGCCACGGAGTCATCGCTGGTGACATCGAGCACATGTGCCTGGATGCCTTCCAATCCACTGAGCGCGGATATGTCGGTGGCGACGACTGAATGCCCTCGGTTGGCAAGTACCTGCGCCGTTGCCATTCCTATGCCGCGTGCCGCGCCTGTAATCAAAACCCTTAGCGCCTTTGACATCATTTCCCCCAAGAAGGGTTCACAGTCCTGTTTCCGTAGCCGGTTTTTTGAACAGCGCCTCGGCCTCCGGCAGGAGCACTTGGATTTCTAACCAGTCTGGTGCAGGCATCTTCACCGGTTTTGCCCCCGCGTCAATTTGCCGAATGCGCCGTTCAGCTCGTTCAAAAAACGTTTGGGCAATGGCTGTGTGGCCGGTGCGGTGATGCGCCATGGCGAGAGCAAGCTCATTCAATGCGACCACCCCGTGAAGCTGCCAGAAGCTGTCCAACGATTTCTGCAACGCTTCAATGGCCAAGTCGAACTGGCCGTCCCGGTAATAAGCAAGTCCCAGGGCGTGAAGATGCCAGGGAAAATCGGCGCCTAGAGCGGCCGACTCTTGCGCCCATCCGACGACACGATCCGTCGCAAAGACAGGTTCGCGACTCAGCGCGCAGGCACGCGCAAGTTCATACGATGCAATTGCGTTGTTATCCAGTGCGTCGTGGTCCGCGATCAGGCGGCAGAGACGGCGATAGCCTTCCATATCTTTGATCAGTAGATGAAGGGCGGTGTATTCAAACCGCCTGCCCACGTCATCGCTGGACCAAAAGTTCGACATCCCTGCGTACTCCCCGGCGGCCTCGGTCCAGCGGCTGTGGCGGATGTGCAGCCGGGCGCGGGCCCCGCGGACTGAGTCGTCGTCGATGCCCAACAGTTCCGCGGCTTCGATCTGAAATCGCTGGCTTTCGTCGAAATGCCCAGTTCGCCTCGATTGCAGGGCGCGGTCGTACCATTGGCGGGCCGCCTCGCGGCTGCCCAATTGCCAGTGGGCCATCGCCAGGAAGAAGCAGCCGAAGTCAGTGCTGCCAATGCCAAGCTCGTGCGCCTTGGTCAGGTGATCGATGGCATCGCTCCAACTCCCGGCGCGGTATTCGGCGATGCCGAGGCTTTGCCATCCACCTTGCGGATCGAGCGCGACGCTTTTTTGTGCCAGTTCGACGGCGCTATCGGCATTGCGGAAGCGGAGATCGGCACAGGTGGCCAGTAGCCAAGCGAGCTGGCGATAAGGCATCGGATGGGTTGGCACAAGCTCAATGGCCGTGCGAAGTTGAGCGTCCGCGTCATTCAATCTTCCCCGCTGCGCAAGCGCGGTGGCGAGCTCGCAGTGAGCACGGAGAAATGAGGGATCAAGCTCAAGTGCCCCACGGAGTGTGGTTATTGCGTCGTCGAAGTCCCCCTGATTCAGCAGGGCGCTGCCGAGCCCGCAGTGCGCCGACGCCGATTCGGGGTCGAGCTCGACTGCTTTTTTGAAAACGATTTCCGCTTCGTTGAAGATGCCTTGTTGAAGCAGGGCATCGCCTAGTCCGCAGTGTGCCGACGCGGATTTCGGAGCGGCGGCGACTGCGATCCGACTAGCGGCGAGAGCCGCGTCACGAGTTTTGCGCCGTTGGCGGTCGCGCTCCATGCGTAGTGCGCCGTTGCTCGGTTCCAGCGCAAGGGCCCTGTCGAAGTCGGCGAGCGATTTGTCGAACTGCTGGCTTTGCCCGAAGGCGCGAGCGCGGCACACCCATGCCTGAACGTTCTTGCGGTCCGTCTCGAGACACTTTGAGAATTCCTCGATTGCCTCCTCAATCTGCTGCTTTTCGTACAGAGCAAGACCAAGAAAGTAGTGCGCGTCGGGAAAGTCTGGTTTGAGGCGCAGCGCCTCGCGGTGCTCGGCGATCGATTCATCGAGGCGCCCCTTGACCCGCAGTGCGGTGCCGAGGTTGTTGTGCGCAATGGCAAATTGAGGGTCCAAGGCGATGGCCCGTTCATACTCGCCGATGGCGCGGTCGTTGTCTCCCTTGAAATGAAACGCCAGCCCCAAGATGCTGCGGGCCTCGGCGCTGCGCGGTCGGATGGCGACCGCCGCGCGGAAGTAGCCGATGGCTTCGTCGGGACGCGCCGGCGAGTGAAAAACCAAAAGGTGCCCGAGGTTGTAATTGATCCAGAAATCGTCTGGAAAGCGCTCTTGCGCCTGGCGCAAGACGGCCTCGGCCTCGTCGCGCAGGCCCGCGGTGTCGAGCACCGATCCGAGCCGCGCCAGCATGTGGGGCGGTTGCTTAAGCGTTTCCTCTTGGGACGTTAACTCTCTAAGTTTCGCGACGTCGCCAGCCAGCACCGCCTCGCGGACGGAGCGCCGCCAGGCGTTGTGGTCGGCACGGTCGGCCACTTCGCGCAGCCAGTTTCTTGCGCCATCGAGCGCCGAACTGGGCGACGCCGAAGGGTCAGATCGACCGGACAACTGAGTTGACGCGACGATAGGGGCGGGCTGTTCTTTGCTGAGCTGCAACCAGGCGTCCAGGCCGCCGATCAAAGCTTCGCGGATCGGCGATTGTCGTACCTGCGCCGCCGCCCGTTTGGGTTCGACGCCCGGGTCTAGTCCGTAGGCCGAGAAGGCCGCGGCGTACTGTTTCTCTGCCCCGGCCCAATCCCACATCTCACCATTCTTGCTTTCCGCCGGGCGCAGCCGGATCTCCTCGAGTTCCTTCAGCATCCGCACGTCGCGCCCTACCGCACTGACGAGCGTTTCCAGAGATTCGATTCGCTGGCGGATGCTCGGTTCGATCGCTGTTTCATCCTGGGCGGCGAGACCTTTGGCCCGCTGCAGAATGTACTCCGCCTTGTGCAGCGCGGTCTCCAACTGGTAGGGATTGTCGGTCGGCGTCAGTGCCTCGTCGTGCGCTTTCGTCGCGTCGTCCAGCACATGCTCCACCTCCAGGTTGAGTTTTGCCCGGCGCGACGCGGTTTCCGTCGCCAATTCGGCTTCGTGGGCCGCGCGATCTCGCACCGCCCAACCGAATCCGCCGCCCGTCATCATCAAGAAGAACAGCACCAGCCCCGTGATGCCCAGGCGGACCTTGTTCCGACGGGCGAACTTGCCAACGCGGTAGCTCGCCGATGGCGGACAAGCCAGCACGGGCTCGTCTTCGAGATAGTGCCGTACGTCCGCCGCCAGCGCGCTGGCCGTCTCATAGCGCCGATTGCGGTCCTTTTCCAGCGCCTTCATGACGATCCAGTCGAGCTCGCCGCGGAAGAGCTGGCTGAGCTTGCGTGGATCGGTTTGACGCTTTTCACAGGCCGTGGCCGCCGCGTTGCCGACCGTGCTCATACGCGTGCTGGGCTTGGGCGGCTCTTCTTCGCGGATGATGCGGCGCATCTCGTCGTAACCGACCTTCTTGAGCCGCTCGTTCTCGAGCGGTGTCGTGCCCGTCAGCAGCTCGTAAAGCATTACGCCCAACGAATAAATGTCGCTGCGCGTGTCGACGTCCAACCCGCTCATCTCGGCCTGTTCGGGCGACATATAGAGGGGCGTGCCGATCAGTTGCGCGAAGTTGGTGAACAGCGTCTTTTCGGTCAGTTGCTGTCCCATCGCCTTGGCGATGCCGAAGTCGATCACCTTGACCACCGGCGTGCCGTCGTGCAACGTGACCATGACGTTCGTCGGTTTGATGTCGCGGTGGATGATGCCTTTTTGATGAGCGTGCTGGACCGCCTGGCAGACATCGACGAACAGTGCGAGACGATCGCGGATGGCCATGTGGCTCTGGTCGCAGAACTCGGTGATCGGCACGCCGCGGACCAGCTCCATGACGAAGTACGGCCGGCCGGCGTCGGTCGAGCCGCCGTCGAACACGTGGGCGATATTGGGGTGGTCCATCAGGGCGAGGGCTTGCCGCTCGGCCTCGAACCGCGCCACGACCTGCCGGGTGTCCATGCCCGGCTTGAGCACCTTGAGCGCCACCTTGCGCCGCACCGGCTCTTGCTGCTCGGCCATAAAGACCACGCCGAAGCCGCCTTCGCCGAGTTGCTCCAGCAGCTTGTAGTGGCCGATCATCGTGCCCGGTTGTTCGGCAATCGGACGTTGGATGGTGGCAGCCAGATAGGCGCCATTCACGGGCACCTCCAAAAAGCTGCCGGCCTGATCGCCGGCCGCGAGCAGCCCGTCGACCTCGGCCCGCAGCGCCGCGTCGCCATCGCAGGCGCCGTCGAGAAACCGCCGCCGCTCTTCGTGCGAAGCGTATTCAATCGCCCGCAAGAACAACTCGTTGGCTTGGGGATTCCAGGTATTCATGGTTTTAGATCCGGCAGCCCGAATGCATACAGGTGCCCCTGGGTTCGCAGGTAAATCTTTCCTTCCACGAGCGCCGGTGTGGCGAGGATCGCTTCGTCGAAATCATTCTTCGCCAGCCGTCGGTAACGATCGCCCGGCTCAAAGACAATGACCGTGCCGCCATCGCTGGCGACATAAATCTTGTCGTCGCCGACGACGGGCGATGCGTAACAAGTTCCCTCGGTGCCTAGCCGCTGCTTATAGAGCTCCTTGCCCGTCGTCGCCGCGCGGCACGTCAAAATCCCTTTTTCGCTCACGAGATAAACGCGTCCGTCGTGGTAGAGCAGCGAGGGCACTTCGGGCACGGCGGTGGTTTGTTTCCATGCGACATGCGTATCGCTGACGTTGCCCTCGCCGCCAAGACGGACCGCGATCGCGGCCAACTCCGATTTTTCAGCTAGCTCAGCTAATTGCTTGATGCCCGCTTGCCACTCGTCCTTGTTGACGGCTCCGTCCTTGTCGCCATCGATGCGGCCGACAAGCTCGCGCAGCGGCGCCCAGTCGCCGATCTTGTCGGGCCGGCCACGGCTGAACAACATCACGTCGGCCGGCAGCTCGCTGGCGGCGATTTTGCCGTCGGAGTCGCGATCGTATTGTTTCAGGGCTTCGTCGAAGGTCGGAAGCTTGACGACGTTGTCCGGCTCGCCGATGGGATTGGTGAGCGAGAAGAAGATCATTCCCTCGCCGATCGAGGCGGTGTTCAGCGAGATGCTCGGCAGGCCCGACACGCTCCACCGCTCGGCGCCGTCGTTCAACGAATAGGCTGCACAGCTAGTTCCGCCCGCAACGAAAACCTGGACTTCGTGTTCGGCGTGCACGATGGCGGGAGTCGACCAGATTCCGGTCGAAAAGCCGCGCGGTCGGTCCTTTTGCCATTTCAACTCGCCGCTGGCGGCGTCGACCGCCAACAGCGAAAAATGGCTTTGGGTTCCGCTGTTGAGCAACACCAGCCCGTCTGCCACCACGGGCGACGCCCCCGAACCAAACCAGCCAGGCATCGGCGTGAGCGGTTTTTTCCACTGCTCGTTTCCGTCCAGGTCGTAGGCCAACAGGCCATAGGACCCGAAATAGACATAGACGAGCCGGCCATCGGTCGCCGGCGTCGACGACGCCGGGCAATTGAGCTGGTGCAAGGGCTCCAGCGTTTCCACGGTGAAGCTGCGCTCCCAACGCACTTCACCGGTTTGACGATCGAGACAGATAGTCATCAGCCGCCGTTCGCCGCTATCCGCGGCCGCCAGAAAGATGCGGTCGTTCCAGATGCAGGGTGAGGAGTGGCCGAGTTGTAGCGGGACTTTCCAAAGAACGTTCTTCGTCGGGCCGAACTCAAGAGGCAGCGCGGTGCCATCGGCGGCGGCGCCTTGTCCCTCCGGTCCCCGGAACTGCGACCATTGAGGCGAGGGCTTGTTCTCCTCGCCGATAGCGGCCGCGACGGACAGGTATGTGCCAAAAAATAGACACCATTGGAAATGCCGCGTTCCCATCTTGAAAACTCCTGACGCCGCGTGGCGCCGTAAAAGCTCAGGGCACCAATATATCAGTGCGAAAAGCAGAAGCCTCTTGCGCGCGAAAACTCCTGGTCTCAATCTTTTACGGCCCCGAAGGCCGCGAAACAGACGTTTTTGTGTAAGACTTCAACCTGGGTAAACCCGACCGCGCGCAGCAAATCAAGTTGGTACACCAGCGGCCGGGGGGTGTCTTCTTTCTCGATGTAGCCGAACACTTCTTGCCGGTAGGCTTCACCTTTGAGGTCCGTCAAATACCAGTCGTACCTCTGGTGCATGAGTCGCTCGACCGCCGGCAGCGAGCTTTCGACGAGGTCGAAGATCCAGATCGAGCCGGCAGGCCGCAATGCTTGGTGGAGCGCGCGGAAGACGTTCCGCCACTCGTCGTCGGTCCGCAAGTGGTGCAACACCGAGGCGGCCAGTACAACATCAAATTCGCTTTCAGGAAGGGCGATTTCGCGGATATCGCCGCGGATGGTTGCGATGCGCCCCGAGCTAACTTGCCGCACACGCTCGGCTGCGCGGTCGAGCATCGGCTGACTCAGGTCGACCAGCGTGACATCGAGGTTCGTATGGTGTTGAAGCAGCTTGAGGGTATAGTTGCCGGCGCCGCAGCCGATATCGAGCACATGCCGCGCGTGTGGCGTGACGGCCGCCGCCGCTTCGGCGATCAGCGCCATCGCCAGCGGCGAATCGACCGTGGCCGACTGCCCGATTTCGAGGTTCGAGAAGCGCTCGACGTCGGCGTCGAATCGCTGGCGAATTTCGTCGACGGTCGATTTCATCGTCCCACCTGCTTGTCGCTTCATAAGTGAATGCACGGACTTTCCGGCGATCGTCTAAGGTTTGCCGGTCGGAATTACGTCGCGTAGTCGCTTCGGTCCCAGCCGGTGGCCTTGACTTCCTCCTCGGCCAGCTCACGGATGTCGAACTTGGCCTGCAACTGATAGAGGAGCGACCGCCAGCCGAACTGACAGCGGGCGATCGATGGCGTACTGGGCCGGGCGCGGCTGTATCGCTTGCGGATCATTTCGGTAAATAGCTCGATGCCGCGGCGAAAATCGGCCTCGTCGCTAAAATCGTATTCGCCGCCCCAATAGCGAGCGCGCCAACACCAATCGGCAAACTCATCGTACAGCCGCAAACGCTCTGTCTCATCGTCGCGAATATCGCTCCACTCTTTGAGCGCGGCAATGCGGTCTGCACGGCGGCCGGTCGTCAATGGCCGATCGAGGATGCGGTGGAGATCCCACTCGCGGCCTGCCAAAGGAATGACGAGCCCGAAGTCGATCACGCCCAGCCGGCCGTCGTCGAGCATCAAAAAGTTGCCCGGATGCATGTCGACGTAGAGCATCCGACCGGCAAACAACAGACGGTACCAGGCCTTGATCATTTTTCGTGCCACGCCATTCCGCTCGTCTTGCGATGGACCGCGCGAAAGGAACTCCTGCAGATGCACTCCCTCCAGCCGCTCCATCGTTAGCACGCGAGTCGTCGAGAACTGCGGAAATACGCGGGGTACTACGATGCCGTCTTCGTCGCGGAACAACGCGCGGGCCTTGCGCAGATTGGCGGCCTCAAGCCCGTAATCGGTTTCCAGCTCCAAGCGATGGCGCAGGTCTTCAAATTGGTCCTTGACGTTTTCCCAGTCGCTGGTAAGTCGGCCCGGCAGCAGGAAGAGAAAGAAATTGCGGAAGTCCGACTCGATGGTCCGCGCGATGCCGGGATATTGGATTTTCACCGCCACTTGTTCGCCGCTTTTCAGTCGTGCCCGGTGTACTTGGCCCAACGAGGCGGCGGCGAACGCCTTTTTGTCGAACTCGGCGAAGAGGTTTTCCGGATCGTCGCCCAGCTCGTTGAACACCATCTCGCGCAACAGCGACCAGTGCATGGGCGGCGCGTCGAAGTGCAGCCGCTGCAGAGTCTCGACGAACTCGCGCGGCGCGATGTCGGGAAAGTTGGCCAGCGTCTGTCCGACCTTCATGACGACGCCGCGCAGATAGTTCATCGAGTCGAGCAGGCGTACCGCGGTCCGCCAATGGGCCTCGGCCAGCAGCCGCTGGTTGTCTTCCGCGCTTTTGAACCAACCGCGCAACCAATGAAAGAGATAGGCGGCGCCGATTTTGGCTTGCAGCGTACCAAGTGCCCGCAGCCGCTGAAAACGGCCGACGGGCACGGGTTGCTGCGACATGCCTTTGAGTAGTTCCGGCAAGCCCGACGCCACAGGCTGCGAAGGTTCCTCGATTTCTTCGGGTAACGCGGCTATCAGCTCTGAGATCGGAAGTGCCATGACCATCGCCTTTCATTGAGGTGTGCCGGCCGTGCCCCGCAGCCAGGCCGAAAACATGTGGAGAGATTGATCCAAAAGAGCCAACGTCTCTTCTTGTTTGGACGACGTATCCGAGGCCCAGAAGGACAGCACGCCGGTATACAGCGCCCAGTAGATCTGCAACGCCAACGGGGAAATTTCCGGGAGACCATGCTTGCGGGCAATCGAGTCGACAATTTCCAGGTGCGCCACGCGGAGCGAAACTTCCGCGCCGTCGCCCCGGGCCGTCGCCAGCGGACAAAGAACCGTCTCGAACAGGCCGTCCATCAATTTGCGTAGGGGCTTAAGCTGCCGCAATTCGGCAGCCACCAGGGCGAACAGCTCCTCCTCGAGATCGGCTGCGACGACTTGCTTCGCAAAAACGGCCCGCGCTTGGGCGAACGCCTGGCCGGCCATTTGCCCCAAGATGTCCTCTTTGTTCGGAAAGTAATTAAAGAGCGTGCCGGTGGCGATGCCGGCCGCGCGAGCGATTTGGCGGGTCGTCGCGGCCTCGAAGCCGTGCTGTCGGAACAGCGCCCGCGCCGCCTCGACAATCCGCTGGCGTGTGGCGTCTTTTTCTTGCGCGGTGATCCGCATCGCCTGGTTGCCCTCCTATTATTATGAGCACGATCATATTCTAGGGCCGGCGCAAGCGGGCGTCAAGCGGTAAAATGAGCGCGCTCATAAAATAAAAAGCCCCTGGGTGGCGCAGCGGGCAGCCTATTATTCTGCCATCTCTCGCTGTAGCCAGGCGCGTGCCAGCGCCCAAAGGCGGTCGGCGGCACCGCGGCTGATGCCCAGCGATTCCGCCGCCTCCAGGTGCGAAAGACCGGCGAAATATCGCAGTTTGACCAAACCGGCCGCCTGCGAGTCGTGCCGCTCCAGCCGGTCGAGCGCCTCATCGAGCGCCAACAGGTCTTCGCGGCGAGGCTGAGCATCGATAATTTCCTCGGGCAGCGCGACACGCACAAGCTCGCCGCCGCGTTTTTTGGACTGTTTGCGTCGGGCTTGTTCGACCAGAATGCGGCGCATCGCCTCGGCGGCCGCCGCGAAGAAATGCCCGCGGCTGTTCCAATGCTGTGCGCGCTCCACATCGACCAGCCGCAAATACGCTTCGTGCACCAGGGCGGTAGTTTGCAGTGTCTGGCCCGGTCGCTCGCGGGCCATTTTTTCGGCCGCCAGCTTGTGGAGCTCGTCGTAAACCAACGGCAAAAGCTGCTCGGCGGCGTGCGGCTCGCCTTGTTCAATAGCCGACAAAATGTGCGTGACATCGCTCATTGCATTAAGTTGTCGGTCGATCCTTGATCCGTGCCGAGCCGGCGGTCGATTTCGGGGCCAAGCTCGCGGCAGGCCGCCATCACGGCGTAAAACACCCGCCGGGCCTGTGGATAGTTGGCCAAGGCCTCGATGAGTTCACTGTTCGTTTCGCGATACAATCCGCCTCGTTCTTCGCGCAGCTCATCCATGTGTTCCATCACGCTGTGGTGCAGGTCGATGGGCGGCGACGCTAAAATCTCGGCGGCGCGGCGACCCACCAACTCGAAGATCCCGGGATCACGCGATGCGATCGGGGCCAGCGAGACGAAATGCCGGGCCGTTTCCATGAACGCCGCCAGGAACTGCTGGTCGGTGGGGTGTGACATGGCGTTCTGGGGAAGTCCAAATGCAAAATGCAAAAGTCAGTCATCGTCGCCGAAAGGTTCTACGTCGGGACGTTTGCGTCGCAGCCGGCGCGCGAGGCGCATCGCCGGGCCTATCAACCCGGCCACGAACAATACCATCACCGGCATCGCCAAGCACAGAATCACCAAGACAAACTGGCGCGAAGGGTCGGCCCGCAAGAGCGCCCCCCAAACGGCAAAGGGAATACAAAGCAGCAGCATCGTGCCCAACAGCGACCGCATGCCAAATTGAAACCGCCATCGCGGCGGCGAGGCCGCTCGCGGCGTTTTCGGTGGCTGGCTGCGCGCGATCATGGCAAGCGCTGGATTCGCGCCACGAGTTGGGCGTGGCTCAGTTCTTCGTTCATCGGCACGGTCAGGTAGCAGCCCGGTTCCGCACAGCAATCGAGGATAATCTGCATTTCGTTCGGCACATGGTAGCCTTCGGGACAAGGCTCATGCCCGTGAATCAGCACGTGGGCGGCCACCAGCTTGGCAAAAGCACGGGCGTTCTCGATCCGGTAATCGCGGCCCCACACCAGGTCAAACACGTCGCCATGCTCCAGCAGGTCGGCGGCTTCGAGCGGGCGATCGAAGATGGTGCGGTCGAAATTGCGGCTGTCCGATCGTTCGGGCAGGCTGTGGCAGATAAACACGCCACCGGGCAGGCGGACCGCGAGCGGGCACGTGCGGATGAATTCGTTGTACGCCTCGCGCACCTTCTCAGTCGCGGCCCCATACATCTCTTGCAACCCCAGCCGAAACATGAGGTTGAGCATCTTCTTGTTCTTGATGATCGGATAATCCGTCAGCTCGGCCAATTCATGGTTGCTCAATAAAAAGTGCACGCGGTCGGGAAAGGTGGCTTTGAGCTTGGCGACGTCTTCGAGCATGCCGTGCGACATGCAGCCGCCGTTGCCGGGGTAGGTTGGTCCGCCGTGACACACCTCTTGCAGAATCAAATGACGCCGCGGATGGCGTTCAAGATCGGCGATCTTGCGGATCGAGTTGAAGTTGCGGCGATGCCCGTGCAGGTCGGCCGTGATCACCACGTCGTCGGCGACATCGGGCGTGAGCGCGACCACGTTTCCGTCGCGCGTGGGAGTTTGCTGGTTGGCTTCGGCCGCGCGGCGGAAGTTGGCGATCACACCTTCGATGTAGTCAAACGTGGCGACCATGCTAGAGTAGGTGCCTGGCTTTAATTTCAAGGTAACTATTGATCAAGGGGGCGGTCAGCCCCTCGGGATATACGTCGAGCGACAAGACGCCCTTTGCCTCCAGGTCGGCCAGCACCTGGTTTCTCCAAGTCAGAATATCCGCCGCCGCGGCGGCCCGAAAGAGAGCTTCGCCCTGCGGGGACGGATCGTCGGCGGCGTCGAACAGCCGATGGTCGCGCAGCAGCACGCCCAACGGCAGGTGCCTGCCTGAGAAAGTGCCGAGATACTGGCCGATCTGGTTGGCGTTCACCTCGTCGATTAGATTGCTGATCAGGATCACCAGCGACCGTTTGCGGCAGTGGGCGGCCAGATAGAGAAAGGCCTGATCGTAGCGCGACTCGACCAGCCGCGGAAAGCGGTCGAACGATGCGTGCAGCAGCCGATTCATCTGGTGGCGGCCGCCCGAGGGGGGAACGTAAGTATGCACCTCATCGGAGAAGCAGATCAACCCCACGGCGTCGCCATGTGAAAGGGCCACGAAGCTGAGCATTAGCATCGCGTTCAGCGAATGGTCGAGCAGGCTGAGCCCATCGGACAGGTTGGTCATCATCCGGCCGCAGTCGAGCATGAAGACTAACCGCTGGCTCTGGTTGGTCTGAAAATCTTTAACCGTCAGCTTGCGTCGTCGAGCGGTGCTGCGCCAGTCGATATGCTTGTAATTGTCGTCGAGCGTAAAATCCCGCAGCCGTTCGAACTCGTTGTCTTGGCCGATCCGCCGCGTGCGTCGCACGCCCAGCAGGCTTAAGCGGTTGGTTCGGGCGAGCAACGCATATTCCGTAAGCTGCTTCATGTCGGGATAGACGTGCACTACGCTGCCGACCTCGTAATCGAGCAGGCGCTGCCACAGCCCCCAGCGGCTACGCACCCGCAGATGAACCAAGGGCAGTGTGAACGCCCCCCGGCGGCTGCTATGCAGTTGGTAATGAAGCACCGAGCGGCTCATGCCGGCTAATCGCAACCGGAATTCGTCCGGGCGCGGGCAAAGCTCGTGCGGCACGTCGTCGCGTACCCAGATGAACAAGCTTCGCCGGCCTAGATGGGCGACGACCAACCGCACGTCGTGCGGCTGGCCGAGCGAGGCCACGCGGGCCACCTCGCGATCTACTGAGAGAAATTGCCTTCGCGGCAGGCTGAGCAGATCGACGGCCGCCGCCAGGAAAATGACGACGTCGAGCACGGCCATCGGCAGCCAGGCCCGCGGGTCGCCGGCCAGCCGCGGCGCCAGCAGCACCAGCGATAACAGCGCTGGCGCCATCGCCAAATAGATCAATGGACGGTGCGGAAAAATTCGGGGAAAATAGGCCAACAGCGCCAGGGCGATCAGCACCAAAGACGTCCGGGCTACGAAAGTCGGTAGCGAGGGCGGGGCAACGGCCACTCGGTAGAATAGCGGCAGTAAGACCGCCGCGGTCAAGACCGTCAGCGGGATCGCCGCGATCCAAAACAGCCAACGCCTCCGCGAGGTGCGGTTAAAAACAAACCGCATCAACGCCAGCATTAAGCCGGCGACTGCTAACCACAGGAAAAACGTCAACAGGTTCACAGCCGAGTCACGCATCCAGGAGAATGATGAATTTCAATGGTTATGACACGCCGCGCGGCGCAACGCAAATGCAGCCGACGGACGACTGGCAGCCGCTTGCCGCGTCGCTGGGCAGCCGATTCGCGATTGTCGAACAGTGCGTGACGTTGGCCAGGCGCGAGTATCGCCTGTTGAAGCCGCGCAGCCCCGACGAGCTGATCAGCGAGGAAGATTTTAATCGCGACGAGCGGTTGCCGTATTGGGCCGACGTGTGGCCCTCGGCGCTCTGCCTGGCAGAGCGGGTCGAGGCCGAGGCCGGGCGAGGTCGGCGTTTTTTGGAACTCGGCTGCGGCATTGGGTATCTCTGCGCGGTGGCGGCTGTGCAGGGCTTCGAAGTGCTCGGCACCGATTACTATTCGGAGGCGCTGGAGTTTACTTGGCTCAACGCGCGGCGTAACGGTCTGGCCGGCCCGGCCACGAAACTGGTTGATTGGCGCGATTTTCCTGGCGATCTCGGCCGGTTCGATCTGCTTGCCGCGGCCGACGTGCTTTATGAAAAGGCGTATCCGGCGTTGATCGCCGCGGCGTTCGCGCGGACGCTGGCGCCTGCCGGACTGGGCCTGGTGGCCGACCCCGGCCGCCGCGGCGCTGGGCCCTTTGTCGAGGAGTGTACTGCCCGCGGGCTGGCGATTCACAAAATATTGCAAGCTCCCTTCGACAACGGCTCGGTATGCCACACTGTCGATTTATATGAGATTCGCTGGCCGAGATAAGTAGCAGAATTCGTGAGAATTCTGGCCGCACCTGGCGTGGCAGCCTGACTTCTCACGAAGTCAGCCACCGGCCGGTGGCTGGGGCAGAGTGTAACGATGCCCCGGCGTGAACCAACCGGGGCATCGCCGAGGCTCTGCCCCAGCCACCCGCGTGAGTTTTCGGATCTCGTAATTAACGTCGCTGCTGCCTATCATGGCATCCATGCCTGACGCCACAACTACCGAGTCGCTCGATCGACGAAGCTTTACCAAGCGAATTGTCGGCGGAGCAGTCGCTGCGCCAATCGCCGCCTCGGCAATCACCGATAATCTCGATGCCGCCGAACCGGTGCAGCAACCGGCAAGCAATTCGGCACCGCCGCCGCAGCGCGAAGAAGACCTCTATCTCGCGCTGGTCAAGCAACTCGATCCAAATCGCCTTCAGCCGGAGCACCTCAAAAAAATCCGCGACGACATCGTGGCGCAACTTGCCCGATCGAAACGGCTGAGCGGTTTTCCACTGACGAACGCCGATGAGCCGGCGCCGGTCTTTTCGGCTTGGCGCGCGGAGGGCTGAAATGGCAGTCTCCGCCGACACGGCCTGGGCATCGGTCGCCGAGCTTGGCAGACGCCTGCGAGCCGGCGAATTTACGTGCGTCGAGCTGGCTGAGTTTTTTCTCGATCGAGTCGAGCGGGTCGGCAAACCGCTCAATGCCATCGTGACGGTCACGCGCGAGCTGGCGCTCACGCAGGCTCGCCGCGGCGACGCCGAGTTGGCCGCCGGCCACGATCGCGGTCCCTTGCACGGCATCCCCTATGGCGCAAAGGACCTGCTGGCTACCGCCGGCATCGCCACTTCGTGGGGCGCGGGGCCGCTCAAAAACCAAGTTTTTGACGAAGACGCCACGGTCGTGCGGCGGCTGCGCGAAGCGGGGGCGGTGCTCGTCGCCAAGCTGGCCATGGTCGAAATGGCCGGCGGACTGGGCTACGAACAGGCCAACGCCTCGTTCACCGGGCCGGGCCTCAACCCGTGGGACAAGAAGGCGTGGAGCGGCGGCTCATCGAGCGGTTCGGGCTCGGCGGTGGCGGCCGGCGTTGTACCCTTTGCCATTGGCTCGGAAACCTGGGGCTCGATCATGACGCCCGCCGGCTATTGCGGCATCACCGGATTGCGGCCCACGTATGGGCGCGTGAGCCGGCACGGGGCCATGGCGTTAACCTGGTCGGTCGACAAACTAGGCCCGATGGCGCGCACCGCCGACGACTGCGGCCTGGTGTTGGCGGCAATCGCCGGCGCCGATCCGGCCGATCTCTCGTCGACCGACCGGGCGTATCAATATTCGATCGCCGATTTGCCGCGATCGCCATTTCGCCTGGCCACACTCAAAGCCGCCGCCGACCGTGCGCAGCCCGAAGTACGCCGCAATTATCAGCAAGCGCTCGATGTATTGCGGCCGCACGCCACGTGGACCGAGATCGAGTTGCCCGATTTCCCCTATGGCACGGTGACGGGCACGATCATCTCGTGCGAGATGGCGGCGGCGTTTGAAGGGCTGGTTCGCAGCGGCGACGTTTGGGAAATGACGGCGCCGGAAGACCGCTGGGGCGCGCACGCCGCACTGGTGATTCCCGCCAAAGACTATATCAACGCTCAGCGCATCCGCCGCAAGATTCAAGTTGCCATCGACAGCTTTTTGGCGCCCTACGACGCGTTGGTCGTGCCGACGTTGGCCACGGTGGCGCCGCCGATCGATCGGCCTTTTCACGAATACCAGGCGGGCTGGAAGGCGCTCGAAGTAGGCGGGGCCGAGAACGCTGCCGGTGTGCCGGCGATCACCGTGCCCAACGGCTTCGGCGAGCGCGGCCTGCCGACTGGTGTAAAAATGGTCGGCCGCGCCTTCGAGGAAAACCGGCTGTTGGCAGTCGCCCGGCATTATCAAAGCCTGACCGACTGGCATATGCGGCGGCCCGAAGGGTGCGAGTAGCGCGCAGATCTGCACGGCGTCCGTCGCCCCGACCACACGTGTGCTGATGGCGACATCAATCTCGCTGCGACGGATGCCGTGGCACCCTAGCGCGCCGGCTCGGCCCTAGTCTTCCGTTTCACGTTCTTCGTAGCTGACTTCGGTCGCCTTTACCGATTCCTGCTCGTCGAGCGCCAGGCCGTTGTTGATGAAGGCTTCGATCTCGTCGGGATCCTGGGCGCCGACCAGCATGTGGCGCTTCCAGCCACTCGCGGTACGGCGGTACATGATCAACTGCGGAATCGTACCGCCACGCATTAGCCGCTTGGCCAGGCGCTCTTCGCGGTCGGTGTTTACCTGGGCGAAGGCCACCTTGCGCAACAGCCCGCGCTGGGCCACGCGCGGCAAGGTCCGCTCTTTCATTTGCACGCAGGCGGGGCACCACTCGGCTCCCACCAAAATGACCATTGGCCGGCCCGTCTCATTGTGGACTTTGTGGGCCTCGGCATACGTGGCCGCATTGGCGCCGGCCGTTGCCATCGACAGTTGCAGAATCGCAGAAACGGTCAGACTCGTCACGTCGTTACTCCTCCTTATTTCGACTGGTGCCGTACCGGTGGGCCGCTGCCCTAGCTTTCAAATGCCCTCGTCAGACGAGGCGAAGTTTGCTAGTGTAACCAGGCAGAATGGATATGCAACGGTAAGCTACACAAACTTTTCCGTGCATACCGCAAGTCGTTTGCACAAAACCACTTCTAAAATCGGCCGGACGGGGTTGATTATGCCGATGGAAGCTATAATTCTCTTTGGGTCGCCGTCGGTCCGCCGCCGAACCGTCTTTCACCGCAGTTTTTCGTTGGCTGTTCAGGCAATTCGATGAAGCTTCGCGTCGGTCTAGTCGGCCTCGGTCAGGCCTGGGAGGTCAGGCATCGACCGGCCCTGCGAGCGCTGGCCGACCGGTTCGACGTGACGGCGGTTTGCGACCAGATCGCCGTCAGGGCGGAACAAGCGGCGCGTGATTTTGGGGCTCAGGCCGTCGATGGATTTCGCGCCTTGGCCTCTCGGCAGGACGTCGATGCCATCTTGATGCTGGCGCCGCAGTGGTACGGCTACCTACCGATTCTGGCGGCCTGCGATGCCGGCAAGGCGGTCTATTGTGCCACCAGTCTGGAGCTCGACCTGGAAGAAGCCCGGCGGGTGAAACAGCGCGTCGAACACGCCGGCGTGGCCTTTATGTCGGAGTTTCCCCGCCGACAGTCGCCGGCGACGCTGCGGTTGAAAGAGCTGATTGCCACTCGGCTGGGCGCCCCGCGGCTGTTGTTTTGCCACATGCGGCGCCCCGCCGAGGATCTGGCCGGGCCAAGTGCGCGCGTCAACACGCCCGTGTCGCCCACCGGAGACTTGATGGAACTGATCGACTGGTGCTGCTACGTGGTCGGGCACAAACCGACGTCGGTGCTTGGCATCCGGCACGCCTCGCCCGACGGCGGTGAAGACGACTATCAGATGATGAACCTCGACTTTTCGCAGCCGGGGCCGCCCGGCTCGGGGCCGACTGCCCAGATCAGTTGCGGCCGGTATATGCCCGCCGCCTGGCAAGAGGCGGTCGCCTACCGTCCGCCGGCCGCGTTGCAGGTGGCCTGCGAACGGGGAATCGCCTTCGTCGATCTGCCGACGACCTTGGTCTGGTTCGACGAGGCGGGGCGGCACCAAGAATCGCTCGACAGTGAGCGTCCGGTGGGCGAGCAGCTTTTGGGCCAATTCCACCGTTCGGTCACGAGCCTGGTCCGCAACACGGCGGGATTGGACGACGCCTATCGGGCCTTGGCCATCGTGCTCGAGGCCCGCGCCAGTCACGCTCAGGGGCGGCGGGTGATGTTGGACATTTGACTGGCCGCCGTGCTGGGTGACTAGCCGCCGTGCTGGGTGACTAGCCGCCGTGCTGGGCCGCGGCACGGCGCATCATCTCGTCGTGCGAGACGTCTTCCTGGTGGGTGGCGATCCACCAGAGATTGCCGCTTGTGTCTTTCAACCCCGCGTTGCGGTCGCCGTAAAACTGGTCGGCCGGCTTGCTCACCGACACCGCGCCCGCCGCCAAAGCCCGCTGATAGATCGCATCGGTGTCTTCGACATAGAGATACAGGGCGCACGGCAGCGGCTTGTTGTCGCCCATCGGCTCGCCCATCATCAGCATCGAGTCGCCGATTTTCACTTGAGCGTGCATGACGCTCCCGTCGGGACGTTGCATCCGCTCGGTCTCTTGAGCACCAAATGCTTGCTTCAGAAAATCGAGCAGCCGCGCGACCCCTTCAGCCACCAGGTAAGGTGTGACGGAATGAAAGCCTTCAGGAATCGGTTTGACGGGCATGGTGGTCATGGCCAACTACGGTGCATCGTCTTCC
The DNA here is from genome assembly GCA_035252155.1 of Pirellulales bacterium. Taxonomy (GTDB): domain Bacteria; phylum Planctomycetota; class Planctomycetia; order Pirellulales; family JAICIG01; genus JAICLL01. Next base: position 11,014 of record DATFDL010000755.1, on the reverse strand, counting down.
ATCGCCGCGTCGTCATCTGCGCCAGCATCGTCGGCCCCGGCTTCGTCGGGCATGGCATCGCCCTCGGCAAAGGGATCGGGGCCTTTCGCGGCCGGAGTGGACTCATCGGCGGGCATCTCCGCATCGGCCGGTTCGTCGCCTTCCGACTCCTCGCCGCCGAACCGCCCGACGTGCCAGGCCGGCTCGCGCAGGCCGGTCTCGTGCAAACACTGCACCAGGCCGTCGGTGGTCGCCAGGTAAATGCGATCGTTCTCGCGGTTGAAGACCTTCAGCGGCAAGCCCTCGGTGGGCAGCCATCCCAGCCGGGCGCCTGTCCGAGCGTCGAAGATCAGCAGTCGGCCCGCGCGGTCGGCCGTGTACAGTCGAGTCGGACTCGCAGCGAGAAACTGAAAGGGACCGGGCACGCGCCAAATCAACTCGCCTCTCTCCAACGAGATCTTGTACAAGCCGCCGATCTCGGGAATTACATAGACGCCGTCGTCGGTCACCATCGGCTGCTCGACAATCGGACTGCCGACCGAGAACTTCCAACGCAGGGAGCCCTTCTGATCTTGGATGCAATAGACGTAACCATCTCGCGATGCGCCGTAGATGAACGGATCGCGATAGGTGACCCGCGCCATCACCGCGCCGCGCGTCTTCACGCGGAACTGGGCCTCGAGCTTTTCGGGGTTCACCGCGTAGATGTTGCCGGCGTCGGTGCCCCAAAAGACGGCCCCATAGGTGACCACCGGCGGGGCGAAGGCCACGCCCTTTCCGGTATAGTTGAATGCGCTGTCTTTGAAGGTTTGCTCCAGCGGGGTTTCGTCGCGCTGGGGATTGGGCAGCCGATACGTCGTGAGCATGCCGGTAATCAGTGGCACATAGACGCGGTCGTGCCCGATGGCCGGACCGGCGCTAGGCACGCTGGCGAGCTTTTTTTGCCAGAGCGCCCGGCCGCTGGCCCGATCAAAAAGAATCAGGTTACCGGCGTTGGTGGCCGCCACATACTGATCGGACGCGGCGGGGGCGGTGGTCACGCTGCCGGCGCGCCCCAAGCGCGTCACCCACAATGTGCGGCGCGTCTCGGCGTCGAATACTTGCAGGGTCGCTTGGTCGGTCTGCGCCATGAGCAATCCCGCTTGCAGCGAGAGATGGGCCACGCGACCGCGGCCCGCGTTCAACTCGACGCGCGCGGCCCAAGCGCGCTCAAGCCCCACACGTTGAACTGTTTGTTGGGGAATTACGCCGGCCGCGGGGCGGGCGGCAACCACCTGCCGCGCGGGGCTCAACAACAAAGCCAGCGCGCAACCGATCAAAAAACGCGACATGCTTCTCGTACCTTGCAAGTGCAATCAAGTAGAACGGAATTCATTCCGTTTCCGTCGCGCGGACGTTATCCGCTTTATCAACGGATAGCCGACCGGCGGCCTGCTCTCTATCATAAACCGCGGCGGCGAGCCGCACCATGATATTCTCGTGGGCGATATTTTCGTGGGCGATATGTTCGTGGGCGGCAGGGCATAAGACGGGCAGAGGAGCAGCAATTTGTCGATGGACGCACAAAAACCGGGTCCGGAGGCCCAAAAAACGCTCGATGAAATGCTGGGCTATCTCAATTTTTCGTCCGGCGCTCCCGACGCTCGGTTTCAACGCAACCTGAACCAGTCGTTCCAGTGGTTCGAAACGTACGAGGCCGACCAGCCGCCGACCTGGCAGAGGCTCGGCGAGTTGTTGCAGGCCCGGCTGGCGTCGTTGGCGGGGGCGTCGGCCGCTTTCCGACAAATCGAGCAGGCCGAAGCCGTGATTGAATTGGCTTTGCTCCGCCTGCCTGACGCCTACCGTGCTTGGCACCGCGACCTGCTGCACCATCAGCGTCCGGAAAATCTCTTTCGGCCGTACTTCCTGGCCCGCGCCTCCGAGGCCGTGCTGCGACAGGGACCGCCGTGGGAAGAAGTCGATCGCATTCTCGCCGCTGCACTGAGCCAGCTCAACAACTTTATCGGCCATCGGCCCGTGGCCGTGCTGCGGACGCCGCGACGGGTCGAGCCGTACACGCACGAATGGGTCGCGCCTGTGCCGCTCTATCTGCGCGAGGCGGGCGTGGCAACCGGCCGATATCACGACCTTCTCGAACAGACGCTGCGCATTCTCGCGTCCGCCGATCCCGAAACCCACGAACAGGCTTACTTCGATCTGGCGCTTCTCGACGAAATGAGCTTTGATCCGCGAGCTTACGATTTCGATCATCCGGTCAATAAGCGGCCCAACTACCAATTTGGTCAGTGGGATCCGCACCAGATCGACTCAGCAGGCCGCTACCGGCGTTTCGTGATCCAAGAGATCACGCTCGAAGCGCTCATTGAGCGCGTCGAGTCGCCCGGTGATCGCTCGCGCGACGAATTGCTCTACGAGGCCGGCGCGGTGTTGGCCGGCACCATTTTGATGGCGTCGTGCATCAGCGGCCGCGGGCCGGAGACGCACGATTCGAGCGTCACGCTGGCCAAGCTGGTGCCGCGGATCGCCGCCTTGCGAGATGAATTCTACGAACGGCTGTTGGCGGGGCTGAGCGGTTCGCACGGCGAACGGCTCCGCGCCGAGGCCGCGGCGCTGCGGCAGCCGTTCGGCCGCGCTCGTCAACATCTCAACGCGCGGCTGGCGGGGCTGCGGGCCAGACAACTGCAGCACGTGCATCTGGCGCAAATCTTCGCCCGCATGGGGTACCCCGCGGCCAGCAGCCGGCAAGCCGAGATCGTGGCGGTGACGTCGGCTCGCATGCTGTGCGAAATCAACGGGCGGCTGACGGCCGGGCATCACGCGCTCGACCGCGGGCTGCTGGCTGAAGCGGCTGCCTTCGCCCCCGAAATCGAAGACCTGCTCGAGCGAGCCATCGAGTGCGGCGCGCTGGTCGATCCGTGGAACATATTGGGTTTTCAGGGTCAATTCAGCCTCTTCCCCGCGATGGAAAACAGCGTGCGCGATCACCGTGTCGACGTGCTCACGCAGGTCGTCCGCCAGATGTTCGGGCTGTTGGCGCGGATCGAGGGCCTGGCGGCGGCCCGCGGCGATCAGGCCCTCGCGAAGACCGTTTCGCGGCGACTGGAAAGACGCGCCCGCTGGTGGGACCAATTCGCCACGCTCGAAGTCAGCGGCGTCGAGCACATTTCAGGGCGCGAGTCCGTAGCTTCGGCCGACCGCGTGGCCGAAGTCCTGAGCGCCTGGAAAGAAGCCGGCGCGGCGTCGGGCAATCTGGCCTTTTGGCGCGGCCATGTCGATCAGTTCGACTCGCCCAAGTCATACGCCCTAGTGGTAGCCGCCCTTATCGATCAGGGCGATCTCGTGGCATCGATGGCGCTGCTGGTGCAGTGGCTCGGCCAGGCCGAACAAGTGCCGCTGGCCGACGGCGAGCATGCTTTCGCGGCGCTCGCCTCGCGCTGGCTGGCCCGGCTCGGAGCAGCCGATCAGCCGGCCACGGAGCACTGGCTGTTGGTCAAGAAGTTCTTCGATTATCTCGAGGCCAATGCCGAGACCTATTGGGAAGTGCCGCGATTCGAGCTGGGCGACCGAACGACGGGCGACATCGGTCCGCGTGACGATGACTTCGCGGGCGACATCGAGCCGAGTGACGACGAGGCTGACGATGTGTTTGGCGCCGCTTATGAACAAATGTCCTATCGCGACAGCACCAATGATGGTTTGGACGCCAGCATGCTCGAAGGCGAGGGTCCGGCCAGCGAGTTTGAGCTGGAAGCCGAGGCCCGTCGAATGGTTGCCCGGCTCGACTTTTTGATTACGCTGGCCCGGCTCTGGAAGCAAGCGGTCGGCGCCGCGTTGGTCGCCGCCGACCAGCCAGCGATGCGGGAGACCGCCACGGGCTGGTTCGCGCGTGCGGCCGCCAACCGCCGCGATCTGCTGCACCTGGCGCGGACCGTTCAGCGCTACGAGCTGCGCCAACCCACCGGCACGCGCGAGTCGCTGGTCGAATACGATCGCCAACGGCAGGTCAAAGAATCACTGTTAGCCCGCGTCGTGCTGGCCGCCGTCGAGACGACATCGGCGGGCCATTGGCTGGCGGCCTGCGCCACGACCGTCGACGCCACGGCGTTCGCGGGCTGGGAAGCGACGGCGGTCAATCTGTTGCGCGCCATGTTCGCGGGACAAGCCGGCCGAGTGGCCGAGCAATGTCCCGCTCTGCGCGAGGCAATCGGTCAGCAACTCATCTTGTATGTGCCGCTCGGCCGCGGCGGAGCGCCGGCGGCGATCGTCGCCGCGCGGTCGCTGCACGAATTGCTGCTGACGCTGTTGCGCGGCCTGCCGCGGCTAGGTTTACTGGCCGAGACCGCGGAGTTGATCGCGACTGGCCAAGCGATGGAGCGGCAGCGACCGCAAGGCGAGGGCGCGATTACTGAATTCGATCGGCTATTTGAAACCGGCTATCGCGGTATCGTCGAAGCCCTGGCCGACGCCGCGTCCGCCGCCGACGTAAATCCAGGTGATGACCGCGCGGCCGACTTGCTCGACGCACTCGAAGCCGTCACCGAATCGTTGCTCAAGGGTTGGCTCGACCATAGCCGCTCGGTGCGGTTGTCGGTGCTCGAACGCGTGGCCGACAACGATCGCTGGCAAGCCCTGGTGACGTTTATCGAGCGCTATGGCCGCGAGGTGTTTACGCCCCGCTTTTTGATGAACTTAGGTTATCTGCGGTCGATCCTGCACCAAGGCGTGGACGCCTTTCTGCGCAGCCTCGAAGCCGATCCTGACTCCGCTCCCGAATGGTCGCTCTTGGAAGATCTGGACCGCGCGATTCCCCGAGCCACTGCCGTCGAACAACTTACGCTGGTGATCGAGGCCGTGGTCGACAATTACGGTGAGTTCCGCGATTTCAACAGCACGACGACGCAATCGGACCGCGGAGACCTGCTACATGTTTTGCTCGACTGGCTGCGCCTTAAGGTGAGCTACGACCGTATCGCCTGGAATATCCGTCCGGTGGCGGTCGCACACGAAGTGCTGGTGCGGCGCGGCTGGCCAGCGGTGGCTGAAACGTGGCGTCGCGCGATCGCCGAGCGGACCGAGCAGATCGCCGACTGGCACCTGAAGCGGATGGAAGAGCTGACGCGGCGCTACGGCGTGCGGCTGCCGAGCGTCGCCGACCATCTTGCCGAGCGCTTGGTGCGCCCGCTGACGATGGACCGCGTGCGGGCGTTGGTGGCGCCCGCCATCGACGAAGCCCGGCACGGCCTTCCGCCGGGCTCGTTCGAAGCTTTGGAACAGGAACTGAAAGAGTTCACCGAACACCCGGCGGGTTCCGGGCTCGACGTGCCGGAGTGGCTGATCGCCTTGGAAGAAGAGGTAGCGTTGGCCGAGCGTACGCAGTGGACCGGCGGAGATCTCAGCGACATCGACCCACCCGTGCCGCGCTTGCCAATGGCCTGGGACGACGTGCTGGCCCAGTTGCCACCCGAGGAAGGTGAATCGGGCAACCAACCTTAAATCGGGTTGAGCGTGCGAGCGGCCGTATGGTGGGACGAGCTTGCGAGTCGCACCATCCGGGCGGCGCCTGGTCATCGGCATGTTTGCTTTTGGGTTAAGTTGCGTTCAAAGGCGCAGCGCGCTGCGCCTTTGATGGCGCGCCTGCGACGCCTGTTAAAAGACGGCGCCTGCTCCGGATCAACGGCAATGGCCGCTTCGATGACCGCGCGCACTCTGGGCGTCAGGTGAAACCACTCACCGCCCATGTGAAAGTTGGCCAGCCGCCGGTGCAACGAACCCTCGCGCGCGCGACCGCCCGGCACCTTGGCCAAAAACCTCAGCGTCGAGCAAGAAATCAGTGGCCGACTTAGGCGACACGCTTGTCGCATTGATCTTACTGGCGGACACCCGCCGTGCGACGCGCAATTTGCTGAGGGTCTCGTCGACCGAATTCATGAGGCGCAAGGCTTCGCTGACCAGCGTCCCTCACAAAACGCACGGTCGCGCTGCGACTCAGGGCGAAAGCTACCGACAGATTCTACGGAAGAGCCGTTCGCTGAACGAGCCGCTGCACGGCACAGTCGCTGTACGGCGACGCCGCTCTAACCACTGTCCACTGATTGCCCCCCATTTTGCGATTTGCATTTTGCATTTTGCATTTTGACTTTCCGACTGCCGCGTCGGCTTCACCTGCCCAGCGAGCGCACGCCGTCATTGGCGATTGCCCGATCACAGCCTGCGTTCGGGCAGCGTCGTAAAAGCCCCCAGGTGCGCGCGGAGAACGTCGGGACGGAAGAGCGGCTTGGCGTCGAGTGGCAACGCTAGGGTTCAGGGTTCAGGATTCAGCAGTCAACGAGCAGGCAGTATCGCTTGGGCGGAGCGGAGCGGCAAGAGTGCCGCGAACAAGGGAAAGTCAAAATGCAAAATGCAAAAGTCAAAATGCAAAATGACGATGGCAGCCGACCTCAGAGCTTGATCTTCCCGCCCGGCGGCACGACGTAGGGTTCGGCTTTTGTTTCGCGGCGGACGCGATCGGCCCAGGCGGCGGCGTCTTGCGCGATCGGCGGCCAGGTGCCGTAGTGCGAGGGCGCGACGCGCTTGGGTGTTAAGAGCTTGATCGCCTCGATCGAGTCGTCCGGCCCCATGGTGAATAGATCGCCAATGGGCAATACCGCCAGGTCGATGCCCACCGCCCCGATCAGCTTCATGTCGTAGAACAACCCCGTGTCGCAAGCGAAATAGATGACGCCGTCGGCCAGCCAAAGCAAAAAGCCCGAAGGATTGCCGCCATTCGCGCCGTCGGGCAGCGCCGAGCTGTGCAGCGCCAGCGTCAGCTTCACTCGCCCGAACGGATGCGTCGAGCCGCCGCCCAGGTTGTGGGCCATCGTTTTCTTGACGCCTTGTTGGCTGAGCCATTGGCAGATTTCGAAGTTCGAGATCACCGTCGCGCCCGTGCGGCGGGCGATCGCCGCGCAATCCGATACGTGATCGGCGTGGCCATGCGAAACCAGGATGTAATCGGGCGAGACGCCGTCGGCCTTGACCGGCGCGGTGGGCGAGTCATTTAAAAACGGGTCGATCAGCAAGGTCTGGTTGCCGGTCTGCACCAGCCAACTGCCGTGTCCCAACCAGGTAAGTTCGGTCATGGGTTGCTCCTTGTTGTATCGAATCGGTTGCGTTCCGTTCGAGGTCTGTAGGGTGGGACTCGCAAGCTCGTCCCACCCTACTCGGTTTTGACAATCAAAATCCGTAGTTACGACGCTGGCGGTGGTCGGCAGAGCGTACAGTAGTCATCACGCTCCGCGTGATGCCGGCCCGGCGGCAGGCAAGCGGTGCAACTTTCGGCGCGGGCGGTTGCCGTGGTGCGGCCCCCTCACGCGGAGCGTGAGGCCTACGGTACGCCGCATGGGCGACCTAGGAAGGTCATCCTACGGGCCGTTGCCGATTTTGAATGTCAAAACCTTCACAGCTTATCTTACCAAAACCCGTCCACCGCGGTTACCGCCGCAACCAACTGAAGAGCAGCATAAAATCAATCCGCCGCAGAGCGACGTCGAGCAGCAGCAAGCTGGCGGCGGCCATGATCAGATAAGGCCACAGCGGCGTCGAACGTTGCGCCGTCCGGTCGTTCTCAGCAAAAATCTCGGCCGCTGTGGGCGCGTATCGCCCGCCGGTGACCTGCGCCACCGATTTTAATAGCGCTTCGTTGGTGGGTCGCAGCCGCAGCTCGTCGGGATAACCCACCATCAACCCGCGCGACTGTCGATAGACCACCGCTCCCTGCTGCTTCTGGGCCAGCTCCAGGTGATAAGCCCCGGCTTGCGGAGTATCGAAGCGGGCGACGTAGCGACCGGGCGCGGTCTGCGCCATCGCCAACTTGCGGTTGCCCAGCCGCGGGTCGATCACCGTGACGTCGGTCTCGGCCTGATTCAGATAGCGGCCGGCCGCATCGATCGCGTCGACCGTCACGGTCGCGTGGCGGCCTTGCTGCTTGACATTGACCAGCACGCCCTTGGCCTCGCTCTTACGCATGCTATGCCGCACCAGTTGCGCCCAAAACTTGCCGTAGCCCGGCCAACTGAGCCACTCGGCGGCCCAACGGCTTTTGGCGTCGGAGGTGAAGGCCACGGTCATGCCCAGCCCGTATCGCCACCAGGCCAAAAGCGGGTCGCCCTTTTCGCTCGATAGCACCAGCTCGCTGGTAGGCTTGGCGCGTGTCATCACATAGCCGAGCAAAAACGGGGCGGCCTCGAAGTCGATGTCGGCCAGGGCCTGCGTGGGCCGTACCACCTGCGGCAAAAACGGCTGCTCGTCGATCGCCGATTTGCTGGCCGTGACCGTCTCTTTGGCGAAGATTTGCGGAATGCTCGTGGGATCGTCGGTGAAGTAATAGCGCCCCTGCCCGATGCGGGCGAGTTCTTCGAGCAACGCCTCGTCGGCGCCGTCGCCCACGCCGACCGTCGAGATGGTAATGCGGTTCGAGGCCATCTCGTTGGCGATGCCCTCGAAATCGCCGGGGGCCGAAATGCCGTCGGTCAGAATGATGACATGCTTCAGCTTGGCCACCGTGGTTTGCAGGGCGTTGTAGGCTTCTTCCATGGCCGGATACATATTGGTGCCGCCGCCCGCTTCGAGCCGGCTGATGTCATCCAAAATGCGTCCCTTGTTCGAGGCGGGCTGCATCTGGCTGATCCAATAGGTGTCGCCCTCGAAGGCGATCACGCCCAGTTTGTCGCTGGCGCCCAGCAGCTCAGCCGCGCTTTTGGCCGCTTCTTTGGCCAGCTCGATCTTGTCGCCGCCCATCGAGCCCGACTTGTCGATCACCAGCACCATGGCCAGGCTGGGCTTCTCTTTTTCTTTTTCAAAATCGCTGCGCACCGGCAGGATGTCTTCGAGCACGCTTTTGTAATAGCCGCCCAGGCCGAACGACTGTTCGCCGCCGAGCATCATCAGCCCGCCGCCCAAGTCTTGCACATAAGTGCGGGCGATCTCCATCTGCCGCTGCGTGAGCGCGGTGGCCGGCACGTTCGAGAGGATCACCAGCTCGTAGTTTTGCAGATCGGCCAAACTGTCGGGCATGCCCTGCGGCGGACGCACGTCGACCTGAATCTCTTCTTGCTCCATCGCCCAGGCGAAGTGCTGGGCCAGCTTCGGGTCGCTCTCGACCAGCAGCACGCGGGGTTTGCCGGCGGTGAACACCAGGCCCGACTCGGTGTTGTTGTCGAGCAGCGTGTCTTGCTTCAGCCCGCTGACGCGCACCGTGTATTGAGCCAGCCGCTCGTCGGTGATCGACTGTTGAAAGCGGAGACGGTTTTCGCCTTTTTTGATGGGCCGCCGCTCGCCGGCCACCTTGTGCGCGCCGCGATAGACTTCGATCTGGCCTTCGTCGTCGTGGTTGGCGTCGATGGCCACCTCGACATAAAACGGCTCGCCCTCGCGCACCTGGGCGGGCACGTTGACCGACGACACCTGCACTTCGGGATCATCGCGGGTTTTCAGCGGCACGGTGCTGACGGGCATGCCGGCCCGCAGCGCCGCCCGCAGCGCGTCGCCTTCGGTCTGGTTGCCATCGGTCAGCAGTACGATCTGCGGCACATAGGCGGGCGGCGCCGAGCCAGCCGCGGCTTCGATGACCGCGGCGAGGTTGGTGCCTTGGCGGTCGAAGGCCGGCTCGCCTGACGGGCGATCGCTTTTGGCCAGTCCCGGCGCGGCGGCGAACGGCAGATAAGCAATGCGATGCGGACCACGCCGCTCGGCAATCTCGTTCAAAAACGCTTCGGTGGTCTTCGCAGCTTCGTCGCCCACGCTGAGGCTTTGATCGACGGCCAGCACGACATATTGTTCGTGCGTGGGGCGAACCAACGTCAGCCCCGCCAAGGCCAGGACCACCAACAGCACGATCAGCGCCCGTGTGGCCAGCGACGCCAGCCGCTGCCAACGGGCGAAATCGACCAGGCTGCGGAAGAAGTAATAGACCACCACCAGCAGCGCGGCCGTCGCCAACAGCCAGACGGGCTGCGTTAGTTCGAGGCTGAAGGGGGTGGTGTTCATATACTGCTTTTCTTCAGCCAGGGCCGGTGGCTGGGGCAGAGCCTAAGCGATGCCCCGGCTTCACGAGCTACCTATCCATGCCTGCGCATCATTCGAGTTTACATTTGGGCATCGCCTGCCGAAACGCACGCCGCCCTTCCTCGGTGACTTGAGTTCCAGACAGCACGAGCGACTCCAGTGATGCCATCTTCGTTAGATGCGAGAGTCCGATGTCCGTGACGTTCGCGTCGACAAGCTCGATTGACTTCAGAGTCGGGATTTCTGCGACCTGTAATAAAACCGCATCATCAACCCATGTGCCGCCCAAGTTAAGATTCTTGAGTTTTGTCAGGCCACGCAGATGTTTCAAACCTGTTCCGTTTATTTGGCTGTCCCAAATCGCCAAATAGGTCAGGCGCTTTAAGGGCGTCAAGTGGACAAGCCCCGCGTCTGTGAGCTGCGGCGACCGCAGCGCCAAATGACGGAGTTTCGCAAGTCCCTCAATGCTTTCTAGGTTCGCGTCTTTGATCCACGTGCCGAGCTCCAGGTACTTAATGTCTGGGAGGGCCGCTATGGCGTGAAACGCGGTTCCGTCGAACGTGTCGTCGTTATCGAGAAAGGCAGCGACTACGTCCCGGAGATAGCTATCATCCAACCAGCCCGTGAGTCGGCCGAGTAGGCTCCTTCTTGCCGCCAACACCTCTCTTGCCTTCCCGAACTGATCATCGTAGCGCACCTCACCGTGGGCCGCGCGGATCGCCGCCACCGCTTCACGCTGTCGCCGCGCCCGGTTCACCCATCCGCCCAGCAAGATTGCCAAGAACGTCAACGCGACGAGCAACGTGCGCATGCTGAATTGGAGCCAGCGGAGACGAGGTTTGTTAGCTGCCATTCGTGCCATTACGAATCTGTTTGATGCGGGCTCGGTTCCGGTAACGTCTCAGGCGTATTCCTCAACGACCTAGGAAGGTCATCCTACGGGACGCCACCGTCCGGGCTTGCCCCGGCGGAGCGATGATTGACCGCTAGAACG
>DATFDL010000754.1:0-2161 GCA_035252155.1 Pirellulales bacterium | reverse complement strand
TCGCGGAGCGAAAGGCGACTCTAAAGGCGATCAAGCAGCCCCGACCACAGCACCAGCCGTAGCGCGAGATTGGAATAAACTCCGGCGATCCAGTCATCGGCCATGATACCCAATCCACTGGGCAAGCGTTCCAACTGCCGGGCGGGCGGCGGCTTGGTTATATCGAACAGACGGTGCAAGATAAACCCAGCCGCCACCACAGCCACGCTGTCGAGCGGGATGAGGAAGAACGTGATCGGCAGGCTGGCGATCTCGTCGAGCACAATCGAACCGGGATCTTTTTGTCCGCCCAGCCGGCGGGCCGCCAGCGTACAAATTGGAACTCCCACCGCGCAGACGACCGCGATGACCAAAACCCGCACTCCGACATGCGGCACCTGCTGCAGCCCCCACGCCAGTGGAATTCCCAGCAGCGTCCCGAAGGTGCCCGGTGCGAGGGGGATCAGCCCCACGCCAAGCCCGGTCGCTACCACCGCCGCAAGTGTTCCCGTCCACAAAGGACCCGGCGGGTGCGAATTGTGGGAGGGGATAGACATCGGGCGAATGCTATCGGTTCACCCCGCCTCCGACAAGCAACATCAACTGTTAACCATTAACAGTTGTCACACTGGGTAACTTGGGCTGTATCCCGCTTGCTAGTGACTTGTACGGTTCCGCAAGCTATTCTAGTTGACTGCGACTGTAGAATGACGACAATAATGGTCATGTTAATGACCTTTGCGTAAAAACGCTCTTCCCGCCACCGTTCTCCCATGTCTGACGAAGCCAAGTTGAGCCCCGTCGAGGGCATCAAAACCGAAAGCCACTACCTGCGCGGCGCGATCGCCGACGAGCTGGTCGATGGTCAAAGCTTCTTCGGCAAAGAGAGCATTCAGCTTCTCAAGCATCACGGCACGTATCAGCAAGACGACCGCGACTACCGCGCTCACCGCTCGGGCGGCAAAGCCGATAAGGCGTTCATCTTCATGGTGCGCACGCGCGTGCCGGGCGGAAAGCTGACCAGTGATCAATTGCTGGCCGAGCTCGACTTGTGCGACGAGTTGGGCAACACCACCTTGCGTTGCACCAGTCGGCAGGGGTTGCAGTTGCACGGCGTGGTGAAAGAGAACCTCAAAGCGGTGATCCACCGCATCAACCAGGTTCAGCTCACCACACTGGCCGCCTGCGGTGACGTCGAACGCAACATCATGTGCTGCCCGGCGCCGCATCATTTCGATCCGGTGCATGCCCAGATGCAGGCACTCACCGACCGGCTGGCCGCTCACCTGGCGCCGCGCACTCGGGCCTACCACGAGATCTGGCTGAAAGATCCCGCGACGGGCGAAGACCAGCTCGTGGCCGGGGGACGGAACGGACACGAGGTCGAGCCGATCTATGGCCCCACCTACCTGCCGCGCAAATTCAAAACGGCCATCGGTCTGCCCGGCGACAATTGCGTCGACCTCTATGCCAACGATCTGGGGCTGATGGCCATCTGCGAGAACTATCAGATCATCGGCTACAATATGCTGGTGGGCGGCAGCATGGGGGTTACGCCCAGCGCCAAAAAGACATTTCCGGCGCTGGCCAAGCGAATGGCGTTTGTCACACCCGACCAGGTGGTCGATGTGGCCACCGAAGTCATCAAGGTGCAGCGCGACTTTGGCAATCGAGCCGACCGCAAAGTGGCGCGGCTGAAGTACCTCATTGCCGACCGCGGCCTGCCGTGGTTCAAGAGCAAGGTCGAAGAGTACTACGGCCACAAGCTGCCCGACCCGCATCCCGACGACGTCACCGGCTTCGACGATCATCTGGGTTGGCACGAGCAGGGCGACGGCCGCTGGTATTACGGGCTGAACATCGAGAATGGGCGAATTCACGACACGGGCGAACTTCGCCTGAAGACGGCGCTCCGTGAAATCTGCTGCACCTATCGGCCGAATCTGCGGCTGACGTCGCACCAGAGCATCCTGTTTACCGACGTGGTGGCCGACGACCGCACCGCGCTGGAAGACACATTGCGGCGGCACGGCGTCAAGCTGTCGCACGAAATCTCGAATGCCCGCCGCTGGTCGATGGCCTGCGTGGCCTGGCCCACCTGCGGCCTGTCGATCACTGAAGCCGAGCGTGCTCTGCCCGGCATGGTCGACAAGATCGAAGTCGAGCTTGCCCGGCTCGGGCT
>DATFDL010000753.1:0-3038 GCA_035252155.1 Pirellulales bacterium | reverse complement strand
AGGCGGGCGACGACGATATCTACGACCGGTCGAAATGGCTCCATCAGATCGTCGGCCAGGCAGAACGCGCTGTACTGGTTGTGGTGGTGCAACCCCAAGGTCGGATGCAGCCCGGCGGCGCAAAGGGCGCGGGCGACGATTGCCCGCAGCACAGCGTAGCCATAATTGAGCAAGCGATTCTGATCACCTGCCTCCCATTGGCGTCGAAACGATTCATCGGCGAAGAGCAACGGCCAATAGATGCGGGCGGCGCGGGCTTCGATGTTTTCTGGGTCGCCTGAGCGGACCAACGGTACAAGCGGGCGCAAGCCGGCGCTGTCGCCGTGCAGTGTTTCCAACGCCTGCGCCTGCGTTTCGATCTTGGCGCGGACGATCTGTTGCCAGAGGCGTTTCTTAACGGGCGCGGCGACGGCCGCTTGTGCCTGAAACCGCCGGGCTTGTAAGTGATGGCCCCGCAGGGGCAGCAACATGCCGGCCGGTAACCACCGCTCATCGCAGACGATAAAAATGCCGCCAGCCGCTGCTAGGCCACCGAGCACCGCTTGCGTAAATGTGACTTGCGGATGGGCCGCGATCAGGACCGCTATCTCGGTCAACGGTACCGAGCATTCGCCGCCCCCGTCGGGTGTTATCATCAGCTGCTCGAGCCGCACCCGCAGGTGGGCACCTCGATCCGAAAAATCAATGATGCGCGGCAACATGGTGCGGCTTCCTGACCGTGATTCACTGCAAACCTCAGCGAATCCACACCCGGATTGTCCGTAACGACCCGTGCAGCTGTCAAGGTTAGCAGCGTGTTCTTCCCTTCGGATTTGCTGAGCGTTTCAATCGCTGCAAGAGCGATCTTTGTTGCGAGGCAGAACTTCACCCAGCGGCGTGATGCTGACTTTTCGCGCCGCTCGCTTCCGGAGCGAATCGACACTCGTGATCCTGATTCGCTCCTTCATCTTTTGAATCAAAGTAGTGAGCCGGCCATCCTCCGGCCTGCGACACTCAATATCCCCGGAGGAAATGCTCACGACCCGGTAGATGCGGCGAACGCCGTCCTTGTCGGTCCATTCGAGATAGTCACCGGGCGCGAGGGAAAAGATGAAACGCTCCTTGGAGCCCCACTCGCGTTGGATGACGGGCAGCGCCGGCCTCGCGGCGTGCCGCTTGTAAGCTTCGAGCCGCGTAACAATCGGCTTCTCGACCCAGCGGCGGGCTTGGCCGTCGGTGTTTAGTTCGGCGACGACTTCCAGGTGGTGGTTGGTGCCGTCGCCCGCCGCCACGAACCGGGTACCCGCTCCCGAACCCACCGCAAACGGTTTTTTAGTGGCAACGATGCGCACCTTGTGGATCGGCACAGGGGCGCCGTGTCGGTTGGGCAGGCACGGATGGCAGCTAGGATCGGCGAACACCTTGGCCGGTCGGCCGCCGCCTAGCTCAACGTATTTCGCTTGCACGAGCGCGCGAACTTTGGGATCGACGATGGCGTCGCCTCTGATTTCGGTTTCCGTCAGTTTGCTCAGCGCTTTGCGAACATGGTGGTGCTGCCCAATGGGGGGACTGTAGTTCGTTTCGGCGTGTAGCGGGCCGCCGAGCCGGTGATCGACCCGGTGCGATACGAGAATGGCCAGCACTTTATCGCGCACATGTTCGACAAAGTCCAGTCGGGGCCAGGGAACTTCTCGCAGCACAAGCCGACCATCGCGGGGTAGCGCGCGGGCAGCGGCCGTCTCCAATGCGCCAATTAACCTCGGCCCCGTGAAGGCCAGGACGATGGCGTCGATCGCGTGCTGGCGATGGTCGTCGCGGTTCTTCTCGTCTCTGCCCAAAATGCGATCCAGTCCCCACGCCTGCCGAACTTGGGCCGTGATACCGCCTGCAACGGCAAAGACGCGCTGCTTGCCCTGCTCGTCCACTCGGCCGCCGAAAAGCAGACCGAGGTAGTCGGCAGCCTTGACGCTGGCGTGCCGCGTGTCGTTGAGCTGCCGGGCAGCAAAGGCCTCCGGCACTTTTGTGGTTTCGAAGCGACGCAACTTCTCGAACTTGAGCGCTCCCTGGAAGCGCTTGACCTGGCCGAGAATCTGCGACCATCGCTCCGCATCCTGACTGTAAGCATCATACGGCAGTTGATCGCCCATGCGATGGCGGTTTTCTTTCGCTAGGCAAAGCGTCAGGTTGGCGAATGAATCATCAAGATAGCGCCGCGGGTAGATGTGGGCGACATCCACTTTGGGGTTCGCCCCCAGCAGGTCGGCCCAACCGAACGGGGTGTCGGTGAAGGGGCAGCGCCAGTTGCACTCGTCCGCCAAAAGCACCTTGATAATGTCCGATTTGCGAACATCTTCTTTGGAGCGAAACTGCTTTGGTAGTTCCTGGAGGATACACTGGACGGCCTTTTCCCGTTGTTTGCGATTCGCTTCGGTCCGATCTGCCGCCCGTTTTCTCTCCCGGCGACCCTTTTTGAGATCGCGGGCCAGTTCGATGCGAATGATTTCCGGACGACCATAGCGGCGGACAAGCTGGTTCACGACTTTTCGCAGCTCGGTCAATGCTCGTGTCACCGCGGGATTACGCAAATCGGGAAAGGCCCGGACCACGGGCGGCAATTCGTCCGCGGCTTCGCGGGCCGCGAACGATTCTGGATAGCATTGCTTCCGTGCCTCGCTATAGGTCGGCCACGGCGGGGCTTCCATGACGGCTACCAGGTGTTCGAGTGCCGGCCGGGAGTGCGCGGCATAGCCTGGTTCGAGAGTAACTTCGGCCAACGCTTCCGCCTGCCGCCCGCTGAACCGCCAGTGTGTCACAAGCCGCCTTTGTAGGGCGTCCGCCTTCTGATAGTGCAACACTTCTAGAGTCAACTGATCGCGCTCGGACTCCTTTAATTGCTCCCAGCACTCACCCAAGATGCCGAGGAACTTGGCTTGCGTGCGATTGCCGACGAGGCGCTTTTCCCCACCCTCCTCGTAGTTGAATTTAGCCGTTCGCGGTAGAGCCAAGAGCTTGCGGCAGGCGGCAAACGTTTGGTCCCCTTCGCAGTCGAGGGCATCGTG
>DATFDL010000752.1:0-33722 GCA_035252155.1 Pirellulales bacterium | reverse complement strand
TGCGCGGTGAGCTTCGCCGCCAACCGCCTATGAGAACGCATCATGAAACACTCACCGGCCCGTTCCCAACACTCCATCGCAACCGCCGCTCATTCGCAGAACGAATCAACCCGCGTCATCGGCCGCCGCTCCTTTCTGGCTGCGGCCGGCGCCGCGGCGAGCGTGGCCGCCACCGCCTGGGGCCGCGACTATGGTTCCGACGCCGCCCCGGTCCGGTACCCCGACCCCGACATCATCGCCCTCGACAAGCGCTTCGATAAGATCAAAATCGGCAACACGCCCATCCAGCGGCTACATACAGGCATGCTCTGGGCTGAAGGCCCCGCCTGGAACGGCGTCGGGCGCTATCTGGTTTGGAGCGATATTCCCAACGACGTTCAAATGCGTTGGCTCGAAGAAGACGGCCATGTCAGCAAATTCCGCCAGCCGGCCGGCAACAGCAACGGCAACACGTTCGACGAGCGCGGCCGCCAGATCTCGTGCGAGCACGGCAACCGCCGCGTAGTGCGGTATGAGCCGTCGGGAACCGTCACCGTGCTGGCCGACAAATTTCAGGGCAAGCCGCTCAACGCCCCCAACGATGTGATCGTTCGCCCCGACGACGGCTCGATCTGGTTCACCGACCCTGGCTACGGCAGCCTGCTCAACTATGAGGGCAACAAGGGCGACTTGCAGCTCAAAGAGGCCGTCTATCGCATCGATGCCAAGAGCGGCAAGCTCGAAAAACTGACCGACGAAATCTACAAGCCCAACGGCCTCTGCTTCTCGCCCGACTACAAGAAACTTTATGTGGCCGACACCGGCGCCTCGCACTACCCCGACGCCCCGCACAATATCAAGGTGTGGGACGTGGTCGATGGCGTCAAGCTGGCCCACGCCCGCGAGTTCGCCTCGATGAAGCTCGACGGCTTCGATCGGCCGGGCATGGCCGATGGCATTCGGGCCGACATCGACGGCAACATCTGGTCCAGCGCTGGCTGGGTAGGCGATGGCTACGACGGCGTACACATCTTCGCCCCCGACGGCGAGCGGATCGGCCAAATTCGGCTGCCGGAGATTTGCTCGAACGTCTGCTTTGGCGGACGCAAGCGTAACCGGCTGTTCATGACTGGCAGCCAATCGCTGTATGCCGTCTACGTCGAGACGCAGGGCGCGGGGATTGCGTGAAAATCAATGCCGCGCGTCGTCTGCCGCAAACCGAAAAATCCAGCCCTGCGTCGTCATAAAGTAAACATCGCCCGGCTCGTCCTCGCCGAACGAAAACACCGGCATGATGTTGCCGGCGATCGGTTGATTGGCGGTCACGTGCTTGGTCTTTTCGTCATACCGTAAGGCATAGACCTGCCCGGTGATATAGTCGGCGTAGATATACGCGCCGACGAGTTCGGGCAGCCGCCGGCCGCGATACACATGGCCGCCGGTGATCGACTTGCCGGCGTCGTGGTGATACTCGTAAATCGGCTCGATCAGGTCGGCCCGCGCTTCGGCGCCCTGGGGACCGAACTTGTGCATCGCCTCACGCAAGTTCCAGCCGTAGTTGCCGCCGCGCACGATGATGTCAATCTCTTCCCAAATGTCCTGCCCGACGTCGGCGGCCCACAGCTTGCCGGTCTGCCGGTCGAACGACATGCGCCAGATGTTGCGAACGCCGTAGGCCCAGATTTCACCACGGGCGCCCGGCCGATCGACAAAGGGATTGTCTTTGGGAATGGCGTAGGCTTTGCCCGCGTCGTGGTGGTCGACGTCAATTCGCAAGATCGAGCCGAGCAGCGTGCCCAGGTTTTGGCCGTTGCCGTGCGGGTCATCGCGTTTGCCGCCGTCGCCGAGGCCCACGTACAAATAGCCGTCGGGGCCAAACACGATCGTGCCGCCATTGTGGTTCCAGTAGGGCTGCGGAATGCGAAGGATCTCTTCTTCGCTGGCCGGATCGGCTCGGTTGGGATCGTCGGTCGACACGCGGAACCGCGAAATCACCGAGGTGTGCGGAGTGTCGCGCGTGGTGTAGTAAACGTACAGCTCGCCGTTGTCTTTATGCCGCGGATGAAAAGCCAGCCCTAAAAAGCCTTCTTCGTTTTCGTTGTCGCTGTAGGTCACGCGGTCTTTGATGTCGAGATAGAGCGCCGCCTCTTCCACGTCTTGATCGTTGGGAAACACATAAATCCTGCCCAACTGCGAGGCCACAAATACGCGGTTCGTGGCGTCGCCGGCGTGAGTCAGGACGATCGGCCGGTTGAATTCCAGATTTGCGAATGCCCGTTCCGTATGAACCGGCAGCGGATGCTCATTCAACTCCACTTCCGGGATGTCCGCTAGCGAAATGGCACTGAGTGTGCCGGCCTTCATGTCGGGCACGAGCAGGCGATGGTGTTTTTCGTCGAGGCACAGATCGGCAGCCGACTCGAATTTGCCCAGCAGCGTGGGCGAGCGGCTTTGGCGGCCGAGCACCGATACCTGGCCGGTGGCCCACTGACTGATGTAAAACTTGCCCTGCTCGTCACGAGCCAGACCGTCGCCGCCGGGATAGCCCGCCGCCAGCCGCACCATGCTTCCGTCGCTGAGCTTGATCCGCTGTAGCTCGCCAGAAACGAAATCGAGCATCAAAAGATGTTCGGCCCCATCGGCAAAAATCCCGTTGGGCGCTTTCAGCGCTTTGGCCTTGGCGGTGTCGGTCACCAGGCTGACTTCGCCTTCCGTGGTGATTCGAAAGACTGCGCCGTCGCTGCCTTCCAGATTGCCCGAGTCGGAGACATATAGAGTGCCGCGATCGTCGGCGCAGATGTCATTGAGAAATCGGGGAGCTCGTGGAAAGGCCTCGGCGTCGGCGAACACTTCGGCCTTGCCGTGACGGTCGATCCGCCAGACGCGCTGGCCGTCGGCGACATAGAGCCGGTCTTTGAAGGCGACGATGCCTTTGGGGTCGTCCAGCCCGGTGGCGAAATCACGGGCGTTGCCCTCGGCGACGAGCACCACCTTGCCGTCGTTCGGTTTGCCGAATTCTCCGATGACCGAGACGTAAACTCGGCCCTCGTCGTCGACCGCGACCGATTCAGGGTTTTTCAGGCCGCTGGCCAAGAGGGTAGCTTTTTTGGGTTCATCAGCGACCAGACGGCCGGCAGACGACCAGTCGCCGACCAGGGCGAGGATCAGAGAGAGCGGGCGAAACAAACGATTGCAGATTCGAGCGAAGCGATTCATCAGGGCTTACATCAGCTTTAAGGACGTCGGTGTAGGGTCCGTTGAGCGTAATCACCGCACCGTCGTTCGGCTAGGGGCTGTCATGTGGCACAGCCGCCCTCGGCTGTGCATCGCCGATGCAGTCGGCGTCGACGAACCAGCCGAGGGCGGCTGGTCCACATGCCGATCTTGATTCAAACCCGATCAGACGTTGGAAGATGACGGCCTGGAAGGCCATCCTACGTGGCGTTACTGCCCCGCGCCGCTGGCGGTTGATGTTCCCGCCGCCGACCGCTGCTGGATCTGATCGAGCGTCTGGCCGAGGCGCTTTCGCCCGGCGCCGGCCGGCTTCGCGGCGGTGGTTTCGGTCGGCAACAGCGCCTTCGGCTGGCGTAGGACGGCGAGCAATTGCGGGCTGACGTCTTCGGCGTCTAGCGGCGCGCCAAGTTGCTCGACCGCATCGGAGAAGCCCAGCAGCACGGCCCGTTTCACATTTTCGCGCACCCAACCATAAAAACCCAGTTTGCTGCTCATCAGCCGTCTCCTCGGTGTTCCTGTCAAAATCGGCGATTGCCGCGCGGCATGGTAGCCGCACGGTCACAGAGCGCAAAGGCCACTTGGTCCTGGCGATCAAAGCCGCCAATTACCCACCAGCCTCTGATCGGTTTTGACAATCAAGATCGGTAATTTGGCTGGAAAGCGCCGCCACGATCCGGGCTTGCCCCGGTCGGGCGATGATTGAAAGCTAGATCGAATCGCACCACATACCCTCTCTTTCGCTTTTCGCATTGCGTCCGCCGCCTTCGGCGGCGGACGCAATGCGAAAAGCGGGTGGCATAGGGGCGGTCTGCCGTTCTAGCGGTCAATCACCGCTCCGCCGGGACAAGCCCGGACGGTGGCGTCAGTTCAAGACCGATCTTGAATGTCAAAACCGATTAGGGAACGCCCTTTGTGGCGTTCCGTAAACTGCGATTCGAGGTCAGCCTGTCCCCTCACGGAACGCCACGGAGGGCGTTCCTGCAGACCGCGAGCGATCTTGCCGCGCTGACCTGGTTTCACTACAGTGCGTCGCCCCAATAGTCCGAGCTGCGCCAAACTCGAGGTGCAAGCGCCGAGCGCGAGCGCGTCTGCCTCGCTTGCGCTTCGGGTTGGTATTACATCCTACACGTCACGGCATCATGATGCGGCTGCGAGTGCTTCTCGCCGGTTTCGATTTATACGCCTCGGTCGGCGGCGGCCAGACGTTCTACCGATCGATCATCGACAAAAACCCGGAGATCGACTTTTATTACCTGCGTCAGTCGGAGCCGCACGACGTCCCGCGTCCCGCCAACGCCCACCCCATACCGTATCAGACGCGATACTTCGAGTCGGACTGGGCGGGCTATTGCGACGTTTCGCCGCCGCGCTGGTCGATGCGAAGTCTGTTGCTGGCAAACAACATCGCCTGGTCGGTCCGCGGGCGCGAGTTCGACGTCGTCGACACGCCCGACTATGAGCAGCTTGGCTACAGCCTGCGGCCGGCCTTGGAACTACATGGGGTCAAGGTGGGCAAGCTCGCCCTTTCGATGCACGGTACGATCTCGACGTCGGTCGGCTTGAATTGGGGAAACGACGGTACGCGCAACCCAGCCTTGGTGCTGCAAGAAGAGATGCAATACCGGGCGGTCGATATCCGCTATGGGCTCAGTGAGTCGTATCTCGACGAGTGGCGAGCGCGGTTCGATTTAAAGAGCCATTGTCTCAGTCCCTTGCGGTTTCTCGATTTGCCCACGCCGACTCGCACTCAGAGTTCGTATCGTCCGCCCGATTTGCTGTTCGTCGGCCGAACCGAAAAGTGCAAGGGGCCGGACGTATTCGCCGAAATGTGCTGGTGGCTGCCGCGGGCGGCGTATGGCGCTGCCCGCATCGTCGGGCCGTCGAGCCACGATCCGAGCGGTAAGAGTTCGGAAAATTATTTGCGAGATCTGATTCAGCGGCGCTTCGGCGCGAGTAGAATCGATCTTCAACCGGCGGCGACGCGCGCTGAATTGAGCGAGCAATTCGCCTCGCGCTCGGTAGTGCTGCTGCCGTCGCGATACGACACCTTCAACTTAGTGGCCGTCGAATCGCTTTTTGCCGGCTGTCCGACTGCGATCGGCAGCGCCGCCGGCGTCTGCCGGTTTCTTGATGAAACATTTCCCGGCGTCCCCTATCTGCGGATCGACATGGACCGCCCGTTGGCCTGCTTGCCCGAGTTGGAGGCCCTGTTGGCCGACTACGACGGCTACCGAGACCGGCTGGTCGATTCGTTGCTGGCGGCGAAGCCCGACGTGGTCGGGCCGAGCCTGGCCGAGATTTACGCCGCTCCGCCGGCCTTCGACGAGGGCGTGCGCACCGAGGCCGACGGCTGGCATCGCTTGCTCATGTCCCATCGGTCGGCAGAGACGTATTACCAATGGGCGGTCACGGCGGTGAAATTACGAACCACTCCCGAGTTTCGTCGGGCTGTCAAGTTGCTTCACCCGCGGCGCGTCGCCGGGCGAATCAAACGGGTCGTGAAGGACCGGTTGCGCAAGGGGCCGCTTTATTACCGCGCAGGGGCCAAAGCGCGACAATTGCAGGCGCGACAATTCGCCGCCCGATATCGCGCCATCGGCTGGATGCTCGAAAGCACCGACAGACAGATCGAACAAAAATTGCAAGAGACGGCCCAATTGGTCTCCGACCTGCGCATCGACCGCGTCCGGCTATGGCGCGAGATGGCGCGGCTCGAGAGATTGCGGGGCAACGACCTGCTGTCGGCCACCTATCGCTTGCGGGCCATGCGTCTGGCCGGCCGCGATCAGTTTCACGACCTGCCTGAGGTGGGCCGCGTGCTCACCGAGCAGGGCTACGCCCAGGAAGCCGAAGCGGCCCAGGCCATGTACTCAGGGCACCCCGAGGCCGAGGTCCGCTGCCAGGAACTGCTCAGCCGCGCGCAGACCAATCACCGCACGAACGCCCTGTGCGAGTTCGAGCGCGTCGACGACCGCCGCGAGCGATCGGCATTTCGAGCGTCGGTGATTGTCTCGCTCTACAACGCGGCCGACAAGCTGCCGTTGTTTCTCGAGACGCTCGGCTTGCAGACGCTGATCCGCGCCGGCCAGGCCGACGTGGTGCTGATCGACAGCGGCTCGCCGGCCGACGAATATCGCGTGTTCCGCGAGTGGGTCGAGCGGACGCGAATCTCGGCTGTCTACGCGCGATCGGCGCAGCGCGAGTCGATCCAGGCGGCCTGGAACCGCGGCATCGCCCTGGCCCGCGGAGACTACCTAAGTTTCTTGGGCGTCGACGAAGCTATTCTGCCCCGCACGCTCGAGCTGCTGGCCGCAGAGCTAGACGCCGACCCCGCACTCGACTGGGTGGAAGGCAGCAGCCTGGTGACCAACGTCAACCGCCGCGGCGACTGGGTCAACGACATCATGACCTACGACCGCAGCGGCTACGAGCAGCCTTTGGTCTACCTCGAAACCTGCTACTTGTCGTATGTCGGCGGGCTTTATCGCCGCCGCATTCACGACCGGCTCGGCTATTACGACTCCAGCTTTGGCGGCGCGGGCGATACCGAATTCAAGAACCGCGTCTTGCCGTTCATCAAGTCGCGGGTCGTGCCGCAGACGCTCGGCGTGTTTTGGAATTATCCTTCCGGGCAAACCACTAGCAGCCCGCGGGCGGAGATTGAAGACCTGCGGGCCTGGTACCTGCACCGCACCGCAGCGGGCGTTCGCTACGCCCTGCAGAATGCCGACGCTCGGCTGGCCGAGGGTCTGCTCTACTCGGCGCTGCAGTACCGCAAGTCGTACTGCCGCCATTGGAGCACCGACGTCGAGTACGCCCGCCGTCTGGCCGACTTTTTACGAGCTGAGCACCCCGACGCACCGGCCATTGGGCTATTCGAGGGCGTGTGCAAGCTGTTGGAGACCTACCGGCTGCTTGACTGGCTTCCACGGATCTCACCGCGCATGTTGAGCGGTTCGCTCGACCAGGCCGGCCGCGTCGCGGGCGAAATCGCCGAGCAGCATCGCCAGCTCAGCGGCGAGCGCATTCGACCGATCTACGGCGTCTTCAACGACAACCGCCACGAGCAGCACAACGCAGTCTGGCGCGCTGCGGCATAGATGAGCACCGAACCGCTTCGGCCCTATCCTCGGTGACTCGCAAGTCTATAATCGGAACAAGCCCGGCCCGCCGATCGGGCCTCAACGTCTCCGAATCGTTCGTCAACGTGCGAATGGCCACGACCCTCAAAAAACCTACCAACCTGCGCGAGCTGCGCGAAAACGGCTGGAAATCGAAGAGCGTTAAACGCGAAATCCACGACAACTTCATGCGGATGCTTACCGGGGGCGAGGAGCTATTCCCCGGCATCGTTGGTTATGAAGACACCGTGATTCCCGAGATCAATCTGGCGCTGATCGCCCAGCACGACATGCTCTTTTTGGGTGAAAAGGGCCAGGCCAAGAGCCGCCTGATGCGGCTTTTGACACGGTTTCTCGATGATGAGATTCCGTATATCGACCTGCCCGAGGCGCCGGTACACGACGATCCGTTTCGGCCCATTTCGAGCGTCTGCCGCCGGCTGGTGGCAGAAAGACCGGAAGAAGACGTGCCGATCGCCTGGTGGCCGCGCGAGGCCCGATATGCCGAGCGGCTGGCGCCGGGCACCAAGTTCGCCGACATCATCGGCGAGATCGATCCCGCCAAGCTGGCCGGCGGCACCAGCATGTCGGCCGAAGAGGCGTTGCACTTCGGGCTGATCCCGCGCATGCACCGCGGCATTTTTGCGATGAACGAGCTGCCCGAGCTGGACGAGCTGGTGCAGGTCGGGCTGTTCAACATCCTCGAAGAGCGCGACGTGCAGATCCGCGGCTATCCGATCAAGTTCGACGTCGACGTGCTGATTTTGTTTTCGGCCAACCCGGCCACGTACAACCGCAGCGGCAAAGTGATTCCGCAGCTCAAGGACCGCATCGGCTCGGTGATTCACACGCACTACCCGCGCGAGCGCGATCAGGGCATCGCCATCATGGAGCAAGAGGCGGCCATCGAGTTCGACGGCGAATTTCCCGTGGTGGTGCCTTACTTCATGCGGCAGATCGTCGAAGAAATGAGCGTGGCCGCGCGAAAGTCGAAATACATCGACCAGCAGTCGGGCGTGAGCGCGCGGTTCAGCATCGCCAACTATCGCACGATGGTGGCCAGCGCCCGCCACCGCTCGGCCCGGCTGGGCGAGCGGCCCGCCGTGCCGCGCATCAGCGATCTGGGACATCTTTATTCGTCGTCGCTGGGCAAGCTGGAACTCGACCTGATGGGCAGCCATCAGCTCTCGGAGCGGCAGGTGCTCGACGCCGTGATGGCCGAGGCCATCAAGACGGTGTTCGAGGAATATGTGGAGCAGCACGGGCTCGAGGAGATCTCGCACATCTTCGGGCAGGGCGTAAAGATCGAAGTGGGCGACATGCTGCCATCGACCGCGTATTCCGAGCGGCTGAAGCGTGTGCCGCCGGCCTGGGACAAAGCGTTCGAGGTGAACGCATCGAGCGATCCGGCGGTTCGAGCGTCGTGCGTCGAGTTTGTGCTGGCGGGGCTATACGCCAGCGACCGCATCTCACGCGCTCAGCGGCACGGAAGAATTGTGTATGAGATGTGAGGCGCCTCAATATCTCGGCCGCAGCCAGAATTGAAGCTGCGCCACGCCATCGATCTCGAAATGCTCGATCCGCAGAGCATGCGTGCCGGCGGTGAGGGTGACTTCCGCGGTGTTTTCGGTGGGTGGATGCCAGGTCCAGTTGTCGATTGCCGGTTGCCCGTCGATCAGCACGCGCACTCCGTCGTCCGATATGGTGCGCAGCTCGTATTTGCCGGCGGGCAAGTCGATCTGGGCGGTCGAGACCGTGGCAAAATAATCGTTCGCCACGCGCTCGCTCGGATGGCCGCCGCCCCAGGAAAAATCGATCTTCGATGCTCGGCGCGCTTCCAGCACGGGGCCGGCCACGACCGCCGCCCAATCGGCGGGCGGCTTTCGCGGCCCCGCGCCCTGCCAGGCGTAAAACTTCACGTTCCAATCGGCGTAGAGCAACAGGCCTTTGACGGGTATCGCTTCGCGTCGCTCAGGCAGCTTCAACGAAAACGCAAAGCGGTGCATTTGTTTTCCATCGGCCGAAATCTTCAGCGTCGCCGGCAGTTCGCCTTGCAGCGGTGAAACACGAACATCGCCCGTGATGTCTTGCACGACAAACGGCGTTGGCGGCCCCAGGACGCGCAGTTCGCCATCGCCCCAAAACACCGGCTGCTCGGGCGATACCTTGACTTGCGAAAAATCATACGGCCCCCATTCATCGACCAAGATGTATTGCAAGCCGCGCAGCGCGCCCTTGGGCAAGAACGCGTCTTGGCTGCCGGGCACGTCGGGCGCCTCGGCAGGTGTATCGGGCGTAAAATCGAGTGCCAGGGGCGCATCGACCGAGGCGATCTCTCTCCGCGGCGGCTGAAGGTAATTGCGTTCAAGCCGCACGTCGGCATTTTTCGCCAGCCGAAGTTCGCCTGAAATGTTGTTTCCCTCAAGCCCGACCTTGCGCACGTCGCCGGCCAAGTCGATGGCCAGCGGCGCGCCGATGAGTTCATT
This sequence comes from Pirellulales bacterium, assembly GCA_035252155.1. Classification (GTDB taxonomy): domain Bacteria; phylum Planctomycetota; class Planctomycetia; order Pirellulales; family JAICIG01; genus JAICLL01. Next base: position 23,902 of record DATFDL010000752.1, on the reverse strand, counting down.
GCCGCGGACGACCACTTGGCTGGTGTTGGCGATGCGCAGGTCGAGCCGATCGCCGTCAAACCGGTTTTTGACGATCGTGTAATCCTCGGAACGGCACGAGTGGTGTTTACCGTAGGGCTTGTCGGCAAACGCGCTCGCCGCGTTCGCCCAGAGATTCATCGCCACGCCGACGCCCTTGAACCGGTTGGCCTCGATGCGGTTGTGGCTGCCGTGTTCGATCGAGATGCCGTGACTGGCGCGGCTGATTCGATTGCCGATGAACTGGCAGTCGTAAGAATAGCCGGCCCAGATCGCATGGTCGGCCTCGTCGATGATGTTTGCAATAAAACGATTCTGGGTGGAAAACGTGGCTTCGATGCCGTTGTTGCTGGCGTGCGAAAAATCGTTGCCGTACACCAGATTTCGGTTGCAGCCGCCCTCGCCCGTCTCGTTCAGCGTCTCGTTGCCCGCGAACAAGAAAAAGCCGTCGCCGCCATGCGTGGCGCTGTTGTAGGCAAGGACGTTGCCGGAGCATTGCTCGAACACTAGGATGCCGGCGGAATCCTGCCCTCGATTGTAGACGCCGTGCGAGTAGCCGCGGATGCACCAGTCGAGCTTATTATGCGAGACGGTGTTGCGGCAGGCGCGGTAGAGCGCCAGCCCCCAGCCGCTGTTGAACGAGCAATCGTTGTCGTAAACCGCGCCGTCGTGCGAGCACACCAGGCAGATGCCGTTCTGACCGCGATGCACGGTGTTGTTTCTCACGGTGAAGCCCGTGCAGCCATCGAGATAGATGCCCGCCCCATAACGGAACCATTCGTTCTGGTCGTTCTCGTGGCCGAAGAGCCAGTCGGCGGCGTTCTCGGCCTGGGGCGTGCTCAGCAGGTGCTGTTTGAAGTTGTCGGAGAAATCGCAGCCTTCGATGATCAAGTTGCGGCAGTTGCGGGCGTAAAGTCCCAAGCGGAAGCCGCGCACGCGCGCGTTCTTAATGACGACGTTCGCCGAGTCTTCGATCACGATTCCCCGCCCGCGGAATTGATCGGGCGACTGTTCGCCGGTCGCGCCAGAGAGCGTGGCCCCTCGGAAGTCGACGATGATATTGTCGCCGCGAACGTGCAGCACGCCGTTATCGTCGGCATCAGTCACCTGGTACGTCGCCGGGGCCAATGAGGTGTTGGCCGCGATCGCGGTGTTGTCGTGTTCGATCCGAAGCTCGGCCGCCGACGCCGCCGCGCAGAGCCAGGCAAGCACAGCGTTCAAGAAAACTGCGTGAGCAACGAGGGCGTAAAGCCGGTTCGGGCAGGCATTGGCCATGACGGTTTCTCGGCGTTATCGTTCGTCCCAGTTCGTTTCTTGCTGACCCACCTCGCGGGCTGCTTCGACATCGCGGGCCAACTGCCGCTTTAAATCGTCGATGCCAGCGAACTGCCGCACATCGCGCAAGCGGCTGAGAAACTCGACTTCCACCGGCTCGCCGTAGAGCGGAGCGTCGAAGTCGAGCAGGTGCACTTCGATCTTGAGTTGCTGCTCGCCAAACGTGGGATTGCCGCCGATGTTGATCGCCGCAGGCCAGCGCCCGCCATTCACGTAGGCCGCCCCGGCGTAGACGCCCGGCGCCGGCAGCAGCGTGTCGATCGCGGCCAGGTTCGCGGTGGGAAAGCCGATCGCCGCGCCGCGACCGGCGCCGTGCGTCACCATGCCGCGAATGCGATAAGGCCGGGTGAGCATCTGCCGGGCATCATCGACTTTGCCCGCTGATAGCAACGCGCGAATTCGCGAGCTGGAAACCACCTCGCCGTCCATCGTGACCGGCTCGACCACTTCCAGCTCCAGGCCGGTTTCGTCGGTCAGCCGCCGCAGAACTTCGACGTTGCCCGTCCGGTTGTGACCGAAGAAAAAATTCGGTCCTTCGACCACGGCGCCGGCGGCCAGCCGCTTGCGGACAATGAGCTCAAAGAATTCTCGGTCGGTAAGTTGAAGCAAGGTTAGATCGGTGGGATACGCGATCATGACATCGACCCCCAGCTCACCGAGCAACTGTGATTTTCGCTTGGTCCACGTCAACGGCAGCGGAGCTTGTTCGGGTCGCAGCAGCCGGGCAGGATGGGGATCGAACGTAAAGACCACGGCGGGTCCGCCCACGTCACGCGCCTGGGCGATCAAACGTTCGACGATCCGCGCATGCCCCAGATGCACCCCGTCGAAATTGCCGATGGCGACGGCGCCCGCGCGAAATCCAGCCGGCAGTTCGGTAAGATGACGGAACAGCTTCACGGGCAGAGGCAGTCCGTGAGTCGGGGGCGGGAACAGAAGGCAAAAAGATGGGGGGCAAAAAAATGAAGAGAGAAGGAGGGTGTGCTCAAATCAATCTCTCTTCCCCTTTTTTTTGCCCCCCATTTTTTTGCCTTCATCTCCATGGCGCCGATTATCTTTACCGGGAAGGGGATGGTCAACCGGCTCGTCCACGGCCGCTACGATATGGTATGGTTAGGAAACGACGGAAACAGTTCGCGGCACATTGCGCGACCGCATGGATCAAAAGCAAATTTACCTCTCGCCCGATCTGGCCCATCGGCTGGCCGCGATCGACGTGGGCACCAACAGCATTCGGCTGGTCGTGGCCGAGGCGCTGCGGGCAGGCAATTACCGAGTGCTCACCGAAGAGAAAGAGACCGCGCGGCTGGGCAAAGACTTGGCCACGAGCGGGCATTTAAATCCCGCCGCCATCGAACGTTCGCTCGAAGCCTTGCGGAGGATGAAACAGATCGCCGCCGGCTACCAGGTGCGCGAGCTGCGCGTCATCGGCACGTGCGCCCTGCGCGAAGCCGCCGACGGGCCTGAGTTCTGCCGCCGCGCCAAACAAGAGACCGGCCTCAACATCGAAGTCATCAGCTCGCAGCAAGAGGCCCACCTGGCGTTCTTCAGCGTCGCCCGCAGTTTCAATCTGGAAGGCAAAAACGTGGCCGTGGCCGACATCGGCGGCGGCAGCACCGAGATCATTCTGGCCTCGGGCAAAATGATCGAGGACGTTTATGCGACGCCGTTGGGCGCAGTGCGGATGACCGATCTCTACGTGAATGGCCAGGATCTGGCCAATGGCGGCTTTGGCCGGCTGGTGGCCGGCATCGACCACGAGCTGCGCCGCTTCACCAAGAAGCTGATCCTCTGGCCGCACCTGCTGATCGGCTCGGGCGGAACCTTCACCAGCCTGGCCGAGATGGTGATGGCCAGCAAGGGCCAGACAAACCTGCCGCTACGGGGCTACGAGGTGACGCATGCCGAGGTGGGCCACCTGCTCGATCGCCTGCGCAAGCTGCCGCCCAAGGCCCGCCGCAACGTGGCGGGACTCAGCCCTGACCGGGCCGATATTATCGTGGCCGGTGTGGCGATCGTCGATGGTCTGATGCGTCGCTTCAAAGTCAACCGGCTGCAAGTACACGACCGCGGCGTGCGCGACGGACTGCTGCTGACGATACTCGACCAGTCGCTGGGGCGGCCGGAAAGCGACGCCACCGATCAAGACGCCGCCATCGACCGCTTCGCCGCCAACTGCGGCGTCGATCTGAACCACGCCCGGCAGGTGGCCAAGCTGGCCGGGCAGATTTTTTCGCAGATCGCCGGCGAAGGGGGCCTGACCAGCGGCGACCGCCTGCTGCTCGACGCCGCCGCGCGGCTGCAAGACGTCGGCTATCTGATCAATTACGAAAAGCACCACAAGCACAGCTATCATCTGATTCTCAACAGCCGGCTCGATGGATTCCAGCCGCACCAACTGGAGCTGATCGCCAACATTGCCCGCTACCATCGGGGCAAGGGGCCGAAGAACAAGCACGACAATTTCAAGCGGCTGTCGGGCAAGGACCAGCAGCGCGTGCGCAAGCTGGCGGCCATTTTGCGGTTGGCAGGCGGTTTCGACCGCAGCAACATGCAGCAGGTGCAAGAGATCGTGGTGTCGATCGCGCCGCATGAGATCACCATGCGGGCGGTGGCCGACGAGCCGCCGGAGGTCGACCTTTGGGCCGCCCGGCGGCGGGCCGAGCCGTTCGAAAAGGCTTTTGGTTGGCGGCTGGCGATTGAATGGCTCGACGCCCGGCTGGAGCGTTCGCATCACGAGACGCCACGCCAGACGACGCCAGCGTAGAGCCGATCGCGACATGCGACGGTTCGGGGGCGATGATTACCAAATGCGTGTGCGCCTAGCCTTCTCTGGCGGGAGCCGTTGGTTCCGTGAGGTATGCCACGCAGGGCGACGATCGCAAACCACGACCCTTGCTTGGTTGCACGTCAAACAGTTCCAATTATACTCCCACGTGGATCGTCCGATGTCGGCCGGCTGACTATGTGCCGCCGGAAACGACAGATTCGCCTGCGATGGGCGACGGACCTGTTTTCTTGCAATGGGAGCAAGGCATGCGTGGCTGGTCAAATTGGGGTTGGGCGTTGGGTTTTTCCGGCCGACGCGGCCGAAAATTAAGGGCGCGACCTAGGCGAACCAGCGCCCCGCGGGGTGAATCGCTGGAAGGCAGGCGGCTGCTTTCGGCCGATCTGGCGGTCGGCTTGACGGCGCCCACCACCGTGCTGGCCGGCGACGAGTTGGTCTATAGCCTGAGCGTCACCAATCAAGGCCCTGATGCGGCCACAAACGTCGTGGCGTCCGACACGTTGCCCAGCGGCGTGACGTTCGTGAATTGGACCACGTCGCACCTTCCGTTATTGCAAACGCAAGCGCCGCCACCGGGGGCCACGGGCACGGTACGGTTCAGCGTCGATTCGCTGGCCGGCGACCAGGGTTTTCAGGCCCAGATCATCGTGCGCGTGTCGGCCACGCTGGCCGATGGCAGCGTGCTGGCCGACACGGCACAAGTCACATCAGATACAGCCGACCCCACGCCCGACGACGACACGGCCAGTGTTTCGACCACCGTGCATCCGCCCGCGCTGCTGATCTACGGCAAGACCTATCTCGACGCCAACGCCGACGGCATTCGTCAAACGAGCGAGCCGGCCTACACGCTCAGCGATGTTTATATCGACCTGAACAATAACGGCCGGTTCGATCCGGGCGAACCGACGAGCACGCCCGATCAAAACGGCAACTATCAATTCGCGTTGGCCGCGCCGGGCACGTATACCGTGCGTGAAGCCTTCGAGCCGCAGCATGGTTTTGAGGTGACCGAACCGATTGGCGGCGGTTACACGGTGGCGGCCGGGCAAGGCTCGAGCTTCTCGAATCTCGATTTTGGAGATGTGCCGATCAACGAGGTCGTGCCGGTGCAGGTGGTCGCCGACCGGTTCACGCCGGCCCACGACATTGACTCGGCCATCGTCAACGGCGTCTATCGCAATGTGCTCGGCCGCGATCCGGATTCGGCGGGGCTGGCCTTTTTCGACCAGGCTCTGGCCGCCGGCATGAGCCGCGACCAACTGGTCCGCGACGTATGGAGCTCGCCCGAACATCGCGCGCAAGAGGTCAGTTTCTTTTTTTCCAATTATCTGCACCGGACGGCCGATCCCGCCGGGCTGAACTTTTGGGTCGCCGCCCTGGAGGCCAGCGGCAATGAAATACCGGTGGTGATCGGCTTTGTGACGAGTGCCGAATACCAAACGGCCCATGCTAGCACCGCGGCGTATGTAACCGCCCTGTACAACGACATCTTGTCACACGCGCCCGACACCGAAGGGTTGGATAACTGGATCGCAGCACTTCAGCATGGATCGTCACGGGCAGCGGTGGCCGAGGCAGTTATCATGTCGCACGATTCTCTCGGTCAGCTCTCGAATAGTCTTTATTTGAGCGATTTGCACCGTCCCGACGACCCGCATGGCCGAGTGTTGCTCGAGACCGGCCTGGAGGTGGAGCGGATTACTCCCGGGGATGTCGCGGCGGCGATTCTGGCAAGCGACGAGTATCTGGCGGCCGCTAAAAACGCTCTGAAAGCCGCCCCGTCGGACGGCTCAAAACCGCGCAACATGCGCCGTGGTTGACAATTCGGTTACGGCGTATTTAAACTATTACGATTATTCCAGATCGTTCCCTGCGCCCCCAAACCCCGCTCTTGCGCGTGCGCATTCGCGGAATGGGTATTCCAATGACGCCGGGCAGTCGTGAGGCTGCTCGGCCGGCTCACGAGAACGGTGGATGGAGTTTTTGGGCGGCTACGACAGCTCCCTCCTCGGCCTGGCGCCTGGATGGAGCTTTTTTTATTGCATCCTCCTCTAAATCCTTGCGGCAACCGAGGCCGAAACTATGGCGACCGTCTTCGAAGACCACGTAGCGGATTCCGTCACCACCCAGCTCGACGCGAATGGCAAGAAGCCGCGCGGTCGATCAGCCACCCGCAACGGCGCTGCAAAGCCTGCGCCGCGCCGTCACTCTGAAGACGGCCAGAAGGCCCACAGCGCGCTCGACAAGCGGCAGCTTCTGGCGGTGCTCACGGCGCTGAAGAAGGGCGACTTCCGCGCCCGGTTGCCGATCGACTTGTCCGGCATCGACGGCAAGATCGCCGATGCATTCAACGACGTCATGGAGCTCAACCAGAAGATGGCCGGCGAGCTCGACCGGCTCAGCCGCGTGGTGGGCAAGGAAGGTCGTCTGTCGCAGCGGGCCAGCATCGGCCAGGTCAGCGGCTCTTGGGGCGCGTCGATCGATTCCGTCAATGCGCTCATCAGCGATCTGGTCTATCCCACCACCGAAGCCGCCCGCGTGATCGGCGCCGTGGCTAAGGGCGATCTGTCGCAAACCATGGCGATGGAGACCGAGGGACGTCCACTCAAGGGCGAATTCTTGCGCACGGCCAAAACCGTCAATACGATGGTCGAGCAGCTTGGCTCGTTCGCCAGCGAAGTGACGCGCGTGGCCCGCGAAGTAGGCACCGAAGGCAAGCTGGGCGGCCAGGCCAAGGTGAAAGGCGTGGCCGGCACCTGGAAGGACTTGACCGATAGCGTCAACTCGATGGCCGGCAACTTGACGGCCCAGGTGCGCAATATCGCCACCGTGACCACCGCCGTCGCCAACGGCGACCTCTCGAAAAAGATCACCGTCGATGTGCGCGGCGAGATTCTGGAGTTGAAAAACACGATCAACACGATGGTCGATCAGCTTCGGTCGTTCGCCGCCGAGGTAACCCGTGTAGCCCGCGAAGTAGGCACCGAAGGCAAACTCGGCGGACAGGCCGACGTGCCCGGCGTGGCCGGCACGTGGAAAGACCTTACGGACAACGTGAACTTCATGGCCGGCAATCTGACCAGCCAGGTCCGTAACATCGCCGACGTCACCAAAGCCGTGGCCAACGGCGATCTCTCGAAGAAGATCACCGTCGATGCCAAGGGCGAAATCGCGGCCTTGGCCCAGACCGTCAATACGATGGTCGATCAGCTTAGCTCGTTCGCGGCCGAAGTGACCCGCGTGGCCCGCGAGGTAGGCACCGAAGGCAAGCTCGGCGGCCAGGCCGACGTGCGCGGCGTAGCCGGCACCTGGAAAGACCTCACCGATAGCGTCAACTCGATGGCCGGCAACCTGACGGCCCAGGTGCGCAACATCGCCACCGTGACCACCGCCGTGGCCAACGGCGACTTGTCGAAGAAGATCACGGTCGATGTGAAGGGCGAAATTCTGGAGCTGAAAGACACGATCAACACGATGGTCGATCAGCTCAACTCGTTCGCCAGCGAAGTGACCCGCGTGGCCCGCGAAGTAGGCACCGAAGGCAAGCTCGGCGGGCAGGCCAGTGTGCCCGGCGTCGCCGGCACGTGGAAAGACTTGACCGACAACGTAAACTTCATGGCCGGCAACCTGACCAGCCAGGTGCGCAACATCGCCGAAGTGACCAAAGCCGTGGCCAACGGCGACCTTTCGAAGAAGATCACGGTCGATGTGAAGGGCGAAATCCTCGAGCTGAAAAACACCGTCAATACGATGGTCGATCAGCTCAACTCATTCGCCGCCGAAGTGACGCGCGTGGCCCGCGAAGTGGGTACCGAAGGCCGGCTCGGCGGTCAGGCCGAGGTGCGCGGCGTGGCCGGCACCTGGAAAGACCTCACCGACAGCGTCAACTCGATGGCCGGCAATCTGACGGTGCAGTTGCGCGACGTATCGAAGGTGGCCACCGCCATCGCCAACGGTGACTTGACGCAGAAGATCACGGTCGACGTCCGCGGCGAGATTCTGCAGATCAAGAACGTGATCAACACGATGGTCGATCAGCTCAGCTCGTTCGCGGCTGAAGTGACCCGCGTGGCCCGCGAAGTGGGTACCGAAGGCAAGCTCGGCGGTCAGGCCGAAGTGCGCGGCGTGGCCGGCACGTGGAAAGACTTGACCGACAGTGTGAACTTCATGGCCGGCAATCTGACGGCCCAGGTGAGAAATATCGCCGACGTCACCAAGGCCGTGGCCAACGGCGACCTTTCCAAGAAGATTACGGTGTCCGTGCGCGGCGAAATCCTGGAGCTCAAAGATACGATCAATACGATGGTCGATCAGCTCAACTCGTTCGCCAGCGAAGTGACCCGCGTGGCCCGCGAGGTAGGCACCGAAGGCAAGCTCGGTGGACAGGCCGATGTGAAGGGCGTGGCCGGCACCTGGAAAGACTTGACGGACAACGTGAACTTCATGGCCGGCAATTTGACCAGCCAGGTGCGCAACATCGCCGTGGTGGTAACCGCCGTGGCCAACGGCGACCTCACCCGCAAGCTGGCCGTCGATGCCAAGGGCGAAATCGCGGCCCTGGCAGACACGATCAACGGCATGATCAGCACGTTGGCCACGTTCGCGGACCAGGTGACCACCGTGGCCCGTGAAGTGGGTGTCGAAGGCAAGCTCGGCGGGCAGGCCAGCGTGCCTGGCGCCGCCGGCACGTGGAAAGACCTCACCGACAACGTCAACCAGCTCGCCAACAACCTCACCACGCAGGTGCGGGCCATCGCCGAGGTGGCCACCGCTGTGACCAAGGGCGACTTGACGCGCAGCATCACGGTCGAGGCCTTCGGCGAAGTGGCCGAGCTCAAGAACAACATCAACGAAATGATCGTCAACCTCAAGGACACGACGCTCAAGAACAACGAGCAGGACTGGCTCAAGACCAACATGGCCAAGTTCTCGCGTATGTTGCAGGGCCAGAAAGACCTGCTGGCGGTGGGCAAGCTGATTCTCTCCGAGTTGGCGCCGGTGGTTTCGGCCCAGCAGGGCGCCTTCTACGTGATGGATCCCGCGGGCGAAGAGCCGGTGCTACGGCTTCTGGCCAGCTACGCCTATAAAGAACGCAAAAACGTCGACAACATCTTCAAGCTGGGCGAGGGCCTGGTGGGTCAGTGCGCCTTGGAGACCCAAAAGATTCTGCTCACCAATGTGCCGGCCGACTACATCAAAATCACTTCCGGGCTGGGCGAGGCGGCGCCGCTGAATATCATCGTCATTCCGGTGTTGTTCGAAGGGCAGATCAAGGCCGTGCTCGAGTTGGCTTCGTTCGACCGGTTCAGCACCACGCACGAAACGTTCCTCGATCAGTTGACCGAAAGCATCGGCATTGTGCTCAACACGATCGAGGCCAACACCCGCACCGAAGATTTGCTCAAGCAATCGCAGTCGTTGGCGGCCGAACTGCAGACGCAGCAGAACGAGCTGCAGCTCACCAACCAGCAATTGGGCGAAAAGGCCCACCTGCTGGCCCAGCAAAACGCGGAAGTCGAACGCAAAAACAAAGAAGTCGAGCAGGCCCGCCGCGCCTTGGAAGAAAAAGCCACGCAATTGGCCGTCACCTCGAAGTACAAGAGCGAGTTCATGGCCAACATGTCGCACGAGCTGCGCACGCCGCTCAACAGCCTGCTGATTCTCTCCGACCAACTGGCCCGCAACAGTGAGAAGAACCTCTCGCCGCGGCAGATCGAGTTCGCCCAGACGATCCACGCTTCGGGCAACGACCTGCTGTCGTTGATCAACGACATTCTCGATCTGGCCAAAATCGAGTCGGGCACGGTGGTGCTCGACGTGGGCGATATTTCGTTCCGCGACCTGCACGATTACGTCGAACGCAGCTTCCGCCACGTGGCGGAGTCGAAGAAGCTGGGCTTCAGCCTCACCTTCGCCCCCAACCTGCCGCCGGCCTTGCAGACCGACATCAAGCGGTTGCAGCAGATCATCAAGAACCTGCTCTCCAATGCCTTCAAGTTCACCGAAAAGGGCGTGGTTTCGTTCCATGTGGCGCCGGTGCCGCCCGGTTGGTCGACCGAGCATGACGTCCTCAAGCGGGCCGATACGGTGATCGCCATTTCGGTGAGCGACACGGGCATTGGCATCGCGCCGGACAAGCAGCAATTGATCTTCGAGGCGTTCCAGCAGGCCGACGGCAGCACCAGCCGCAAGTACGGCGGCACGGGCCTGGGACTGAACATCAGCCGCGAGATCGCCAATTTACTGGGCGGCGAAATCCGCCTGCAAAGTGAGCCGGCGCGGGGCAGCACCTTTACTCTTTATCTGCCGCTCACCTATGCTCCGACGAAACCGGCCCGCCGCGAGTCGCCCGGCGCGGGGGTGCACACGGCCCGCGCCTCCGCACAACTGCTGCAAGCCGAGGCCGCCACGGCGCTGCAAGAGACGCAACAGGCCCTGACCGGCGGCGAGGTCATCGACGATCGCGACAACGTTCAGCCGGGCGATCGCGTGGCGCTGATCATCGAGAACGATCCGGTCTTCGCCCGGTTGTTGTTAGAAACGGCCCATGAAGGCGGTTTTAAGGCGGTCGTCGCCGGACGCGCCGCCGAGGGCCTGATTTTGGTGCATCGTCTGCATCCCGCCGCGATCACGCTGGATATTCACTTGCCCGACATCGACGGCTGGCGCGTGCTCGCCCAGTTGAAGGAAGATCTCTATACGCGGCATATTCCCGTGTATGTCATCACCACCGAAGAAGACCGGCAGCGCGGCCTGCGGGCGGGCGCGGTCGGTTCGCTGGCCAAGCCGTTGAAGAGCAAGGACGAGCTCGACGTCGTCTGGCGGCGGGTCAAGCAAGCGGCGGCGTCCGACGTGAAGACGCTGCTGGTCGTCGGCCCAGAGGACGACGACGAGCGGTCGCAGCTTGTCGAGCTCGTGTCGGGCGATGATGTGCAGACGGTGGTGCTCGGCGATTCGGCAGCCGCGCTGACCGCACTGGCCGAAGATTCGGCCGCCTGCGCCGTGCTGATGGCCGACGGCGATCTCGAAGGAGTGTTTGACTTGCTCGAGCAGGCCCACCGCTTGCCGGTGGCCGAACGGCTGCCGCTGGTCGTGCATTTGTCGGGCGAGCCGACCGCCGAACAATCGCAACGGCTCAAGCGCGCCGGCCACGGCATGATCGTCAAGGAGGTGCACTCACCCGAGCGGCTGGCCGACGAGGTGGCCCTCTTTCTGCATCGCCGCATCGAACGTTTGCCCGCCGCCAAGCGCCAGATGCTCGAAACGCTGCACCGGGCCGAAGCCGTGCTGGCGGGCAAGAAGGTGCTGGTGGTCGACGACGATATCCGCAACATCTTTGCCATGACCAGCCTGCTGGAGCGGCACGACATGCAGGTCGTCTCGGCCGATACCGGCCGGGCGGCCCTCGAACGGCTGGCCGACACGCCCGGCATCGACGTGGTGCTGATGGACGTAATGATGCCCGAAATGGACGGCTACGCCACGATGCAGGCCATTCGGGCCTCGGAGCCGCACAGCACGTTGCCAATCATCGCCTTGACGGCCAAAGCGATGAAGGGCGACCGCGAAAAGTGCATCGAGGCCGGGGCTTCGGATTACATTTCCAAGCCGGTCGATACTGAGCATTTGTTGGCGATGTTGAGGGTGTGGTTACATCGCTAGGTGCGGTAAAAGGGTTCAGGGTTCAGGGTTCAGGGTTCAGCATTTTTGGTCGGGTTGAAAGGTCGGCGCGAACGGAGGAGCTCGTGAGCGACTTCATGCTGCGTAGGGTTCGGGGTCCAGGGTTCAGGGTTCAGCATTTTTGGTCGGGTTGAAAGGTCGACGCGAACGGAGGATCTCGTGAGCGACTTCATGCGGGTCGAAGACCTCAAGATCTATCAGAAACTGTGCCAACTCCACATCGATGTGTGTAAATTGTCCGACACATGGCCGCGAAATGAACGCTTTGAACTGACTTCACAGGTCCGCCGATCATCAAATAGTGCGCCCGCGAATCTAGCGGAGAAACACAGCGACCGGCATGTCCGGAATAAGATCGAAGGCGTAAACCGCTCACGCGGCGAAGCGCTGGAAACGGTTCATCACCTTTACATTGCGAACCTTAAGGGCTACATCACCAAGTCACAACTCGACGACCTTCGTGCGCGCTATTGGGAGTGCGTACGCATGCTGAACGGTCTTGAGCGAACGCTCGAAGGGCAACTGCCGTCCGAAGATCACCGCTGGCCCGTGCGGCTCGAATCTTAACCCAAGATGCGCAAGCGAACACGCTCGCACGAAAATGCTGAACCCTGAACCCTGAACCCTGAACCCTGAACCCTTCTGCGAACCCTGAACCCTTCTGCGAACCCTGAACCCTCCAGCACGCCTCGACGCGCCGACCGCACCACCACGCCCCGCACACCGATGGACCCCGAGCTCGCCATTCTGATCGTCGACGACCGGCCCGACAAGCTACTCGCGCTGTCGACGGCCCTGGCCGACGTCTGTTCGAATGTGGTCACCGCCGATTCGGGACGGGCGGCGCTCAAGCTTCTTTTGGAACGCGACTTCGCGGTCATTTTGCTCGACGTGAACATGCCGGGCATGGACGGCTTCGAGACCGCCTCGCTCATCCGCCAGCGCAAAAACTCGCAGTATACGCCCATCATCTTCATCACCGCCTATGGCGACGATATGCACGTCGTCCGCGGCTATTCGCTGGGGGCTGTCGATTACATCCTAGCGCCGGTCGTGCCCGAAGTGCTCCGCACCAAGGTCACCGTCTTTCTCGAACTCTACCGCAAGACCCGGCAGGTCGAGCGGCAGGCCGAACGGCTGCGGCAGCGGGCCGAGCAACTGCACAAGCTGACCGAAGCCTCGCTGGCGATTCATTCGGCGTTCTCGATGGACAAGATGCTGGAGATCATCACCGACACGGCGCGGGAACTCATCGGCACGCACCGCGCGACGACGGTGACAAGCTGGGACGAAAACTGGGAACGATGCCAAAAGACCGTTTCGCTGTCGGCCGAGTATCATCCACTGCGCGGGTCGCTCATCACTTCCAACGGTTCCGATTTGTATGCGTTGTGGGTGGCGCTCGACCGGGCCCGTCGCATGACCGCCAATGAACTGGCCGCGCACCCCGCCTGGCAGGCGCTGGGCAAGTCGCTCTGGGACGCTCCGCAGACGCCGCCCGACTGGCTGGCCGCGCCGCTGACGGGCCGCGATGGCCGCACGATCGGTTTGATCCATCTCTGCCGCAAGCGGTCGGGCGAGTTCACGGCCGACGACGAAGCCGTGGTGCTGCAATTGGCGCAGATGGCTTCGATCGCGATCGAAAACATTCTCAACTCCGAAGCGCGCGAGGCCAATCGCATCAAGGACGAGTTTCTGGCCACGCTCTCGCACGAGCTGCGCACGCCGCTCACCGCCATGCTGGGCTGGACCCAGTTGCTGCGGACTGGGCAGTTGTCGCCCGACGAATCCGACCACGGCCTGGAGATCGTCGAGCGCAACGTCATGGCCCAGGCCAAGCTCATCGACGACCTGCTCGATGTCTCGCGAATCATCACCGGCAAACTGCGGCTAAGCATCCGTTCGCTATTGCTCGATGAGGTCGTCGAGGCGGCCTTGGATGTCGTCCGCCCTTCGGCCTCGGCCAAGGGAGTGCAGCTTGAGTCGGTGTTCGATGTCGACTCGGTTCGAATGACCGGCGATCCCGACCGTCTGCAACAAGTGGTCTGGAACCTGCTGGTGAACGCCATCAAGTTCACACCCAGCGGCGGGCGGGTGCGCGTGAACCTGCGGCGCGAGGGATCGCACGTGCGGATCGAAGTTTCGGACACGGGTGAGGGAGTCAATCCGGAATTTCTGCCGCACATCTTCGACCGTTTTCGCCAGGCCGACAGCAGCAGCCGCCGCACGCACGGGGGCCTGGGCCTGGGCTTGGCGATCGTGCGGCATGTGGTCGAGCTGCACGGCGGGCACGTCTCGGCCGCCAGCGACGGCGCCGGCCACGGCGCCACGTTTGTCGTTCAGTTGCCGGTGGCGGCGGTGGCGATCGAGTCTCACGACGGTCGTCTCGAGCCGGCCGCGCCGCGCGCGGCCGCCGCGCCACAGCCGGCCGCCGATCTGACGGGCGTGCGCGTCTTGGTGGTTGATGACGAGCCCGATGGGCGCGAGATGATCGGCAAGGTGCTGCGCCTTTCGGGCGCCGAAGTCGAAATCGCATCAACGGTGCGCGAGGCGCTAACGCTGTTTGAGCGGTCGCCGCCCGACGTGCTCGTCAGCGACATCGGCATGCCGGGGCAAGACGGTTACGACCTGATTCGCCTGGTGCGGCAGTTGCCCACCGCCCGCGGCGGTCGCGTGCCAGCCATGGCGCTCACCGCCTTCGCCCGCGAAGAAGACCGCTTGCGGGCGATGTCGTCGGGCTTTCAAATGCACGTCAGCAAACCGGTCGAGCCGGCCGAGCTGGCGGGGGGCGTCGCACGGCTGGCCGCCAGCGGTCGTGCAGCCAGCGCCGCCGGCAACGGCGCCTCACGGCACCAGCCGGCGCACACGTAGGTCAGGCTTTCCAGCCTGACGCCGAGTCACCCCGGGGCGGACGCCGTGCAACGGGCTCTAATCGATTGAGACATTCAAAATCAGGTCACGGCTTCTGATCGGTTTTGACAAACAAGCTCGATAACAGCGTGTACGATGGCCTTTCGAGGTCGTCCGTACGGCGTACAGTAGGCCTCACGCTCCGCGTGAGGGGGCCGAACCACGGCGACCGCCCGCGCCGAAAGTTGCATCGCTGGCCTGCCGCCGGGCCGGCATCACGCGGAGCGTGATGACTACTGTACGCTCCACCGAACACCGCTAGCGTCGTAATTACGGATTTTGAATGTCAAAACCGCTTAGACAGGCCGAAGCGCCGGTCCCGCACGGCGTCCGTCGCAGCGGCCGCGCGTGTATGAATAGCGAAATTTGTTTTGCGCTGCGACGGATGCCGTGGCACCCCGGCGCGTCCGCTTTCGTCGTATAATCGATGACTGAGAAAACATCCGCAAACTTCGATAGCCGTTTGGCCGGCGGCACAACGCTCCATCCCCACTTCCGCCCACATCCGCTGTTGCGGGGCGGGCATGTGCAAACGTTGGCGGGCGCCTATCTGCCGGGGCCACGGTTTGACTATCGCGCCCGGCAACAAATCGTCGATCTGCCTGACGGCGACCGGATCGTGCTGCACGACGACCAGCCCGCCGGCTGGCGACCGGGCGACCGCGCGGCCCTGCTCATTCATGGACTCGGCGGCTGCCATCTCAGTCCGTATATGCAGCGCGTCGCCGCCAAGCTTGAGTGTCAGGGCGTGCGATCGTTCCGCATGGATTTGCGCGGCTGCGGCGCGGGCATGGCGCTGGCCCGACTTCCTTATCACAGCGGCCGATCGGAAGACGCCGCCGCGGCGATCGAGGCCATCGCGGCGCTGTGTCCCGGCTCGCCTGTCGCGCTCGTCGGCTTTTCGTTGGGCGGCAACATTGTGTTGAAGCTATTGGGCGAGTTGGGCGATCGGCCTTGTGGCAATCTCGACCGGGCCGTGGCGGTTTGCCCGCCCGCAGACCTCATGGCCGCGATCGCGCACATCAGCCGGCCGGTCAATCGTCTTTACGAGCTTCATTTTTTGCGGCAACTCATCGGGCAAGTTCGGCGGCGGCGAAAGCTGATGCCCAACTTGCCGGGCGGCGACTGGCCGCGCACCCCGCGGCGATTGTGGGAATTCGACGACGTCTTCACCGCGCCGGTTTGCGGGTTCGGCCGGGCAAACGAATATTATCGGCGTGCTAGCTCATTGCGGCTTCGCGATAGCGTACGACTGCCGGCGCTGGTCATTGCGTCGCGAGACGATCCGCTGGTGCCCGCGACGTCGCTCGATCCATGGCGCGAGTGTCCGGCCGTGAGCCTCGAAATCGCCGCCAGCGGCGGACATTTAGGCTTTGTGGGCCGTCGCCACGGCGCCGACCGCCGTTGGCTCGACGGACGCATTGCGGCATTTGTGATTGAGGGGCCGGACAGCTCTTCGGAGCGCATTGCCTCGCTTGCCGCAGGCCGGATATGATAACCAGCGCTACCACTACCATTTTTTGAGGCGTATCACTATGCACACGCTCGCCAGCCTGCTGGTTGCCTGTTCTGCCGTCCTGGCCGCCGATTCAACGCAGCAACCGCCAACTCCTGTCGGCAAGCACATCGAAAATTTCAAGTTGCAAGATTACCTGGGCGCCGAGCATCAACTCGCCAACTGGTCGGGCAAAAAGGCCGTGGTCGTCGCGTTCCTGGGAACGGAATGCCCGCTGAGTCTGCTCTACGGCCCCAGGCTGGCGGAACTGGCCAAGGAATATGAGCCGCGCGACGTGGCCTTTATCGGCATCGACTCCAATCGGCAAGATTCACTGGCCGAGATCGCCCATTATGCTCGCGTCCACGGCATCGAGTTCACGCTGCTGAAAGATCCGGGCAACACCGTGGCGGACCAGTTCGGAGCGCAGCGGACCCCAGAAGTCTTCTTGCTGGACGGCGAGCGGACCGTTCGTTACCGGGGGCGGATCGACGATCAATACGGTTTTGGCTATGCCCGGCCCGAGCCCGAACGCCGCGATCTGGTATCGGCGCTCGATCAGGTGCTGGCGGGCGACGCCGTAGCCACGGCCGCGACCAAGGCGGCCGGCTGCCTCATCGGCCGCGAAATCCGCAAACCACCCACCGGCGACATCACTTACACCAAGCACGTCGCGGGCATCTTCAACAGCCATTGCGTGCGCTGCCATCGCAAAGGAGAAATCGGCCCCTTCACACTTACCTCGTACGACGACGTGCTCGGTTGGACGGCGATGATCCGCGAAGTGATCGACGAGGGCCGCATGCCGCCTTGGCACGCGAACCCCAAGTTCGGCCACTTCAGCAACGACAGCCGGTTGAGCGATGAAGAAAAACGCCTCGTGTTCGAGTGGATCGACAACGGCTCGCCCGAGGGCGACGCGGCCGACCTGCCGCCGCCGCCCAAGTTTGTCGAAGGTTGGCGGATTCCGCAGCCGGACCTGGTGTTTTCGATGCCCGAGCCGTATACCGTGCCGGCCAAGGGTGTCGTGCCGTATCAGCATTTCGAGACCGAGGTCGAGTTTGACGAAGACAAGTGGATCCAGGCCGCCGAAGTGCGGCCGGGCAACCGCTCGGTGGTGCATCACTTGATCGTTTATTACGTGCCGCCGGGCGAAAATCCGCGCCGCCCCGAGCTGGTGCTCTTCAATTCGCTGGCGGCCTACTCACCCGGCATGCCGGCCTCGGAGTTTGGGCCGCGCATGGCCAAGCTTGTGCCCAAAGGCTCGAAGCTGGTGATCCAGGCCCACTACACGCCCAACGGCAGCGAGCAAGTCGACCAGAGCGTGGCCGGGCTGGTTTTCGCCGATCCCAAGGACGTCGAACGCGAGCTGCGAACCAAGATGCTGATCAACGTGCAGTTCGAGATTCCGCCGGGGGCGACCGAGCACCGCGTCGAGGCCGAGCATCGCTTCGGCCAGGACACCTTTATCTATTCGCTTTTGCCGCACATGCACCTCCGTGGCAAATCGTTCCGGCTCGATGCGCACTATCCCGATGGCCGCAAAGAAACGGTGCTCGATGTGCCGCGTTACGATTTCAACTGGCAGAATTCTTACGTGCCGGTCGAGCCGCTGCTGATGCCCGAGGGAACGGTGCTGCATGGCACCGCGACGTTCGACAACTCGGCCGACAACCTGATGAATCCCGATGCGACCAAGCCGGTGCGATGGGGCGATCAGACCTGGGAAGAAATGATGGTGGCCACCTTTGAGACGGTGCCAGCCGATCAGGACCTGACGTTGGGCGCTCCGGCGGTCACACACCTCGAAGACGACCAGTACGAGGCGCGGTTCGTCTATCGTCCCGATGCCGCGGCCGAGGCCGTTTACCTGGCCGGCAGCTTCAACGACTGGCAGTCGACCGCGCACCCGATGGACGGCCCCGACGCCGAAGGCCGCTACACAACCACGCTGAAGCTCAATCGCGGGCGTTACGAGTACAAGTACGTGCTCGGTGGCAAAAAGTGGCGATCCGACCCTGCCAATCCCAAGCGCGCCGGGATGTACAACAACAGCGTGTTGAACGTAGGCGAGTAAGGCGGAGAAGGCAAAAAGATTCGGGGCAAAAAATGAGTTGATTTGCGGGCGTGCTGCGCCGAACGCATAGCAACCAGCGTATCTCTCTTTCTTCCAATTTTTTGCCTTCAATTTTTTTTGCCTTCCATCGAGAAGGCGAGCGCCATGTCGATCGACGTCGCCCGATACCACGGTTGGCCACACGCCACGGTCGGGCCGTGGCGCGCGGTGCTGGCAATTGTGCGGGCGTCGCTAGTCCAGGTTTTCCGCCGCAAAGCCTATTGGATCGTGCTGGCGATCGCGCTTCTGCACTTTCTGGCCTTTTGGACGATGATTTGGATCGTCACTCAGGTCACCGATGTGCCCCCCGAAGGCCGCCAGCGGCTGCTCGAATTCCTTGGCTTCAGCCCGCACACCCGTCCGGGACGGGACAACGCCTACGTAATTTTCATGGAAGGCCAGAGCCTGCCCGTGACCATTTTGTTGGCATTCACGGGCAGTTTGCTGGTGGGCGCCGACTTTCGTGACAACGCCCTGTCGTTCTATCTTTCCCGGCGCATCGAACGGCGCCACTACATCGCCGGCAAGCTGCTGTCGGTCGCGGCACTTGTGGCGCTCTTGACCACGCTGCCCGCCCTGCTGCTGTTTATTGAATACGGCATGTTCACGTCGTCGTTCGCCTATTGGCGGGCGCAGTGGCGAGTGCCTGTGGCGGTGCTCTTTTACGGCGCGGTGCTGGCGGCGACGCTCAGTGCGTTGCTGGTGACGCTTTCGGCCTATCTGCAACGGATGGCGCCGATCGCCGTGACCTGGGCCACCTTGTTCATCATGTTGCGGGGCATTCGCCGCTTGATGCGCGAACAAAGCATCTATTGGGGGCTGATCGATCCCTGGCGCGACATGCACTTTGTCGGCCGGTTGGCCTTCGATCGCTTCGCAAGCGACGACGAGCGGCATTTTGCCTGGTGCGCCGCGGCGGTTTTGGCCGCGGTCATAGCCATCTGCCTCATCGCGCTGGTGCGGCGGGTCCGCGCTGTGGAGATTGTGGAATAGTGGGAGCGACTATGAAAATCACCCAAATCGTTTGTCAGATCCTGCGGATTCCGCAGATCATCGCTAAAACGGCCAGCAGCCAAGACGCGGTGCTGGTGCGAGTGCGCACCGATACCGGACTGGAAGGCATCGGCGAGGCCGATAGCTCTCCAGAAGTGGTCAAGGCGATCGTCGATGCGCCGTTCAGCCACAATATCGCCTGCGGACTGCGGCAAATCCTGGTCGGGCAAAACGCCCTGGAGAGCGAACGGCTCTGGCACGAGATGTGGCGCCGCACGCTCTATTTTGGCCGGTCGAGCGTGACGATCACCGCGATGGCGGCTATCGATATGGCGCTGTGGGACTTGAAAGGCAAGCATTTTGGCGAGCCGATCCACCGGTTGCTGGGCGGCAAGCGGTTCGACCGCATTGGCGCCTATGCCTCGATTCTGTTCGGCCGCGACGGGCGCGAGACGGCTGACATTGGCCGCCGCTGGACCGATGCCGGCTATCGGGCGGTCAAATTCGGCTGGGAGCCGATGGGGCAGTCGGAAGCGGTCGATCTCGACCTGGTGCGCGGCGCGCGGCAGGGCGTGGGCGACGAGGCCACGCTGTTGATCGACGCCGGTTGCGTGTGGGACGCCCGCACGGCGCTGGCCCGTGCACGGGCATTCGCCGAGTATCGGATCGGCTGGTTGGAAGAGCCGCTTTCGCCCGACGACGTCGATGGCTATGTATGGCTGCGCGACCGTTCGCCGGTGCCCATTGCGGCGGGCGAAGAAGAGTGCGGCCGGGCGGCGTTTCGGCCGTTGATCGATCGGCGGGCACTCGACGTCTACCAGGTCGATCTTTCGCGCAACGGTTTTACCGACGCTTGCTACATCCGCAGCCGAGTGGAGGAAATCGGAGCGCGGCTGTGCAATCATTGTTACACCAGCCCGTTGACGGTGGCCGCCAGCTTGCATTGGCTGAGCACGTGCCGCGACGCCTTTCTGTTTGAGGACTGCGTCGAAGATTCGCCGTTGCGGCACGAGCTGACGCACGAACAGGTGCAGGCGGTCGATGGTTGGATCACCGTGCCCGACGGCCCCGGTTTGGGCGTAACGCTCGACGAAGATTTTGTCGCGCGCTATTTGGTGGCGGAGTCGTCGTAGAAGGAATGCCTCGAAGTCGAAACGGGCGAACGGCTAGTCGGGCTGGGCAGCCTGACCTACTGAACTCTCCGCTCGCATCGCGTCCATCGGTCCGATGACGTCATCGACCTTGTCGTGAAACAAGTCGCCGATGAGCAGATCGGTGAGATGGCCTTTAAGCTGCGGATGCCGCTGCACGAATCGGCCAAAACTGAAGCCGTCGTAAAACTCACAGACCAGCCGGCGCATGCGGTCCATGCCGCGGCGGAAATCGGGTTCCCATTTGCCGAGCTGGGCGGCGGATGTGTCGCCTTTGGCCAGCCCCTCGGCCACGGCGTCGGCGGCCAATTGCCCCGACTTGAGCGCCAGCAGCACGCCCGACGAGTAGAGCGGATCGAGAAAACCGAAAGCGTCGCCGGCCAGCACCCAACCGTCGCCCGAGGCCCGTGAGGAGCGATATGAATATTCCTTGGCGACGCGGAACTCGGCGACACGCTTCGCGCCGGACAGCCGCGCGTGCAGCCCCGGGCAGCGGGCAACCTCTTCGTTGTAGATCGCTTCGTGATCGCCGCTGGCGCGGCCGCGGAACAGATAATCGTGGTCGGCAACCACGCCGACGCTCACGATGTCGTCGTGCAACGGGATGTACCAGAACCAGCCCTTCTTGCCTTCGGTTCGCAGCACCAGGGTTGTGCCTTCGTCGCGGCCCGTGTCGCGATAGGCGCCTTGCCAATAGGTCCAGAGCGCCGCCTTCTTGAGCTGCGAATCCCACTGGCGCAGCCCCAGCCGGCTCATGATCATCGAGCTTTGGCCGCTCGCGTCGACCACCACCCGGCAGCGAACCTGCCGCTGGCTGCCGTCCTGGTGTTGCACGCGAACGCCTACTGCCCGTTCGCCCTCGAACATCACCTCCAGCACCCGGGCGCCCTCGCGGACCTCGACGCCGTGCTCACGAGCGTTGTCGAGCAGCAGCTTGTCGAACTCGCCCCGCACCACTTGCCAGGTTTGCGACGATTCGTGGGGCTTGTGTTCGATGAAGTAAAACGGCTCCGATAGTTTGCCACGTTCGTTGACGAACTGGACGCTGTATTTCTTCACAAAATGGCTGTCGCGCAGCTTGGGCAGCATGCCCAGCCGCTTCAACACCCAATAGGTTTCCGGGATGAGCGACTCACCGATATGAAAGCGCGGGAAATGCTCGCGCTCAAAAAGCGCCACCCGGTGGCCCTGCTCGGCAATCAAGGTGGCGGCGGTTGAGCCGGCCGGGCCGCCGCCAATGACGACCACCGGCACTTCTTCAGATGTGACGCTCATCTCATGTTCCTCGTGAGACTGAAAATCTTGCCGTGGCGCGAGTTGCGACGGCGCCGACATTCTAAAAGATTCTGTGCTCGATCGAAACCGCCTGCTCATTCCGTTTGGGCGTCGCATCCGCCGCATCCCGGCGGCGGATGCGACGCGGAAATTCACACCCCTCTTCTGGGCCAAAATGCGCAGCGGCGTGCGTATCGGCACCGCTCCGCGGCACGAAGTGTGCATCGTCACTGCTTGTGCGAACGTTGGCGGCCCATTCGCCGGTCTGACGCTCCATCAATACAACCCGAAACGGAGGACTTTGCGATGTCAGACGAGGTAAAGCAAGCGAAGTTCGAAATCGAACCGCTGGAAGAACGGATTGCGCCGAGCACCATCACGACGGGCGGCGGCACAACCACCACGACGGGCGGCAGCGGAAACCAGAATTTCTTTTTTGTCGGCTATGACCCAGGCCCGGGGCAAAACGGAAATGTCGGGCCTTTCCATGTGAATGCGTATTAGACCCGCCGACCGTGGAAGGTTCACATGGTTCCGACGGCCCAGTTGCCCCTCGCTCGCCGCGATTTCGTATTCAGCCCGCTGGGGAGCGACGGGCGGTTCGTGGTCAAGGATCCGCGTCGGCAGGCGTTCTTTCGCTTGGGGCCGCGCGAGCGCTGCTTGCTCGAATTGCTCGACGGCCAGCACGATCGCGCCGGCATCCGCGAAGCGTTCGCCGCTCAGTTCGATGACGAGCTGGCTGACGAAGATCTGGACGACTTTCTGGTGTTGGCACAGTCGCGCGGACTGCTCGAGCAACAGCCATCGCCGGCCGGGGCGGCGTCGCCGCAGCCCGCCGACGCAGCCGGCGGATCGGCCATTGTCCCGCAGTCAGCGGCCGCGCCGACAACGCGCCCCCGTCAAAGCATCTTGGCCTGGCGCAAAAGCCTGTTCGATCCCGACCGGCTGTTCAACGGGCTCGAGCCGAAGCTGCGTTTCTTCTGGACCTGGACCTTTCTGGTGCTTTCGGCGGCCTCAATTGTGATGGCCGTGGGCGTGGTGTGGAGCAACCGGTTGGAGTTGGTCAGCCATTTCGCGAACCTGCATTGGCAGACGCTCGTGCTGGGCGGGCTGGCGCTGCTGGTGGTCACGTCGCTGCACGAGTGCGCTCACGGCCTGACGTGCAAGCACTACGGCGGCGAAGTTCACGAAGTCGGCTTTCTGCTGATCTTCTTCATGCCGGCGTTTTTCTGCAATGTCTCCGACGCCTGGCTCATGCCCCAGAAGCGGCAGCGGCTGGCAGTGACCTTTGCCGGCGGGTATTTCGAGCTGTTTCTCTGGGCGCTGGCGGCGTTTGTCTGGCGGCTGACCATGCAAGACACGCTGATCAATTACCTGGCGTGGTCGGTGGTCTCGGTGTCGGGCGTGCGGGTGCTCTTCAACTTTACGCCATTCATCAAGCTCGACGGCTACTATCTGCTCAGCGACGCCCTGGGCATCGCCAATCTCAGGCAGCGGGCGCTGGAGTGCGTGGCGGCCCATCTGCGCTGGCTGCTGTGGGGCGCCGGCCGGCCGCAATGCGGACCGCGGCGGGGCGTGCTGATGACCTACGGCATTACCTGCTGGGGCGTCTCGCTGGGCTTGCTCACGGCGATGTTGTGGACACTGGCGAAAATGGCCGACCGCTGGGTCGGCCACGTCGGGGCGGTGCTGTTGGTGGCGCCGTTGGCGCTGGTGGCTGGCCGCAGCATGTTTCATGGTTTGTTAGCAGACGAGGCGAAACAAATGGTGCTTACGCGACGCAGTCGGACTCTGTTTTGGTGCGCGGCCTTCACGGCCGTCGCTGCGGTGTTGACGTTCGTGAAAATCGAACAGCGCGTCAGCGGCACGTTTCAAGTGCAGCCGCTCACGCACATGCAGGTGCGGGCGCCCGTGGCGGCGTTCTTGAAGCAGGTCGCCGGCGACGAGGGCACGCACGTTTCGCCGGGCGAGCGCGTGGCCCTGCTCGAAGTGCCCGAGTTGGAAAGCCGCATCGCCCAAAAGCAGGCCGAAATCCGCGAAACCCAGGCGAATTTGGAGCTGCTTAAGACCGGCGCCAGCACCGAAGAACTCGACGACGCGCGACAAAGGGTCGATCGGGCGATGGAATGGCGCGACTT
>DATFDL010000751.1:0-36426 GCA_035252155.1 Pirellulales bacterium | reverse complement strand
GTCCGCCGCCCAGTGCTGCTGGTCGTCGACAAAACGCGCCGCAATTAATCGCCCGCCACGAACTTGGTCCAATGGAGCCGAACGGTGCATTCGTATCAACCCGGCCTACGAGCCGTTGGTACGATCGGCGCTCGAAGAGGCTTATCGCGTGACGGGCCGAACGCGGCCGTAGGGGCCCCAGCGCGGCACGCACCACCATTTCATGCTAGCAAACCAAAAAGGTGGGACTCGCTGCCCTCGGCCCCATACGCGTCGAGATAAGCAGACAATCGCCCTGGGCTCTGTAGGGAACGGACTCCGTGCCGCTGGCGTGAACTGCGATTCGGCCCTGCGCCGCCCGCCGCGGAACGGCACGGAGTCCGTTCCCTACAGAGATCGTCCAACCCGATTGCGCATAATGCGTCTCGCCGTCAGCGGTGAATCGCCCGTCCCGACACGGCCAGCGCGGCTTCTTTAACCACCTCGGAAAGCGTGGGGTGGGCGTGGCTGGTGCGGGCGAGATCTTCGCTCGAGGCGCCGAACTCGATGGCGGCGGCCGCCTCGGCAATCAGGTCGCCGGCCCGAGGGCCGAGAATGTGAACGCCCAAAATGCGATCGGTCTTGGCGTCGGCCAGAATTTTGACTTGGCCTTCGGTGTGGCCCAGCACGCGGGCGCGGCCATTGCCGCGAAATTGAAATGAGCCTTTGCGATATTCGCGCCCGTCTTGCTTAAGCTGCTCTTCGGTTCGCCCGACCGACGCTACTTCGGGCTGCGTGTAAACCACATTGGGAATCGCGTCGTAATTGACATGCCCGTAACCGGTCGCGATCCGCTCAACACAGGCGATGCCCTCTTCCTCGGCTTTGTGGGCCAGCATCGGACCGCGGATGACGTCGCCGATGGCGTAAACGCCCGACGCCGCCGTCTCGAAGCGATCGTTCACGGGCACTCGGCCGCGGTCATCGAGTTGAATGCCGACGCTTTCGAGGCCCAAGTCGTCGGTGTTCGGCACCCGGCCGACGGCCAGCAAAACGCGGTCGCACTCGATCGGCGATGTTCCCTCGCACTCGACGACGCAACGTTCGCCCTCGACACGGGCGGCCGTCACGCGGGCCTTGAGCTGAAACTCCAAGCCCTGCCTGGCGAAAACCTTGAGCGCCTCGGCGGACAGTTCTTGGTCCATTTCGGGCAAGATCCGATCGAGATACTCAAGCACCGTGACCTTGGCGCCAAGCCGCCGCCAGACTGAACCGAGCTCGAGCCCGATCGCGCCCGCGCCGATCACGACCAGGTGCTTGGGCACTTCGGTGAACGAGAGCGCCTCGGTGCTGGTGCCGATGCGGTTGCCGTCGAGCCGCACGCCCGGCAGGCCGCGCACCTTGCTGCCCGTGGCGATGACGATGTGCTTGGCGGTGAGTTCCTGAGCGCCACTAGAGCTTTCGACGCGCAGTTTGCCGGTACCGGTCAGGCGGCCATGGCCGGCATAACGAGCGATCTTGTTCTTTTTCAGCAGCTCTTCGACGCCTTTGGCCAGGCCCTGCACGATCTGATCTTTGCGGGCCAGCAGCGTGGGCAGGTCGAGTTCGACCTGCGGCAAGCGGATGCCGTGGGCGGCCAATTTTTCTTTGGCCTCGTGAAACAGCTCGCTCGATTCGAGCAGGGCCTTGCTGGGGATACAGCCGATTCGCAGGCAGGTGCCGCCCAGGGCCACTTCTTTTTCGATGCAGGCCACGTTCAGGCCGAGTTGAGCGGCGCGAATGGCCGCCACATAGCCGCCCGGCCCGGCGCCGATGACGATCAAGTCGTGAGACGGTGTGGTGGAATCCATCGGAAGCGACAAGATCGACTTCACTCGGGCATGAATGCGCTAATGTGGGACAGCCGCCCTCGGCTGTCTCGCGGTCGCCTTTGGCGACCACCTCACACCCGAGGGCGGCTGTGCCACATGGCGGCGGATGTCGCATCCGCGGCCGCGTGGAGTATAGTAAGCCGTTGCACCGTCAGGTAGCCCCGGCCCTTGTGGCCGGCCAGTGTCGCCTTTCGCTCCGCGAAAGGACGTTACTTTCGCGGAGCGAAAGACGACAATCGCGGCCGGGCTTGCCAACGCCCCGTTTGCACGGCAGAATGGCAGTATGAATTCCGGCCACGCCATCTATTGGTTTTGGTTTTACTTTACCCCGACTGGTCGCGGGGCCGGAGGCGGCTCATAAATCGAGCCTCGATCCTGGCAAGCCACAGCCCCGAGACCCACGCGGTCGGCGGGGCTTTTTTATTGTTGCCCCGACCGCACACCGACAAGGAACCAAGAACGTGATCGTCGTCATGAAACGCAATGCCAACCCGGCCGAAGTCGACCACATGGTCGAGCGCGTCGAAAACCTGGGGCTGAAGGCCCACGTGCTCCGCGGCGTCGAACGCACCGTGATCGCCGCGATCGGCGCTGAGCGTGATGGACTGAAAGAATCGCTCGAAAGCGGCGCCGGCGTGGCCGAAGTTTTGCCGATTCTCGCTCCTTATAAAGTCGCTAGCCGCGAAGTGAAGAACGAGCCGACGGTCATTTCGGTGCGCGGGCTGAAAGTCGGCGGCGATCATCTGGGCGTGATCGCCGGTCCTTGTTCGGTCGAGAGCGAGGAGCAGATTCTCGCCACGGCCATCGCTGTCAAGGCGGCGGGCGCCACGGCCCTGCGGGGCGGCGCCTTCAAACCGCGCACCAGCCCGTACAGCTTTCAAGGCATGAAAGAAGAAGGGCTGAAGCTGCTGGCCGCCGCCCGCGACGCCACCGGGCTGGCCGTCGTCACCGAAGTGCTGGCCACCGACGACGTGCCCTTGGTGGCCGACTATGCCGACGTGATGCAGATCGGCGCCCGCAACATGCAGAACTATCGTCTGCTCGAAGCGGTCGGCAAGGTGCGGCAGCCGGTGCTCTTGAAGCGCGGCCCCAGCGCGACCATGGAAGAGCTGCTGTTGGCCGCCGAGTACGTTCTCGACGGCGGCAACCCCAACGTCATGCTCTGCGAGCGCGGTATTCGCACGTTCGAGTCGCACACGCGGTTCACGCTGCCGCTGGCCACGGTGCCCTACCTGCATGCCAAAACTCACTTGCCGGTGGTGGTCGATCCCAGCCACGGCACCGGCCACACCTGGCTGGTGCCGCAGATGGCCGCCGCCAGCGTGGCCGCCGGCGCCGACGGGCTGATTTTGGAAGTTCATCCCGACCCGGAGAACGCCTTGAGCGACGGTTATCAATCGCTCGACGTTGAGCAATTCAGTCAGACGATGGAGCTTTGCCGCAAAGTGGCCGTGGCCTTAGGCAAGCGCATGTAGCGCAGAAGTTATTCCGTTCGCCGGCACGCTGCGTGCAGCATTAGGCGGCACTATGACGCAGCCGCCGGCACAACTGTTTCTCGAAGTCGTTGAGCGGAGCGGACTTGTAGACAAAGCCCGGCTCGATCGCGAGATCGCCGAGTTGGAGCAGCAGGCGGGCGACCAGGTTCGGCAAGATACGCAGGTGCTCTCGTCGCACCTGACCCGCAAGGGGCTGCTCACAGGCTGGCAGAGCGAGCGGCTACTCGAAGGACGGCATCGCGGCTTCTTTGTCGGCAAGTACAAGCTGCTCGACCATCTCGGCACGGGCGGCATGAGCAGCGTCTATCTGGCCGAACATCCGGTCATGCGGCGGCGCGTGGCGCTCAAAATATTGCCGACCAACCGCGTCGCTGATTCCTCGTATTTGCGCCGCTTTCATCGCGAGGCCCGCGCGGTGGCCACGCTCGATCATCGGCATATCGTGCGGGCGTTCGACGTCGATCACGACGGCGATGTCCATTACCTGGTGATGGAGTACGTGCCGGGCCGAGACCTCAAAACGCTCGTCGAGCAAGACGGCCCGTTGCCGCCGCGCGTCGCCGCCGAATATATCCGGCAGGCCGCCGAGGGACTGGGCCACGCTCACTCGGCTGGCTTGGTGCATCGCGACATGAAGCCCGCCAACCTGCTGATCGATCTGCGCGGCACGGTCAAGGTGCTCGATTTGGGACTGGCCAGCGTGGCCGACGACGTCGACGCCGCGCTCAGCCGCGAATTTGACGACAAAGTGCTGGGCACCGTCGACTATCTGGCGCCCGAGCAGGCCCTGAACAGTCAACTGGCCGACCGCCGGGCAGATATCTACGGGCTGGGCTGTACGCTCTATTTCGCCCTCACCGGGCATCCGCCTTTCCCGACCGGTTCGCTGGCCCAGCGGATCATGCTGCACCAGACGACCGAGCCGGCCGATATATGCAGCGAGCGGCCCGATGTGCCCCGTGAGCTCGTGGCTATTTGCCGCCGCATGATGGCCAAGTCGGCAGAGCGGCGCTACCAAACGATGGATGAGGTGAGCGAAGCGCTCGGCTCGTGGCTGCGCGATTCGGCGGCGCCAACCAAGTCGGCAGGCGGCACAACGCCCTTGCGGCAGCCTGACAACGACGAGGATTGGCGGCTGGCGCCGCTCGACGACGTTCAACCAGCCCCGAAACCGAAGCCATTGCCCGCGACCAAAAACCAACCGCGGCGGGCAAAACCCCTTGATGGTCCGCGGCGAGCTAAGCCCATCGGCGGGCCGCGACGCGACTTGCCCGCCTGGGACTTGCTTTCGCAGTTGCCGCCGCTAGAAGACACCGTCGGCCATCCGGTGCTCAAGAGCGGTTCGAGCGCGAAACTACGACCCACGTCTTCGTCGGTTCAGCGGCCGGCCGCTCGGCAAAACCGCTGGGAATCGCCGTGGTTTGTCATCGGCGTTGGGGCCACGCTTGGCGTTGTCCTATTACTGCTTTGGTGGTTGATTCAGGTGCTGGCGGCTTAGTTCTGTAGAGTGCGCCGAGTGAAGCGGGTGCCACCTTTGGCTTACAATGACGCGTGCGCGTGGCGCAAGTCAATGGTGGGACTCGCAAGCTCGTCCCACCCTACACCTCTAGAGCGCCGATCCACGTCAAAAATCTTTCCGCTGCGTATACCAGCAGCCCAACCCAACCACCACCGCAATAAATGCCAGGTTGCTCCAGATCGGCCCCCAGACGTCGATCTTCACGCGCGGCGAACGCAGGTCGTTGAGATTGTTGCCCATCGGGGCCGTGTCGCTCTCGTTGAGCAGATAGGTGACCACATTGTCGATTTCGCCCGGCTTGGGAAAGACGGTGTAAATCGGCTTCAGCGCGTAGAAATACGCGGTTTGCAGCACACCGAGCGACGGGCGATAGCGTTCGACGACTTCGCCCGTCGGCAGCGCATATTTGGTGACGCGGTTGAAATGGTCGGCGACCAGCAGACGATTGCCATCGAAAGCCGCGGCCGAAATCGTGCCTTGCCCGGTGATCGGCGTCTGGCAGGTCCGGCGTCCCGCCACGTCGTAGATCCAGAGCTTGCGGTTATGGAACACCACGGCAAAGAACTTGCCGTCGGCCGAGGCTTCGATAGATCGCGGGGCGCTGTTCCCCTCGGGTCGGAGCTCGTTGGTCGGATTCGATTCTGGGCCTTCGAAAACGGTGATCCGCCCGTCCGCCCGGCCGAGCAGCACGGTTCCGCCGGCCGTGCTCACAATGCCGGCCAGATTTCCCTCGACCGCTCGCTTGGCGCGCTCTTCATATCGTCCCTTGGCATTGGGGCGCAGCACGATCAAGTCGCTGCTGTCGAACAGCGCCAGGTCGCCGTTGGCGGGATCGATCGCGGCCGAAAGGGGCGCATTGAGCCGCAGCGAAGGCCCGGCCGCCACGAACTTGCTGCCCCGGCTTGCCACCGGCAGATTGAACCCCAAAACCTTGATCTGCTCGGTCCGCGCAGCCGCATCGCCGTCGAGACGGAAGATGCCCCGCGGCGTGACGGCCAGCGTGGCGTGCCGCGGCGTGACGAACAGCGCGGCCGTGCCCGCTGGCGCCGCAACCCCGTCTTTGCGCATCCAACCGTCGTCGCGCGCGGCCACTTGCAGGGCGTCGCTCTGCACGCCGAACTGGCCAGACGCCGACGGTACCGCCAGCAGCCGCTGGTGCTCGCCGTCGTAGACGGGGCCGATCATGGGTCCGACCATGCCCACCATCATCGGCTGGCTCGGTTCGCCGCTGGTGAAAATCTCGCTCCATTTCTGTTCGTCCGGCTGCCACTTCAGGACTTGGCCCATTTCGTTGGCGGCCACCAGATCGTTGCCCGCCGGTATGAGCTTGGCCAGTTGTTGAGTCACCGATAAAAAGGCATCAAGGCCGACCTTCGCTTGGCCGACGACAAAACAAGCGGCCCACAACAGCACTGTCATGACGACGCAAACAATCGCGTTCCGCCAGATGGCGCCGGCCAGCGCCGAGACGGCGTAATAGATGGCGAACACGAATAGAAACACGGGAATGCTGATCAACAGCTTGTTGCTCCATTGCCCCCAACGCAAGCCGGCGATCAGCCACAGCCCGACGACGAGATATCCGGCGTTGATCAAGATGAACATGCAGCCGCCCAAATACTTGCTCAAGAAGAGCAGCGAGCGCGAGATCGGCTTGCTGAGCAACAGATCGATGGCGCCGGCCGTGTAGGTCTGCGGGATGATCGAGGCCGTCACGAGCACGCCCGCAAACACCCCCACCACGCCCACGAAAAACCAAACGAAAGCGTTGATGGAATTGTCAATCAACGCTTTTTTCGGGACCGTAAGGGGATCGATCGGGTGAAACCAAAGATAGGTGACCAGGACGCTCGGCGTGCGGCTGCGAGTGATGTGATCGGGATAGGCCGCTTCGAGCAGCAGGCGATTGAGCCTCCACAGCTCGTCGTCGGCGAGGCGCTCGACGCCGCGATCGATCAACAGGCGCGCTTCGTCGGGCAAGGGCACGTCGGCCCAGGCGGCCGCGTCGTACAGCTCGCGGCTGCCGAGTACGTGGTTCAGTTCGCCATCGAGTCGATTATAGACCGCGCCTTGCCAGGGCGACGCTGCCGACGGCGGTTCGCTGATACGATTGCGGAATTCCGCATCGAGCAACGGCCAAATCTGCTTGCCGGGCGAGGGCGGTGCGGCCGCCTGCTGCTGCTTGATTTTGTCGAGCAGCCCCCGCGCATCGATGATTTCGTTGGGGCCGAAACGGGCGCCCGCCTGTTCTTTGATGCCAATCGGCGCCACCGCCGCCAGCACCAGCGTGCTCAGGACAAGCAGAATCCAAAGCACTCGTGACGAGAGCGCTTCGCGAAACGAATCTTTGATGATGGCCAGGTAGGCTCGCATGTTCGTAGCAGGCACACTCCGTGTGCCGTAGCATTTTCAGGTCACGAGTGTGCCTACTTCATTGCGCCGCACGGTTTCCAGAAAAGCTTCTTCCAGCGTGCGCCTCGCGCGTGACAGGGCGACAATGCTCACGCCGCGACCGCGTAGCGCATCGACGGCCCGGTCGATGCCGGCCTGGTCGTCCATCGCCGTCGACACCTGCACCTGGTTCGGCGCCGGCACGAGCAAGGGCGTCGCCGGGTCGAGCGCCAGCACGGTGCGAATGTCGGACTCGTCGCCCGACAGCACCCAGGTGACGTCAATCGCCGATTGAACCGTGAGCTCTTGCACGCGGCCGATGCGTTCCACTCGTCCTTGCACTAAAATCGCCACGCGGTCGCAGACTAGCTCGATCTCTTGCAGCAAGTGGCTGTTGATGAAGATGGTCTTGCCCTCGCCCTTGAGCCGCTTGAGCAAGGTCCGCATCTCGGAGCGGCCTACCGGATCGACGCCGTCGGTCGGCTCGTCGAGCATCAGCAAATCGGGGTCGTGCAGCAAGGCTTGAGCCAGGCCGAGACGTTGCAACATTCCCTTGGAATACTGAGTGACGCGGGCCTGGCCCCAGTCGGCAAGTCCGACCAACTCCAACAGCGCCGGCCGGCGACGTTTGATTTCGCCGACCGCCAGCCCGCTCAGGCTGCCGTAATACTCCAGCGCGGTGTTGCCCGTGTGATGGGGCGAAATGCGATGCCCTTCGGGCAGGTAGCCGACGCGCTGTCGTCCGGCCCGCTCGCCCGCGGGGCGGCCCATCAGCGAAGCGCCCCCGGCGCTGCGGCGAACGATGCCCAGCAAGACTTTGATGAGCGTGGTTTTTCCCGCGCCGTTCGGGCCGAGCAGACCGAAGATTTCGCCGCGGCCCACGCTCAAGCTGACGCCCCGCAAGGCCTCGACGCGTCGCCGAACAAACAGCCCGCTTTTGTACGTCTTGCGCAGGTCTTGGACGTCGATGACGGGTTCGGAATTCAAAACGGGCCTCAAGTAGACGTTGATGTCGGCCCTTCATCTTAGCGGCCGGGCAGGCCGTCGTGCCAGCCGCCAGATTGCAACGCCAGTTTCTTGAATTTACAATCGTGCATGGAAGTTACACCCGTCAACGCGCTGCTCCTGCTTGCCGCCGGCGGCGTGACAGGCGTGCTCGGCGCCATCCTCGGCACCGGCGGCGGCGTGTTTTTGATCCCCCTGTTGGTCATGGTGCTCGGCGTGCCAATGCACGAAGCGGTGGCCACCAGCATCGTCTCGGTCATCGCCACCAGCAGCGCGGTAGCCAGCACCAATGTCGAACGCGGCATTGCCAACATGCGGCTGGGCATGACGCTCGAAATCGCCACGGCGCTGGGCGCCATCGCGGGTGGGCTGACGGCGGCGGTGCTTGCCCCGCGGTCGCTCGAAGTATTGTTCGCTTTGGTGCTCGTGCCAACGGCCCTATTGATGTGGCGCGGACGCACCGAAAAATCTGCCGACTCGGCGGCAGACGATGCGACAAAGCCAGCCACAAGTAGCTCGTCAAATTCTCCATCGCCATTGGGCGGTAGTTACTTCGATCCCGCGGTCGGCCGGGTCAGTTACAACGTCGAGCGACTGCCGGCCGGCCTGGCGGTGGCGTTTGTGGCGGGCAACCTTTCCGGGCTGCTTGGCATCGGCGGCGGTGTGTTCAAGGTGCCAGCTCTGCATCTGCTGTGCGGCGTGCCCGTGAAAGCGGCCGCGGCCACGTCGAACTTTATGATTGGCGTGACGGCGGTGGCCAGCGCGTTTTTGTACTACGGCAACGGCATGGTCATGCCCGGCGTCACCGCGGCGGCCGTGCTGGGCGTGTTGGCCGGCTCGGCGCTCGGCTCGGTCTTGAATCGGTCGATCGGCGGCCGGGCCGTGTCGCGGCTGTTCGCGGTGTTGCTGTTGCTCGTCGCCGCTCAAATGCTCGCTCGAGCGCTGCAAGGAAAGTAAGCGATGCGAAACACCGATCCTCATCGACTCGATCATTGGGTTCACCGCACCTTGCTCGTCGGTCTGACGGTGAGCGGCGTCTTGCTGGCCGTTGGTCTGACGACCATGCTCGCTCAAGGCCACGAGCACGCTCCGCAGTACGAGTCGTTCCCGACGCTGTTGCGCGACGCCGCGCGGCTGCGCGGTTCGGCGGTGACCACGCTGGGTCTGTTGGCGTTGATGATGACGCCGATTCTGCGGGTAGTGGTCCTGCTGGCCGGCTGGGCCGTCGAGCGAGATTGGCGCTTCGCCGGCGTCGCGTTGGCCGTGTTTGTGCTGCTCTGTGTCAGCCTGACGCTGGGCGCGCACTGAGAGCTGATCGGGTTTGACGACCAAAACCGGTAATGGCCTCTGTAGGGAACGGACTCCGTGCCGTTCCGCGAGGGGCGGCGCGGGGCCGAACCGTAGTTCACGGAACGGCACGGAGTCCGTTCCCTACAGACTTCGTACGCAAGAACTGGCTGGTCAACGCCGCGGCATCGGCGAACCTCTGCCCCAGCCACCTACCTGCCCGGCCATCCTTGTTCACGCGGGCAAGCCCTCTTATGATGGATCGCATGTACTTCAAAATGGCGCGACGCGTGTTGTTCGAGACCGACAAACGGTTGGTCTGGAAACTGGCCTGGAACATGGGCTACAAGGGTATGCGCTCGGTGCAGCGCTACAAGCGCCGGCTCAAGCAAGGCGAAGTCTTTCCGCCGTTCCTGTATCTGTCGATCGTCAATAGTTGCAACCTGCGCTGCCAGGGTTGCTGGGTCGATGTCGCGGCCCCGCAGCAGACGATCGACCTGGCGGCGATGAACCGCCTGATCGGCGAAGCCAAAACCGTAGGCAACAGCTTCTTCGGCATTCTGGGCGGCGAGCCGTTCATGCACCCCGAGTTGCTGGAAATTCTCGCCGCGCATCCCGATTGCTATTTTCAGGTTTTTACCAACGGTCAACTGATCACCGACGACATCGCCAAGCAGTTGCGGCGGCTGGGCAACGTCACGCCGCTGGTGAGCGTCGAGGGCAGCGAGATCGTCAGCGACGAGCGGCGCGGCCGCGCCGGCGTGCTCAGTAAGACGATGGCCGGCCTGCAAAACTGCCTGAACAACAAGCTGCTCACCGGCGTCTGCACGAGCCTCTGCCAGACGAACATCGACGACCTGCTGACCGAAGCTTGGGTCGATCGGCTGATCGAAATGGGGGCGATGTATCTGTGGTATCACGTCTATCGTCCGGTCGGCCCCGACGCGAACCCGCAACTGGCGCTCACGCCCGAGCAGCAGCGCCGTGCTAGGCGGTTCGTGGTCGAGATGCGCGTCAAAAAGCCGATCGGTATCATCGACGCTTATTACGACGGCCGCGGGCAGGCGCTTTGCCCGGCCGCGACGGGCATGAGCCACCACATCAACCCGTGGGGCGACATCGAGCCTTGCCCCATCGTGCAGTTCTCGAAAGAGTCGATTCACGACGCGCGGCCGCTGCGCGAGACGTTTCGGCAGTCGGAGTTTTTACGCGACTTTCGCGAACTGGCGGCATCGAGCACGCGGGGCTGCATTGTGTTGGAGCGACCCGACCTGCTCCAGCAGCTTGTCGAGCGCCACGGCGCCCGCGACACCACGGTCCGCGGGCAGGCGCTGGCCGAACTGAGCGCGATGCAATCGCGCCCTAGCCAATACGACCCCGGCCACGAGATTCCCGAAAAGAGCTGGTTCTATCGCTTCGTCAAAAAGCACTGGTTCAACGACTTCGGGACGTATGCGGGGCGCCTGTAGAACGGAATTCATTCCGCTCGTTAGTTGGCTGGAACGGAATGAATTCCGTTCTACGGCCGGTGGCTGGGTCAGAGCCTAGGCGATGCCCCGGCGGCACCGCGGCTCTGGGGGTGTCGAACTGAAATCGTCGCCTCATAGAGTAAAATGCAGGCTGGGCCAATCGTGATTGATGACTATTGATTCGCAGAGGCGCATACGTTTGACGTGGATTTTAACGAATTGGTCGCACAAGTTGTAATCGGCGGCGGCGGAGCGTCCATCGTGTTCCATCGCCCAACTTCACGGCGTCCATCGCGGCGGCCGGGCCGATAGCGAATTCGACACTCTCCGCGCCGCGACGGATGCCGTGGCACCCAGCGATGAACTGCTCTCGCGCGTTCACCCTCCGGTGGTCTTCGATAGGCAAATCTCGAACGGACATTCGCCGGGGCATCGTTACACTCTGCCCCAGCCACCGGCCGCATGCGGAAATTCATTGCGTTCACTGAAAACCGGAACGGAATGAATTCCGTTCTACGACGGCGGCACTCGCCAAGACCTCAAAGTCGGCCTAAAGTGAAGGTATCTCAGGCCATCACCGCGGCTGGTTTCGATGGGCACCGAGCGGAATCTACTGTACGGCATTCTTACATGGCGGGCCGGTCTCGTTTCGCGCGACGACTTGCTCCGCGCGGTCGAAGGGTGGGCGCACGATCCGAACCGCCCGCTGGGCGACGTCATGGTCGATTCGCAGATTCTCGCCGCGGAACGCCGCCCGGTCGTCGACCAGTTGCTCGACGAGCACCTGGCGCGGCACGCGGGCGACGCCGCGGCTTGCCTGGCGTCACTCGATGAGGCCGCGGAGCTGCGCGAGGAACTCGGCCGCATCGTGCAAGACAACGGCAGCCGAACCTTGCCACAGCTCAGCGGCACACTGCCCGCCGCGGCGACGCCGCCCGACGATCAGTCTGCGTCGGACGAAACCGCCGCGGCCAGCGCGATGCGGTTTCGCATTTTGCGGCCCCATGCCAAAGGTGCGCTGGGCGAAGTCTTTGTCGCCCGCGACGATGAGCTCAATCGCGAAGTCGCCTTGAAACGCATTCGCGATCACCACGTCGACACGCCGCAAAACCGCGCCCGTTTTCTGCTCGAAGCCGAAGTGACCGGCGGGCTGGAGCATCCGGGCATTGTGCCCGTTTATAGCCTGGGCACTTCCGACGACGGGCGGCCGTTTTACGCGATGCGGTTCATCAAGGGCCGCAGCCTGCGCGAGGCGATTGAGCATTATCATTCGCCCGACTTCGCTCGCGCCAGTCCCGGCGCTCGACTGCTCGAATTGCGGCAACTGCTCGACCGGTTCATGGCAGTCTGCAATGCCATCGAATACGCCCACAGCCGCGGGGTGCTACATCGCGATCTCAAGCCCGAAAACATCATGCTGGGCGCCTACGGCGAAACACTGGTGGTCGACTGGGGGCTGGCCAAGCCGCTGTCGGGCGGCGACGGTGAAACGCGCGACGCCGATCGGCTGCAAGCATTCGACGAGGAGTTGCCGCACGCATCAGATGCCGCGACCGACGGCGATCCCGCCGGCCCAGCCGAAACCCTTGATGAACCGGTCTGGCGGCCCAGTGCTTCGACCAGCGCCACGCAAATGGGTTCGGCCATCGGCACGCCGGCCTATATGAGTCCCGAGCAGGCGGCCGGCAGGCTTGACGATATCAGCCGCGCCAGCGATGTCTACAGTTTGGGGGCGACGCTCTATTGCTTGTTGACCGGCCGGCCGCCGTTCAACGATTCGGAGCTGGGGCGGCTGTTAGATCGCGTGCGGCGGGGAGATTTCCCGCCGCCCCGCGCGGTCAATCGGGGCGTGCCCGCCGCGCTCGAAGCCGTCTGCCTCAAGGCGATGGCGCTCGAACCGGCGGAGCGTTATGCCACGCCGCAGGAGCTGGCCGGCGACATCGAGCGTTGGCTGGCCGACGAGCCGGTGTCGGCGTATGGCGCGCCGTGGCACGAGCGGCTGGCCCACTGGGCGCGGCGGCATCGGCGCGGAGTGCAATCGGCCGTCGCCGCGCTGGCGGTGGTCAGCGTGGTGTCGGTCGTCGCCGCGCTCGCGGTCCATGCGGCCAAGCAACAAGTTGAGCAAGAGCGAGCCGCCGAACGCGAGGCGAAGAACGAAGCCCGTCGCGCCATCGACAATTTCGTCAACCTCGTGACGGAAGAAGAGGCGCTCAACGACGAACATGTCAGACACTTGCGGCGGCGGTTGCTGGCCGACGCGCTGAAGTACTACGAAGAGCTCATCGACAAGCACGGCGGCGAAGAGCACCTGCGTCATGACCTGGCGAGCGCCATCCTGCGCGTCGGCAAGATCAACCACGAAACCGGCTCGAAGGCCGAAGCGCTCAAGGCTTTTCAAGAAGCTCTGAAACTATTTCAAGACCTGGCGCGGCAACATCCCGATCACGAGCAGTATCAAAGTGAGCTGGCGTTGGGCTATCGCGGCGTCGGGCAGCTTGAAGGAGAGCTCAATCGCCGCACGGAAGCGCTCGAAGATCTCCGCCAGGCAGTCGAGATCCAGCAGCGGCTGGTTGATAGGGCGAGCGACCATCTCAATTATCGGCGCGATTTGGGCTTGAGCTACTTTCTGTTGGGCAATCAAGAGGCTGAGTTGAAACACGACGATCCGGCTCGGGAGCACCTACGGCTGGCGCTCGACCTTCGCCGGCAGTTGGCCGAAGCTGAGCCTGATCGAGCAGACCTGCAAAGCGATTTGGCGGCAAGTTACCAAGGGCTGGCGATCTTTCACGCCAAGCGCGAGCAATGGCAACCGGCCCGCGACGATTTTCAAGAATCGCTCGCGATTCGGCGGCAATTGACCGAGGCGCATCCCAGCGTCGCCAGGTATCAGGCCGATCTGGCCGGCAGCTACAACAGCCTGGGCACGCTCAATTTCCGTCAGGGCGAGCCGGCCCAAGCGGGCGAAAACTATTTGGCGGCCTTGAAAATTCGCAAGCGGCTGGCGGACGATCATCCGACGGTCACCGAATATCAACACGCACTGGCGGTGACCTGCAAGAATCTGGGAGGGCTGGAGACCGAGGCTGGCGACTGGCCGGCGGCGCTCGGCTATTTCGAGCAGGCGCTCGTGCCGTGGCAGCGGCTGGTCGACGGAAACCCGGCCGTCGATCGCTACCAGATCGAGCTGGGCGACGCCTGGTACGATCTGGGCCAGGCACAAGCCGAACTGGGTAGTCGTCAAGACGCGCTCGAAAGTTTTCGCAAGGCATCGAAGATCAAACAGGATTTGGCCGCGCGTCAGCCGGACAACTCTGCCTACCGCAGCGCGCTGGGCGCCGCGCTGGCGAACGTCGCCCGGGCGCTGCATGCAGTCGGCGAAAACGACGAGGCACGCGATACCTATCAACAAGCCATTGCCGAGCAGCGACGGGCGTT
This sequence comes from Pirellulales bacterium, assembly GCA_035252155.1. GTDB lineage: Bacteria > Planctomycetota > Planctomycetia > Pirellulales > JAICIG01 > JAICLL01. The sequence continues at coordinate 21,995 of DATFDL010000751.1, read as the reverse complement.
CGATCACGATCCGAAAAACGCCCGTTTTCGCGAGCTGCTCGCTCAGCACTATCAGGGCCTCGCCAAGGTGGAGCGCGCCGCTGGACACGACGACGCCGCGGCGGATGCGGAAGAGCGAGCTCGAAGCTTTACGTCGGGCAAATAGAAGGCAAGAAAATGTAAGGCAAAAAGATGAAGCCCTCAATCTTTTTGCCTTCCATCCCCGCAAATCCTAAGGCAACAGCAGCGCCTTGGCGATCACAAAATAGGCCACGATGCCGGTCACGTCGACCAGGCTGGCCAGCACGGGGTTCGAGATCAGGGCCGGATCGAGCCCACACCGCTTGAGCAACAGCGGCAACAGTGCGCCGACCAGGTTGCCCCAGAGCACGACCACCGCCACGCCGGTAGCCACCGCGATCGACAGCCGCACCGGGTCGATGCCCTCCAGCGACGAGGTCGGCGTGATCCAAGCGCGAATGAAGCCCACCAGTCCCAGCGCCAGGCCGAGCGAAGCCCCCATCCAGATTTCGTGCCATAGCACGCGCAGCCAGTCGCGCGGCTCCACCTCGCCCAACGCCAGCGCCCGAGTAATCAACGTGGCCGATTGCGATCCGCAATTGCCGCCCGCCGAAATGATCAACGGCATGAACATCACCAACGCCGGCAGCTCCAAAAAAACCGGCTCGTAAAAGGCCAGCACCGTGGTGGTCAGAAAGCCGCCGACAAACAAGATGGCCAGCCACAGCCCGCGCTTGCCCCACAGCGTGGCGAACGGCGTGCGCAGGTAACTGTCGCCCAACGGCTCGATGCCGCCGAGGCGGTAGACGTCTTCGGTCGCCTCGTCGACGATCACGTCGATCACGTCGTCGTGCGTGACGATGCCCACCAGCCGCCCTTGGGCATCGACCACCGGCAGGGCGATCAGGTCGTACTCCATCAGCTTCTGAGCGGCCAGCTCGCGGTCTTCATCGACCGTCGCCGAGACGACGTCGGTCTGCATGATCGCCGAGATCGGCCGGCTGGGCGGCGCCAGAATCAGGTCCTTCAGCGACACAAAACCGATCAGCCGCCGGTCGCCGTCGAGCACGTAGCAGTAATAGATCGTCTCGCGGTCGGGCGCCTCGTGCCGCAGCCGATCGAGCGCCTGGGCCGCGGTGATTTCGGCCGGCAGCGTGGCGTAGTCGCTGGTCATCACCGCCCCGGTCGTGCCCTGGCGGTAGGCGGCCAGCATGCGGATGTCTTCGCGCTCGGCATGGGCCAAGAGCGGCATGATCTGCTCGACCCGTTCGTCGGGCAGCCGGCTCACCAGGTCGGCCCGCTCGTCGTGCGACATATAGGTCAGCAACGCCGCCAGCGTGCCGCGTTCCATCAGCCGGCCCACGCCGTCTTGCAGCGAAGGCTCGAGATATGAAAACACGGCCGCCCGTTCGCGCCCCGTCAGCAGGTTCAGCACGAACAGCACTTCCGGCGCTTCGAGATCGTCGAGCAGCTCAGCCGAATCGGCGGGGTGATGCCCGGTGAAGAATTCGCGCAGCCCCGCCTCGTTGTGCTCCAAAATCAGCTCGCGCAGATCGGGCGCTAGCAGGGGATTTCGCATCGAGAGACCGGATGGAATGTGGGTCAAAGAGCCGTCCGCGAGAATTCTAGCCGCGGCGGCGGAGTTGGACGAGGGCTGACAGGCATCGACTCCGCCGAATTCGGAAGGCAAAAAAATTGGGGGCAAAAAAATGGGGAACGAAAGGAAACGGATCTTAGTCGGGTCATCGTTGTTCGTCACTCTTCCTGCTTCTCATTTTTTTGCCCTCCATCTTTTTGCCTTTCTATGTAACTGTGTTCGGGGCTTGACGCGTTACACGGCCACCGCTACTATGTATTGCGATGTAGCTGGAGTCGGCCGGCCAAGATTCATGGGTCCGGAGCGAATGGGAAGAGGCAGAACCTAAGGTCAGCGATATGCAAGGTTGGGTCACGCAATTGCGCAAAGGCTTGGTCGAGCTGTCGGTGATGAAAGTGCTCGACCGCGACGAAGCCTATGGATATCAGATTTTGCAGACGCTCAACGCCGCCACCCGGCTGGAGCTGACCGAAAGCACGCTCTACCCGGTGCTGGCCCGGTTGGCCCGCGACGGGCTGGTCATAGTTCGTCCCGCGCCGTCGCCCACCGGCCCGCCGCGGCGATACTATCGGCTGACGGCGGCGGGGCATGCACGACTGAAGGAAATGACTTCTCACTGGATTGGCGTCCGCGACGCCGTAGACCATTTGCTTAACGGAGATACTCATGAGTCAAGCAGCCCCCAGCCTGCCGGATGACGTACGCCGGCGGATCGACGACCATCTCGACGCGATCGAACGTGTTCTGCTCGCCGGCGAGGTCTCGCGCACCGAGCGGCGAACCATTGTCGACGAGGTGGAGACCCAGATTTACGACATGTTGGCCGCCCGGCCCGAGCAAGACCCGGCAACCGCCGTCACCGCCATCTTGGCCGCGCTCGACCCGCCCGCGGCTTATGCCGGTAGCCCCGGCCTCACCGGGCAAGGTAGTCCCGGCCCTTGTGGCCAACCCGAAGGCACTACCACCTCCTCGGCCGCGTCCGAACAGGCCGCCGCCGCATCGGACATGTCCAAGCCGTTCCGCGAAGGTCTGCTGATTGGCAATCTTCGCCGCCAGTGGCGCCGCTGGTGGTCGCCTTCATCGTCCCACCGCCGCGTCTCTCCGCCGGCGGTCGTTGGGGCGGTTTGGGCGGGCCTGGCTTTGTTCTTGGCGCTGATGAGCGCCGCCGCCCACCGACCGCCCGACCCGCTGATCGGTCTGCTGCTCTTAGTCGGGCTCTCGGGAATCGTCGGCGTGACCGTGCTGGGGTTCGTCGCGGTGCGGCGCATTCGTCGCTCGGAAGGACGCGAGTATGGCTTGCCGCTGGCTTTGGTCGAGGCCTTCTTGTTTCCGACGATTTTGGCCAATCTCGCCTTGATCGGACTGTTGTCCGCCACCGACGGCGCCGGACTGGTGGTGCTGGCGGGCTTGATCATTATCGCCGCGAACATCGCCCTGGGTCGTTACGCCTGGCGTCGCTTCGGGACGCGGTTTCTCGACCGAGTCGGCTCGTATTGACCGGCACGGGGCGATCTGGGATCGGCGGTAGGGTGGAACGAGCTTGCGAGCCGTGGCTGTGAGTCCTCAACCTGCGACGCTATAATCTGTCGGGGTCGATACCGCTTGCCGTCCAGAACCCGGAGGGACAACATGCTACCCAAGCTCACCGTGCCGCTCGCCGCCTTGATCGCCCTGTTGCTGGTCACGCAACACGCGTCGGCGGCGGTTGTCGAGGGCAAAGTCGTCAGTGTCGACGACGGCGAGTACGAAATCGTCATCCAAACCAAGTCCGGCGACCAGAAGGAATACGAGGTCGACGACAATTGCCAGATCACTTTGGACGGCAAAAAGGCCGACCTCGATGACATCGAGGAGGGCGATCTCGTCAAGTTGACGACCAAGTCGCAAAAGGGCAAAGAGGTCGTCGTCAAAATCGAAGCCAAATCGGCGCAGTGACTCCATCGGATCGGGAGGAACACTTCATGCAGCGGCGCGAATGGTTCGAGCGGGCGGCACTGGGTGCGGCAGCGGCCTGGCCGCTGTTGGCTCCGCCAATGGCCCGCGCCGCGGGGCCGGCCTCGGCCGCCGATGGCAAAAACCTGCCGCCGCTGAAGATCACCGACATCCAGACCGTGCTCACCGCGCCGGCCAAGATTAGGCTGGTTGTGGTCAAGGTGCTCACCAGCGAGCCGGGGCTTTACGGACTCGGCTGCGCCACTTTTACTCAACGGCCGCGGACGGTCGAAACTGCCGTCGAAAAATATCTCAAGCCGTTCCTCATCGGCAAGAATCCGCTGGCGATCGAAGACATTTATCAAGCGTCGTTCGTCAGCTCGTATTGGCGGAACGGGCCGGTGCTGGGCAACGCCATCAGCGGCGTCGATCAGGCGCTGTGGGACATTTTGGGCAAGCGGTCGGGCATGCCCGTCTTTCAGCTTTTGGGCGGCAAGTGCCGCCGCGCGGTCGATACCTATCGCCATGCCAGCGGCCAGACCTTCGAGGAAGTGGCCGACCGTGCCCGAGCACTCATGGCCGAGGGCTATCGCCACGTGCGGGCGCAGGTAGGCGTGCCCAATCTGGCCACCTACGGCGCCGGTCGCAGCCCCAGCGAGGCCGCCGGACCGATGAAGCCCTGGGAGCCGAAGCCCTACGTGCGGATGGTCCCGCGGCTGTTCGAGTTTTTGCGCAAAGAGCTGGGCGACGAAGTCGAGCTGTTGCACGATGTTCACGAGCGCGTACCGCCGATCTTGGCCATTCAATTGGCGAAAGAACTGGAGGCGTTTCGCCTGTTTTTTCTGGAAGATCCGTTCAGCCCGGAAGACGTCGGTTACTTCTCTCAACTGCGGCGGCAAACGAGCACGCCAATCGCCATGGGCGAGCTGTTCAACAACCCGAACGAATATGTGCCGCTCATCAGCGAGCGGCTGATCGACTTTATTCGGATTCATATTTCGCAAATCGGCGGGCTGACGATGGCCCGCAAGGTGGCGGCGCTGTGCGAGTTCTTCGCCGTCCGCACCGCCTGGCACGGGCCGGGCGACGTCTCGCCGGTTGGGCACGCCGCCAATGTGCATCTCGATCTGGCGACCCCGAATTTCGGCATTCAAGAGGCGCGGGCCTTTTCGCAGGCCGAGCAGGACGTCTTCCCCGGCTGCCCGGAACTGAAAGACGGCTATTACTGGGCCAGCGATCGGCCGGGCCTCGGCATCGAGCTCGACGAAAAACTGGCGGCCAAGTTTCCGATCAAGGACGAACCGAGTTTCGATCTCGAATGGGGCAACGTCCGCCGCCGCGACGGCACGGTGACCAAGCCGTGACCTGGGACAAACCACGGCTCCCTTGCAACGGTTGCAATCGAGTCGGTTCCCCAAACGGTTTTGCCATTCAAAATCTGTAGTCACGACGCTAGCGGTGGTCGGTCGAGCGTACAGTAGCCATCACGCTCCGCGTGATGCCGGCCCGGCGGCAGGCCAGCGATGCAACTTTCGGCGCGGGCGGTCGCCGTGGTGCGGCCCCCTCACGCGGAGCGTGAGGCCTACGGTACGCCGCACGGACGACCTCGGAAGGTCATCGTGCATGCTGTTACCGAACTTGTTTGTCGAAACCGATCAGAGTCAACTGAAGTCAGGCCGCCAGTGCGAGTGCCAGAATTCTCACGAATTCTGCTACCCCGGTCGCTCAGTTGTTGTGAACCGCTTAAGCTTCTGCCAGAACCCGGGTCGATCGAGCACCGCGCGGTTGACTACGTGATCGGGCAGTTCGCCCCGCGATGCCCGCAACATGCCTTCGGCCATGGCCCGCGCGGTCGCGCGCCAGACGTCGCTGGTCGAGGCGTTCCAGTGTGGCGTGAGAATGACGTTGTCCAAGCGCGTCAGCGGATCATCGGCCGGCAGCGGCTCGGTCTCGAAGACATCGAGCGCGGCCCCGGCAATCCGCCGCTCGGCCAGCACGTCGATCAGCGCCTCCTGATCGACTAGCTCGCCGCGGGCCACGTTGATGAAATACGCCGTGGGCTTCATCAAGGCCAGTTGTTCGGCCCCGATCATGCGCCGCGTTTCGTCGGTCAACCGGGCGTGCAGGCTCACAAAGTCGGCCTCTCGGAAGAGTCGTTCGAGCGAAACCAGCTCGGCCCCCAGTACCGCGGCTTCCGTTTGATCGACGTGCGCGGAATGCGCCAACACCCGCATTTCAAACGGGGCGACCAGCCGTATCAATTCCCGGCCGCTGTTGCCCAGCCCCACAATGCCCAGCGTGCGGCCTTGTAGCTCGCCACCCAAAATGTCGGGCTGCACGCGCCAATCGCCCGTGCGGGCGACGCGCTGGTGTTCGGGCAAACGCTTGGCCAGCGCGAGCATAAAGAGCAACGCCGACGAGGCCGTCGCGTGGTGCAGCCCCACCGGCGCGTTGAAGACCAGCACATCGTGCTCGGTGCAGGCGGCCAGGTCGATTTTGTCATAGCCCGCCCCCGACCGGCCGATCACCACCAGCTCGTCGGCGCCATCGGCGAACGCATCGCGCGTCACGTAAGGACGCAAGACGATTAACCCATTCACGCCCGCCAAATGTTTGCAGCTCACCTTCATGGAGTAAAGGTTTTGCCAATATTCAGCGTCATCGGCGCGTGGCGCTTGATCGCGTAAAAAGTGGTAACGGATTAAGGGCGATGCGTCGAGCAGCGGCAGCCCACAATCGCCGTAGGCTGGCTCACCAGATTCGTTGAGAAAGTCGCCGGTCAGGGCGATACCAAAGACTCTCATGGTCGTGCTTCGTCAGGGTGGAAAGCCTGACCTACGGATCGTTCTGCGTAAAATCAGCGGTCCACCGTTCGTCCCACAGGCTCGGAAAGGCCCCGGCCACGTAGGGATGCTCGGCGATCGCGGCTTCGTTCAGTTCGATGCCCAGCCCCGGTGCGTCGCCGAGCACCAGCTCGCCGTCGCACACGGGGTTCCAACCGTTCACCAGATCGGCCCGCCACGGTACATCGAACTCGGCGAACGACTCTTGAATCATGAAGTTCGGCGTGCTGACATCAAAGTGGAGCGCCGCTGCCAGCGCCACCGGACCGATCGAGCAATGCGGGGCGACGCGCAGGTCTTGCATGGCGGCGACAGCGGCGATTTTTTTGGCCGCCAGCAGGCCGCCGCAGTGGGCGATGTCCATCTGCACCACATCGGCGGCACGCAGCGAGACCAGCCGGTAAAAATCGGCCAGCGTATACAGCCGCTCGCCCGCCGCGATCGGAGAGTGGACTTGCCGCTTCACTTCGCTCAGCAACTCGACGCATTCGGGGGCGACCGGCTCCTCGCACCACACCGGCGCGAACCGTGCCAGCTCGCCGATCATATCAATGGCCGCGGCCGCCGAGAGCCGGCCGTGAAACTCGATCATCAGCCCGACATTGCGGCCAACGGCTTCGCGCACGCCCGCCACGCGCTCGATCGCCGCCTCACGCTCGTCGGGCGAAAGTTCCTTCCAGGCGGTGCCGAAGGGATCGAACTTGAGCGCCCGGTAACCGCGAGCCACCGCGTCGCCGGCTCGCCGAGCAAGCTCGTCGGGCGTTTGCGCTCCGCCATACCAGCCGTTGGCGTAGGTGGCGATTCGCCGGTGGCAGCGACCACCTAACAAACGATAGAGTGGCTGCCCGCATGCTTTGCCTATGAGGTCCCACAGGGCGATTTCGACGCCGCTAATCGCGGTCATGATCGTGGCGCCGCCCTGATATTGATCGCGCACCAACTCGCCGACGATCGGCTCGACATCGAACGGATCGCGCCCCACCACGCGATCGAGCACCCACTCGTGCAAGAGCGTCTCGACGGTTTTTTCTTGCCATTCGAGCGTGGCTTCGCCGAGGCCCGTCAGGCCGCTGTCAGTATGCAGCCGCAGAAACAGATAATTGCGCAGACCCGCATTTGCCAGGAATGTCTCGGCGCGAGTGATTTTCATAACGGAATGTCGCCTTTCGCTCCGCGAAAGTAGCGCGACTTTCGCGAGGCGAAAGGCGACTTTGGCGCGCCGCTCACCGACAAATTCACTCGCTCGCCGTCGCCTCGTTTTGATCCGGACGGATCAGCTCAAAATACTTGCGAATCGTCTGGCGATGGCCCAGCGGTATCGGTTCGCTGTCGAGCACCGACTCCGACATGCGGCGGTACTTTTGATAGCTCTCGCGGTAGCCGCGGGCGGCCTGCTGGCGTCCTTCGGGCGAGTGCGTCGTTTCGACTTCCGAGGCGCCCTCGTCGGAGACCGCGCCGGACACCTGTTGCAGGTTTTTGTTGGCCAGCAGATCGGTCTTGTCGCCGCGCACGTTGCCGCTGGTGCTCAGGCCGAAAGTTTCTGACGGCGAAGTCGATTTCTGAGGCCGCTTGCCGCGGACCAGGCTCGAATTCTGGCAATTGGATTTCGCGTCGGCCAGCCGGTTCAACTCGCCCATCAAGAGATCGTTGATTTTTCGCCGGCGCTGATGCTTGCGCACTTCTTTGGCCACGCGCCGTGCGCCGCTCTTGAACTTGCCTTTGCCGCCCTTCATGCCCTCGGCCATTTCCGAGGTGGCGTCGGCCAGGCTGCCCAGCCCCACCTCGCCCATTTGCTGGGCGCTTTTCTTCATTTGTTCCTCGACCGCCTTGGCCTCCTTGCGTTCCAGTGGCGGCTCTTCGAGTTTTTCGAGTTCGTCGGCGGCGCGGTCGAACTGGCCCTCGACCAGCGACTTGCCCGCCTCGGCCAGGGCCTGCGAGAGACTCATGCCCGAACCTAGCGACTCCAACTGCGCATCGACCAATTCCACGTTGTATTGGGCCTGCTGCGCTTGCACGGCCGACTGCATCTCGGAGAGCTTAGCGAGGGCCTCGCGGACATCGACGCCCGGCTCTTTCATCTCGGCCACCTTCTCGCGGAGCAGCTCGACGAGCTTTTCCAGCTCGGGGTTTTCTTCGCGCTGGGCCAGGTCTTGAAACTCGTTGAGATCTTCTTGAAGATCGTCGGCGACGGCCAAGATCTGTTCGAGAGGTTGCGGCACGCCGGCCTCGACGCTGCGCGGCCCGCTCGGCCAAACCAACAAGGCCACGGCCACGCAGAGCAAGGCCGCGCCGACGGGCAGCGACCGGGGCCACCGCCACGGCGCCACGTGGCTCGGCTCGACGCCGGCCAGGTGCCGGGCGGCGTCTTCGACTTGCAAGTCATCGAGCGGCGTGCGGGCAGGCTTGCTCAAAAACGCCAAGGCCGTGACCGCCCGATCTTTCAGTCGATAATGCGCATCGACCGCTCGGGCCGCCGAGTGCCAACTGCGCCGCAGCAGCAGCCCGACTAGTGCGCCGATTACCGGGCCTGCGAGCAAGACGGCGGCGATCGCCATTGGCGCAATTGACCAACCGGCGAGCCAGCGGCCCGCGGCAAGCACGACGCCCGCCAGCGCCCCGAGCAAGAGTCCTTGGGCGGCCAACCAAAACACGAAGAGGGCCTGTTGCCGCCGGCGCACCAACGCCAGCCGGGCATAGATCGCACGTTCCATGGCTACTCTCCCAGAAGATGACTGAGACGCCAAATGCCCGCACGCAGTGTTTGCAGCTTGGATGATACCGGTTGGCCGGGGGGCGTGCAAGCTTTTGTGGCTCGCAAGCCATTCAACCACCGTAGTCATCATGCTCCGCATGATGGCCTCTCGACGCCTGTGGCGTCGGCATCATGCGGAGCATGATGACTACAATGGCCGCACCCCCGGCGCCCCTCTGGCCGGTGGCTGGGGCAGAGCCGCGCCATGTGGCTTGTATTTAAGCGCTGCGCCGTCGCGGCGATGCCCCGGCAGGATCACGCCGCAACAAGTCTGTAGGGAGCGGAGGGAATTCCGTTCTACGGCTTTTTGGCCAAATAAAGGTTCAGCGTAATATGCGCCTGGCCCTGGTGGTGGCCTTCGTGCCAACCGATGACCGCTAAAATCTCGCGCATGGTGAGGTTCCGGGCGGCCATGGCGGGCGGAATCTCTTCGAGCCGGTCGTCGCCATACCGCTTCAGCGTGTCGATCAAATGCTGGCGCGATTCGGTGAGCACCTGCCTGATGCCGGCTGTCGTGGGAATATTGTCGTCGGGCGTGCTGCCACCGCGAAACCGGGACCAAAGCTCCGCGAAGGCGGCCGGCTTGTCGGGCGCCAGCCGCTCGGTCGCGAAAATCTCTTCGGTGATGCCGATGTGCATGAGCTGCCAGGCGATGTGCGCCCGGCCGGGACCGGGACGCCAGCCGAGAACGCCCGGAGCGTCGGCCTGCTGCTCGATCTTTTCTAACAGGCCCAGCGTCTTGCCGCGGTTCCATTGGTAGCTTTCGACGAAAATATCGACGGTGCTCATGGCGTCTTGGATTCTTGGGATTGAGTGACTAACCTATCTCAATCGGCAATATAGCGCGCCGCGGCGACGCCGGGAAGAACCAGCTATGATTGACTCAGTAATTGCGAGGCGATGCATGACCAAATGTTTTTCCGTATCAGCCATAATTGTTGTGGCGGCATCGCTAGCGGCGGCTGACGAACCGGCCAAAGAAGTCTCGTTGTTCGATGGCAAGACATTCAAGGGCTGGGCGGGCGATACGCAAAAATCGTTTCGCATCGAGCAAGGGGCCATCGTCGGCGGCAGCCTGAAGCAGCGAGTGCCGCGCAACGAATTCCTGACCACCGAGCGGGAATACGGCGACTTCGAGTTGACGTTGAAGTTCAAGGTATTGGGCGAAGGGGCCAACGCCGGCGTGCAGATCCGCAGCCGCCGAATACCGAATCATCACGAAATGATCGGCTACCAGGCCGATCTGGGCGACGGCTGGTGGGGCAGCCTTTACGACGAATCGCGGCGGAACAAAATGTTGGCCACCGCCGACAAAAAGCTCATCGCGCAAGTACTCAAGCGCGACGATTGGAACGACTACAAAATCCGCTGCCAGGGCCGGCGGATATTGCTTTACATCAACGATCGACAAACCGTCGATTACACCGAACCCGACGAAACGATCGAGCAGCGCGGGCTGATCGGCCTGCAAATTCACGGCGGGCCGCCCAGCGAAGCCTGGTACAAAGACATCCGCATCCGCGAGTTGTAGTGATCCCGTACGGCGTCCGCCGCGGCGATTCTTGCCGTACCGACGATCGATACCACACCGCCGCGGCGGATGCCGTGGCACCCCGGGGGTAATGGCTTAATCCGAAGTCGGATAAAACTTCCAGCTCGATTGCGCCTCGCGCGTAAGCGCCTGGGCGGTCAGCTTGGCGCGGAGCAGCTCGATGGGGATGCTATTCTCGCGCAGCACGGCGTCGTGAAACTCGCGGTTGCTCATCTTGCTCGACTCGACTAGCTCGCCGTGCAAGGCTCGCAGTTGCAATCCGCCTAGCAAATAGGCGGCCTGATACAACGGGCTGTACGCGCCGCCGAACGACCGCCGCACCTCGCCCGCCGCGTTGTCGCGCTCGTGGCCCACGCGCTCGACCAAAAAATTGATGCATTCCTCGGGAGTCATCTGTTCCAACTGGAACTTGAGCGAAAAGACGATCCGCGCGCAGCGGTGCATCCGCCAAAAGAGCATGCCCACGCGGTTCTCGGGCGTCTGCGGAAAGTCGAGATCCCACAGCAGCATCTCCCAATAGAGCGCCCATCCCTCGACCCAAAACGGCGTGCTGAACAACTGGCGATAGCTCCGGTGCCGCTGCTGCATGAACTGCTGCAAGTGATGGCCGGGAATCAGCTCGTGAAACACGGTCGCTCGGGCGAAGTGAATGTTGTTGCCGCGCATCGACATCAGCTTCTGCTCGTGCGTCATCGCGCCGGTCGGAAACGAAACGCTGATCACTCGGCCGCCCGTGAAAAAGGGGTTTACCAACTGGCGTTCAGGCGACATCATTTCAATCCGCCAGGTTTCGCGGGCCAGCGGCGGCACGGTGACCAAATCGCGCTGGTCGAGAAACTCGATGGCCTCTAAAGCGAGGCGGCGGATCAGGTCGGGCTGCTTGCCCGGCTCGACATGTTGCCGCTTGACCTGCTCCAGTGCCTGTTTCCAATCGTCGCCGCAGCCCATCTCGGCGGCCGCCCGGCGCATTTCGGCCTCGCACCACGCGAACTCGCGCTCGGCGATCGCGAGCAATTCTTCGGGCGTATAGCAGATCCACTCGGCCGCCAGTTCGCTCAAAAGCGCCTCGCGGCCGATCGGGTCGCCCACGATCGCCTCCTTGTCGTCGGCCCGCGCGCCGGCGACGCGCTCGCGCAAAAAGCTGGTGTAGCCGCTCAGAGCCTGGTCGAGCTGCTTGTAGGGCGAGGCCACCCACCAGGTGAAGAGTGGATCATAACCGTCGTAAAACCCAAACCAGTGCCGCAAGAGCCGTTGTGCCTGGTCAATCGCCCGCGCCGCCCGGTGTGCCTGCGACTTTTTGGGGCGCGACGACGCGTCCGATTTCAACTGCTCGTCGAGTTGGCGACGAGCCGACTCGACCTTTTGGGTGAGCTCGGTCAATTGGTCGGCAACCTTCGCTGGGTCGATCGGTTCCATCCGCCGGCGAGCATCCTCTAATTCCACCAGCGCCGGCAGAACAGGCGCCAGCGGAGCAATTTCACTCTGTGCTTGGGCGTCGAGTTGCGACTGCCGCAGCTCGCGTGTTACATGATTCTTCAACAGCAGATAATCGACTCGTCCGTCTTGCCCGAGCTTGTCGAAGTCGAGCGCTTCGAGTGCGGCGAGGCACTGGCGACGCAGCTCGTCGAGTCGCGACCGCCGGGCGGGCGACCACTCACTGCCGCCATACTGCTGGGCGAGCGAGCCGCGGTCGGCCTCGTACCGCTCAATCAGCCCGCGCAGCTCGCTGGCCGATTCCTCGATCCCCTCAGGTGGCTGGGGCAGAGGCTCGCCGATGCCCCGGCTGCCCGATGCCGGGGCATCGCTTAGACTCTGCCCCAGCCACCGGCCGTTTGGTTTCGCGGCTGCGGTAAACTCCGCGACTTTGGTTGTGCCGGCCTTCGCTTCGGTCGCATTGCGCTCCGGCGGCTCGACGCCGTGCAGATGACGCACAAAGAAATCGCGCCGCCGCCGCTCGCCATAGGGACCGCCGTCGGAATGCCCGACGCCGGGCAGCACTAGAAGTTCAAAATCCTTGCCGGCTTTAATCAACGCGTCGGCAAACCGCAGCGTCGATTCCGGCGGAACATTGGTGTCCAGTTCGCCGACGATCAGCATCAACTTGCCGCGCAGCCGGTGCGCGTTGGTGATGTTCGATTGCTCGGCGTAGTGCGGGCCGACGGGATAACCCATCCATTGCTCATTCCACCAGGTCTTGTCGAGTCGATTGTCGTGGCAGCCGCACGATGCCACGGCCACGTCGTAAAACTCGGGATGAAACAGCACCGCCCCGGCCGCGTTTTGACCGCCCGCCGAAGTGCCGTAGATGCCCACCCGCTCGGCGTCGACATAGGGGTATCGCTCGGCCAGGGCCATGATCCACAAGATCCGGTCGGGCAGGCCCGCGTCGGCCAAATTCTTCCAACAGACATCGTGAAACGCCTTCGAGCGGTTGGCCGTGCCCATGCCGTCGATCTGCACCACAACAAAGCCCAGCTCGGCCAGTGACTGCATGCGCTGATGCGCGCTGAAGCTCTTGGGCACGTGCGCGTCTTGCGGCCCGGCGTAGATGTTTTCGATCACCGGGTATTTTTTGCTGGGGTCGAGTGCCCGCGGACGGCACACGATGCCCCAGATGTCGGTCTGACCGTCGCGCCCCTTGGCGCAAAACACCTCGGGCGGTTGCCAGCCGCTCTCGGCCAGGGCCGACACATCGGCCCGCTCCAGCTCGCACACCAGCCCGCCGTCGGCGGCGCGGCGCAACTCGTGAATCGGCGGCTGATCGACGCGCGAATAACTGTCGATCAGCCAACGCCGGTCGGGCGAGAACTGCACCGAGTGGTTGCCGTCGCCGGCGGTGAGGGCGGTCAGGCCGCTGCCGTCGAGCCCAATGCGGTAATAATGCACCAGGTACGGATCTTGGCCGCTGTTCATGCCCGAGGCGCGGAACACGATCTGCCGCTGCTCTTCGTCGATCTGCTCGACGCCGCGCACCACCCAAGGCCCCTGCGTGATGGGCCGAATCTCACCGGAATCACCATTCACCAAATACAGATGGTTCCAACCGTCGCGCTCCGACGACCACACGAGCTCGTTGGTCTTCTCCAGATAGCGCGTGATGAGGCCCACGCCGTTAATAAACGTGTCGCTGCGTTGATCGACCAGGTTGCGCGTCTGAGCGGTGTCGGCATTGACTTCGATGATCCGAAACCGCTGATGGCCGCGGTCGGTGCGCTCGAGCGTGAACCGTCTGCCGTCGGGCAACCAGCGCGGCCGCGGCGGTCCTTGAAAATCGATCGGCTCCAGCGCGGCCTGCCGAGCGGTCTTGGCCGCCGGATCGAACAGCCACAACTCGTAGCGCGACATCTTGTCGCCGGGCTGGCCATACGGCATGGTTCGCAACTTCGCCCGTCCGCCCGAAGCCGGCGACGACTCGATCAGATAAACATCCTTGGTCGACGCCGGTTCGACCCGCCAACCGACCAGCGTCTTCGAGTCGGGCGACCAGCTCAACTCGCCATAGGCAAAGTCGGGCTGGCCGTTATCGCTCAACACCGATTCTTCCGCCGAGCCGGCGCGGACCACGACATTGTAATCGCGCACGCGTGCCGTCCATTTGCCGTCAGGCGAGGCGATGCCTTCTGGTTCGTCGCGGCGGCCAAAGCGCCGGCGCGGGTCAAATCGCGGCGGGCCGGTCTGGTCGGCCGCAGGGGTGGCGCCGGCGGGCAGTTGTTCCACTTTCGTGCACGCGTAGTTCTCCAGGTCACACCGCCAGGTGGTTTCGCCCACACGAAAGCGGATCGCCTTGGCGTCGTCGATAAACTCAATGTCGTTAAACGGCAGTTTTTCGGCGACGTACGCGGCTCCGGCGGCCTGCGACAGCGACATAGCCAGCCGGACCTGATCGAACGCCGGCCCGCGCGTGCCTTGTTCGGCATTGACCAGAATGAACTCCTTGGTTTCGCCGCGCAGATCGTTGCGATACCAGAACCGCCGGTTGCCGGTCAGCCAATGCGGCGTCAATTGTGTTTTGAACACCAGCCCGCGCGCCTCGCGCCCGATCCGCTCGGCCCGATCATACGCTTGTCGCAGTTCGTCGGCACTGGGCCGGTAGAGCGACCGCGTTGCGGGCGGAGCTTGAGCGGGGACATCGTCTACCGCTCGGGCGGACGAGGCGAGTGCCGCGATCAACAGAATGGCGATGAAATGGCTTTGCGGTCGCAGATTCATTGCTGGCTCTCGATGGTTGCGAAGCGGTGTACCTAATATAAATGACTCGTCGGCCAAAATCTGTGGGCGGGCCGCCCGTTCGAGTTACGTGACCGTGCGTTTTTTGAGGCATCGGCCGGGCAAAGAACGGCTTGCATTCGCCGACGACACTCGCCACGCAACACGCTTATGCCTAAAATGATCGCATCCCGCTAACCCCAATTATCCGCACTCGTTATCATCCCCAGCGTGTCAGCATGAACCTCTTGATAATCGGCAACGGAGGCCGCGAGCACGCGCTGGCCTGGAAGATCGCCCAAAGCCCGCGGGCAGACCGTGTCTTCGTAGCGCCGGGCAATGCCGGCACCGCCGCCGACGCCGAAAACGTCGATATTCCGGCCTCCGATTTCGCCAAGCTCATCAAGTTCGCTCAAGAGAACAAAGTGGGGCTGACCGTGGTCGGCCCCGAAGCGCCGCTCACCGCCGGCATTGCCGACGCCTTTTCCGACGCGAAACTGCGCGTCTTTGGGCCTGGCAAAGCTGCCGCGGAGCTAGAAGGCAGCAAAGTCTTTTGCAAAAACCTGCTGCGGCACGCCGACGTGCCCACCGCCGATTACCGCGTGTTTCGTTCGGCCGAGCGGGCCGTCACGTTCTTGCGCGAACGCGAGGACGTGCCCGTGGTGGTCAAGGCCGATGGGCTGGCGGCCGGCAAAGGCGTGATCGTCTGCTCGGGCCGCAACGAGGCACTCGACGCGGTTGACCGCATCGCGCGGGCCAAGGAGTTTGGCGCGGCCGGCGATCAGATCGTCATCGAAGAGCGGCTCGACGGACAAGAGACGAGCGTGCTGGCGATCAGCGACGGACACACGATCGTCACGTTGCCGCCCTGCCAAGATCACAAGCGAGCCTTCGACGGCGACACCGGACCGAATACGGGCGGCATGGGCGCCTATTGTCCCACGCCCGCGCTCGACGACGCCGCGTTGCGGTGGGTCGAAGAGCACGTGCTGGTGCCCACAGTGCATGCCATGAAGCGTGCCCGGCGGCCGTTTCGCGGCGTGCTCTATGCCGGGCTGATGCTCACCAATCAGGGGCCGAAGGTGTTGGAATACAATGTCCGCTTTGGCGACCCGGAGTGCCAACCGCTGTTGATGCGGCTGAAGAGCGACCTGCTCGATCTGCTCGAAGCGACGGTCGACGGCCGTCTCGACTCGATCGAGCCGTTGGTATGGGATCCTCGCCCGGCCGTCTGTGTGGTGATGGCCAGCGAGGGCTATCCCGGCAAATATCAAACCGGCCGGCCCATTCGCGGACTAGAGCAAGCGGCCAAAGTGCCCGACGTCAAAGTCTTTCACGCTGGCACAGCCACGGCGGCCGGACAGGTGATTACCAACGGCGGCCGTGTGCTAGGCGTGACGGCGTTGGGATCGAACGTAGCCGCCGCCAAGCTGCAGGCCTACACGGCCGTGAAGGCCATTCGCTGGGACGGCGCCTGGTGCCGCAAGGACATCTCCGACCGGGCCATCGCCGCCGCGCGGTGATGGTCTCGCGCCGCGCGGTAGCTCCCGGCCTTGTGCCGGCTGGCTTTGCACCGAGCGGCCGGTGGCTGGGGCAGAGACCCCTTTCCCTACGGTTTCCACGCTGGCCGCGGTCCAATGATCGGCAGCTCGTCGGTAAGCAGCTTGGTGTGCGTGCCCTCGATCGAATCGTAGACCATCAGGTCGCCTTTTCCAAGAGAATTATCGCCGACCTGCATCGTCTTGAACCGGGCATAGGCGATGTATTGCCCGTCGGGCGACCAGGCGGCGTACGTGTTCATCTGCCCGCCTTCGGAAAGCTGCTGCAAGCCCTGGCCGTCGGCGTTCACGACGCAAAGCTGAATGGTGCCGTCACTGCCCCGCCCGCCAAAAGCGATCTGCTGCCCGTCGGGCGACCAGCAAGGATAGACCGAATACACCAAATCCTGCTTGAGTAAATCGGTGACTTCCGATCCGTCGTGGTTCATCAGGTAGAGGCGAAACCGGCCCGTGCGGTTCGACGTAAAGGCGATCCTCTTTCCATCGGGCGACCAGGCCGCATCGGCGTCGAAACCGCCGTCCTTGGTCAGCGCGACCACATTCGAACCATCGGCGTCCATCACAAACAGATCTGCCGCGCCGTTGCGATCGGACGTGAAGAGCAGCTTCTTGCCGTCGGGCGACCAGGCCGGGCCACGGTCGTTTCGTCCGCTTCCGATCGAGCTGGTTTTACCGCCGTCGATCTCGAACAACTTTAACATCCCTGAGCGATTCGTAGTTACCACAAACGCCAACCGCTTGCCCTCGGGATGCCAGCACGGTTCATTGACGTCTCCCAGGTCTTGGGTGAGCCGCGTAATGTTCTTGCCCGTCACGTCGAGCAAGATCAGATCGCTGCCGCCGAACCGCCTCGTGGCGACGCAAAGCTGCGGCGGTTCCTCGTCAGCCTGAGCGGGTGTGGCAGCGGCGGCGGCGGCAAGCAAGAACAACACGCAAGTGGAGGCGGGCTTCATGGGGCTAGGGACTCGGGGCTAGGGGCTGCGGGGTCTCAGAGACCGACTCGCCGGTAAATTGGGTTTCGAGAGATGGAACATGATGTAAACCACGAATGACACGAATCACACGAATGAAAAAAATTCGTGTCATTCGTGTGATTCGTGGTTCCTTCACTCCGGCTCCGTAATTTCAACCCCGACTCCCCAGTCCCTAGCCCATAGTCCCCAGTCCCTAGCCCCTCCTCACCCGCATCGCGCGGGCCAGGTCACGCTGCACGTCGGCTTTTTTAAGCTTCTCACGCTTGTCGTGCAGCTTACGCCCGCGGCAGATGCCAAGCAATACTTTGGCCCGCCCCTGTTTAAAATACATCTTGAGCGGCACCAACGTCAGCCCGCGCTCAAATGCTTTGCCGGCGAACTTGCGGATCTCGCGGCGGTGCAGCAGCAGCTTGCGCGGTCGCCGCGGCTCGTGGTTGAAGCGGTTCGCTTGGGCATATTCCGGAATGTCGCAGCCCACCAGCCAG
Source organism: Pirellulales bacterium (assembly GCA_035252155.1). Classification (GTDB taxonomy): domain Bacteria; phylum Planctomycetota; class Planctomycetia; order Pirellulales; family JAICIG01; genus JAICLL01. The sequence goes on along the minus strand of DATFDL010000751.1, from coordinate 4,095 downwards.
ACCTCGCCCTCCTTTACGCGGCCGTAGGCTTCGTCGAGCGAGAGCTTGCCTGTCCGCAGGCTCTTCACTTCGCTGCCCACCAGCGCGATGCCGCATTCGAGCGTTTCGAGCACTTCGTACTCGTGCCGCGCGCGGCGGTTCTGGGCGATCAACCGCTCGTTGTCGTGCTCGCGATCGGGCTTAGGTTTGGCCATCGTTGACCTGCGCTTCTCCGATTTTTGGGAACTTGCTAAAATAACCTCGCGACCAACGGTAGGCCCAGACATACTACCATGAAGTCTTGTAATCTCTCGACCGGTCAGACTCAAGCCACGCTGCCCGGCGGGCGAACCGACCGCAATCATAACCATTACTATGCCTCTCGACCGACCACTCACTGCGCCAGCACTCGAAGCGCATCTGTTGGGAGTGGTCGATTTCGACGTTTGCCTCGCCTTGCAGCACCGGCTGGTCTATGAAACCGCCGGCCGCGCCGACGGGCAAATCACTCTTCTGCTCTGCGAGCACCCGCTGTCGATCACCATCGGCCGGCTCGGCTCGCGCGGGCATGTGCGGCTGGCCCGCGAAGAGCTGATCAGCCGGCGCGTCGAGCCGCGCTGGATCAATCGCGGCGGCGGCTGCCTGGTACACGCCCCCGGACAATTGGCGATCCATGCCATCGTGCCCTTGGAGTGGCACGGCTTCACGGTGGGCGGTTATCTCGATCGTTTGCAAGCGGGGCTGACGGCCGCGCTGGGCGACGTCTGTTCGCCCGTCCTCACACGGCCCGGCCGCTACGGTCTCTGGGGCCACACCGGGCAACTAGCGGCGGTGACCGTCGCGGTGAAAAACTGGGTCAGCTACTTCGGCGCTTATCTCAACGTAGCGCCCGCCCTGTTTCCACAGCGCTGGGTCGAGAGCGATCCCCTTGGCCGCAGCTCGATGAGCTCGTTGGCGGCCGAGCGCCGCCAGCCCGTGCGCATGTCGACCATGCGCGAAGCGGTGGTGCGGCGCCTGGCCGAATCGCTCGGTTGCGACCGCTATCACATCTATTCCGGGCATCCCTTGCTCGCCCGCCCCCGCGACGCCAGCCCCGCGGCAGCCCGCGTCGGCTAAGCGGAGATTTTGAACAGAAGGAAACGAAGAGAACGAAGAAGAAAAATTGCAAGCCCGTCCACACCCACAATCTGATCTTCCTTCGTTTTCTTCGTTTCCTTCTGTTCAAAAAACTGCCCGCTGGACGGCTTAAGTCGAGTGCGACTTATAATACTCGTCCGAACCGGTGAAGGCCGCGATCAGGTCTTCATTCGTGCGGCCGGCGGCGAACTAAAACGTTATGTGTCGGTGATCCGAAACCGATACGTGGCGTGACGCGTGGGGTTCGCGCCGGCGTCTTCCCAGCTATATCCGTAGCCGCCGATGTGCCGCAGGCGGATGGTCGTGTCGGCCAGCACGCGATAGCCACACTGCCGCGCCCGCTCACAAAACGAGTAGCCCTCACTCAAGTACCAATGCCCCTCGCCGTCGGCTCTCACCAACGGCAAAAAATACGGCACCACCGGGCTGCCAAACCGCACGTTGCACCGCGGCAGTTCAAGCCGTCGCTCCATTCCTTCATACACCTGCCGGCGCACCAGCAAAAAACCCGTCGCCCCATAAAGGATCTCCATCAGCCCGCCGCCGTGGCCGAAGACAATTTCTTGGGTGCCCGGCATCACGTGGCAGGCCAGCTCGCGGGCTGCCTTCTTGGCGTAGATGGCGCAGGCCAGTGGCAACCGGTGCGCTCGCAGCCGGTCGACGTCGTCGGGCCGAAACACCACGTCGGCATCAATCCAAAACGTCTCTTCAAAACCGTCGTCAAGCGAGCGGGTGGCGATCTGGCTGCGCGCCAGGTCGATTTGCGAATAACCGCGTATCCGGCGTACCGGGTAGCCGCGCCGTTCGAGCTCGCGCAAGGCGTCGTCGCACTTCGGCTCAATCGCGCCAAACACCGGCACCAGCACCACGCACTTCGCGCGTTCGACTTCTTCTTGCGGTCCAGTGCTTTCCATCGAAGCAGTACAGTCCCGGTGCGCTCTTTGCCCGCTCAAAGCGTTTGCTTGCGGAAAACAACCCCCGCCGCCGCCGTTTGCGCCGCGCAAGCCCTTGCCGCACCGGTTCTTGCCGCGCCGCCCCAACGCATCAATTTCGGCTTATGCAAGAGCAATGCAAGGGTGGGAGTTTGCAGGCGCCACGCCCGCAATACGGTTCCCTGAGTCCTGGGTGCCCAAATCCCGAATCATTTCTCCTAATTCCTGCGTCCCTCTCTCCGCAGCTTCCCATGAATCTGGCTTGGTCGGTTTCCGCCCCGATTCGTTGCGATTGCTTTGCCTGAACTCCCATCTCCGGCATCGCTTCGCGTTTTGTCGTAAGCTGTTTTTGTTTCGTTCGGCGCGCACGGCATTTGCAAATTTGCTAAAGCCGTAAAACACGGAGATGTTTTGGACGCCCCCCTCCTCCAGCGGGGTTTTTTCGTGTCTCGCAAAATCAGAACTTAGGTCGAATAAGGCCATCCAATCGTAGCCCTCATGCTCCGCATGATGCCCGGCGGCTCCGCCGCAAATCGTCCCTCTCTCCGCATTGTACCAGGGAACTGGCTTGGTCGGTTTTCCGGCGGAAAAACCACACGATCCACCGCGGAGTTCCTAGCGGTCAATCACCGGATGGCGTTTCAGCGCCCGCCGTAGATCGATCATCGCTCGGCGATATCGGCTCCGCGCGGCCTCACAGCTAATGGCGAGCGCGGCGCCGATGGCCGTGAACGACAGGTCGTGCTCGATGCGCAACAATACAATCTGCCCGCTGATCGCGGGAAGTGCCTCAAGCATTCGCCGCACCGCTCCCGCTTCTTCGCGGGCGATCGCCGACTCCGTTGGCGAAGGAACCTCCGAGATGAGCACTCGGCCGCCCTGTCCCGCGTTGTCCTTCGGCTCATTGTCCTCGCCAGGTTCGTCGAGGAAAGGGTCCAGTCCGAGCTGTCTCGGCCTTCGCTGCCCATCGCGCCGCCGAACGTAGCGATGCGTCAGCCGCGCGGCGCGGCTCCTGAGGATCGCTTGCAGCCATGCGGCGAATTGCCGTGACGATGTCGCTCGTGTTTCGCCCAGCCGCTGTATCGCCTGGCTAAGAGTGAATTGCGCCAAGTCGCATGGGTCGAACCGGCGACGAAGTTCCGGGCACAACCGGCTGTGGGCATATTCAACCAGCATTGGCTGAAAAGCGGTCAGCAGTTCCCCGGCCGCCTCGGACGATCCGCGCTTCGCCGCTAAGAGCAACGCGGCGAACTGCTGCCGTTGCAAAGCAAACTTCGGGGACATGGTCCGCCCCTCCCGGTTGCGGCCGGGCCGCGGCAGTAGCTCAGGCTTTGACGCCTGACATCGTCAGCCTAGCAAGGCTGCCCTACGGCGCGCGGCGCCTGAGGGCGCAACACTTTGGTCAATGGAAACAAGATGTTCAAACTCCGTTATTCAGCAGCGCCTACCACCTGTTCCACGAGCAAATAGAAACGGCCTTTCAAAGCGCGTCAAGCGCCGCGCGAATCTTTTTTTGCCGCGCCTTGGGCCGCTCCGCCCAAAAAAGATTTTTTCCAGAATTCACGACCGCTTTTGACTGTTTGGGCGCACTAGATAAATAGGCGACCAAATTGTCGCGCCCGATGCGCGGCTGCGAGCGTCGCGCATCCTTTCACCGTGGAAAACTCGGCCCCAGAATCCCGAATGCTGACTTTCGATTCCCGAATCCCGAGGCCCTAATCCCGAGCCCCTAACCCCGCCCTTTCCATGCTCCACCCACCGCACCTGTGGAAAAACCTGCTTCGGTCGCTGTCGCTCAAGCCGGTCGGCAAGCCGCGCCGGCGGCGCCAAACCACCCGCGTCATGCTTTGCGAAACGCTTGAAATCCGCGCCATGCTCGACGCCGATGGGGATTTCGACGATGACAGCTCGCCCTCGACCGATCCCGACGGCGACGGCTCGGGCGGCGGCGGCGGCTGCGGCGGCGGCCAACTCGATGGAGACGGCGATTACGACGGCGACACCGCCGGCAGCGGCGACTTCGATGACGATTCGGGCGGCAGCGGCG
>DATFDL010000750.1:0-8139 GCA_035252155.1 Pirellulales bacterium | reverse complement strand
CGCTGCATCCTCGGGCACAAGATACTCGGGAACGGAATCCGACGGCGTAACCGCCGGCACTCCGGGGCCGGAAACCGCCACCGGAGCGGGTTCGACGGGGCAGCTTGGGCATTCGGCCGGCCACAAGCGCCAGCAAGTGGGATAATAGCCCGCGCAGAGGCCGCTCGGATATCCCACGCAGTCGCCCGCCGGGGGGCACTTGCCGTGATGATCGACGTGAGTGCAGCCCACGCAGAGCACCAGCCCCGAGAGCCATGGCGTTAATCCCAAACCGAATCTCGCCTGTCGCCGTTTCATGCGCTCACCTTAGATTCTGCACCTTGAGCTGTAGGTCAGGCATTTCCAGCCTGACACTACGTCAGGCTGGAAAGCCTGACCTACGTGTTGTCTGCCCCTCTAGAAACCACCGCCAATTCCGATGAACCGATTGAAGAACTTGATGCTCTTTACCGTGTTGGTGCCCAGCAACGTCGCGCCGAACATCCGGTCGAACGGCGCCGTGAATTTGCTCAGGGCCGTGTCGATCGCCACCAGTCGGTCGTGAGCCACGAAAACGCGGTCGCCCGGCATCAATTGATAGTTGGTCGAGGTGTCGCCCCGCGAAGTGACCGCGTACCAATCGACCGGCAGAATCTGATGGCAGGCCGTGCCGTACGGCGCGGGCCGCGCGATCCAAATGCGATTCGACGATACCGAGTCGAGTCCATTCACTTGCGATACAGCGTCAAGCACTGTTTCGTTGCCGGTGATCGGCAGCCGGATGACTCCGTCGCCGAGGCCCGCCCCTTGTGTGATGACGTAATAGACTTTGCTGTTGTAAGCGAAGACATCGACTGCCACTTCCGGGTGCTCCAGATATAAGGCCAGATGGGCCTCGATCGCCCGCTTGGCCTCTTGCTGGGTCAGACCGGTGACGTGGACTTTGCCGTAACTGCCCAGCGTCACCTTGCCGTCGGGGCCGACCAGGTGCTCGCCGGCGATCTGCTGCCGCCCCGCCGACTGCACCAGCCCCATGCTGACTTCGGGTTCCTGCAAGAACTGCTTCAGATGGACGCGAACCGCCGCAATCGCCTCATCCAATTGAAGACCGACGATCTTGATCGTGCCATAGGGCGGACCAAGGTCGAGGTAGCCGCCCGGCTGCACTTCGTAGGTGCCCTCGATCGGATGATCGGGCAGCGTACCTTGCACCTGTACGCTCAACACATCGAGCGTCTCAACTCGGTACGGCGGACGCGGCACCACCTTGATCGCGTCGATCAGCAAAATATCGGGCGGCTCGATGACATAATCGGGCAACGTGGTCTTTGACAGCTCGCGGGGCACGTTGGACGGCGGTGGCGGCACCTTGGGGTCGAAATGACTGGGCGGCGGCGCCCAGTCGTGCCCCCCCGGTTTGGTGCTATGGCAACCCGCGCCCGGTAGGCAAACCAGCGCCGAAAGAACCATGATCGCGCCCAGCTTCGTTCGTTGAGCCTCGTGCATCGTTACGATCCTTCTTTGCCTGCAAGCTTGCCCAGACGGTAGTCCCGGTAAAATGCTTAAAAGCCGAGTGTCGGCACAAGCCTGACGTGATGGCTAATCGGCAAAGACTAGGAAACTGCTTTGAACCAATTTCAACAGCTTTGCGAACCCGACCGGGAATACCCCAATTAACCAAGCTCACGCTTGGCAGGGTCGAGCACGGTTTAAGACGTGCAACACGGGCAACGCGTAAGGCGCAGAGAGCGCACATTCGTAGAACGGAATTTATTCCGTTCTACGATCGGAGGCCGAATAGCTTCGGGTTGGCCGCTTTCGTGGCCTCGATGCCGCGGCGGAGCGACACCAGATCGGTCGAGAGCGAGATCAGCCGGCAGCCCTTGTCATAGGCGCGTTCGGCAAACTCGGTGTCGGCCGGCACGACGCCCCAATGCTTGCCGTGCTTACGGCAGGCTGCGGCCACCTGATCGATCGCCTCCCACACTTTGGCGTGATTGGTCTGGCCCAACACTCCCAACGATTGCGAAAGGTCTGCCGGACCGACAAAGAGCAAATCGACGCCGTCGATGGCGGCAATCTGCCCGACTTCGCGCACCGCTTGCGCCGTCTCGATCTGAATCAGCACCAGGTGATCGCGGTTGGCGCTGGCCGCAAAGTCAGCCTGGCTAAGATGCGTGTACCGCGCGTCGCGGCCGGAAGTATTCATGCCTCGCATGCCGCGGGGGGCAAACTTCGCCCAAGTGACAAACTCTTCGGCCTGCTCGGCCGAGCGAATCTGGGCGGCCATGACGCCGCCCGCGCCGGCTTCGAGGTTTTGTGTCACTTGCGCGTAGTTGGTCGGCGCCATCCGCACGAAGCAGTCGAAGTCGTTGGCTCGGGCGGCAAGCGCGGCGAGCTGGATCTCTTGCCAGCTCAGCCCGACGTGTTCCTGGTCGATCCAAAAGCCATCGAACCCGCCGGCCAGGCCGAACAGATCGATCACCACCGGGTGAATCAACCGTCCGACCGAGAAGACGCGGCAGAGTTCGTTGCGGGCGAGAAGTTCTTTGAATTTTTTGGCCATGCTGGGGAGGGTTCAGGGCTCAGGGTTCAGGGTTCAGCATTTTCATGAACCTCCGATTGGTTTTGACATTCAGTCGGCAACGGCCCGGAGGATGACCTTCCTTAGGTCGTCCGTCCGACCATCGGGGTGCAATGAGCGACCTGGGAAAGTCGCCCTGCGGATGCTCGTGAGACGTAGCTTCGCACATTGAGGCGCTGCCCGCAACCTTTTCATAGTGCCAGCAGTTGCAGAAGCTCGTCCTGACAGCGGTAATCGCCGATGATCAGGTCGGCGCCTGCCCGCAAGAGCCGTTGGCGCTTCCAGGTATTGATGCCCTGGCGGGTTTCTTCGTCGCTGGCGACTCCCACAGCCACGCCTCCCGCGCGCCGCGTCTCTTCGATCTCGACAAAGCCGTCGCCGAACGCCAATAGCTCGTCGCCCGACACGCTCATTTCGGCGAGCATCCGCTCGATGATCAGGGCCTTGGAAAACGCCCGATGGTCGTCAAGCGCGCCGTAGACGCGCGTGCCGAAATAGCCTTCCAGCCGCAGCGCCCGCAATTCGTCTTGAACGTAGTGCAAATCGGTGCCTGAGGCCAGCCAGAGCGTCAGCCCGCGGGCGGCAAGCCGATCGAGCAGACGATGGGTGCCCGGCACCGTGAGTTCTTCGGCTGTGAGCGCGCCCGCTTTCAGCCCGGCCACGCGATGGCTGATCCGGGCCCAAAGCAACTCGTGATACTGATGCTTGTAAGCGAGCGGCGCGAGCGGCTCGCCGCCGCGGGCGCGCACTTCGTCGGCCAACTGCATCATCTGGTAGATGGTCTGTTTGCCGTTGAGCCGCATCACGAACTCTTCGACGTGCGCGTGCAGCGCCTCGCGCGGCTCGCCGCTGCCGGTGGCGGCCAGCACGTCGACCATCATCGGAATCATCACATCTTGCCAGTTGCGGCGGATCAGCGAGAGCGTGCCGTCGAAATCGAACAGCACCGCGCGGAATCGGCCCTTGGGCAGGTCGGGACGAACAATCTCGATGGGACTCTTCATGCAGACGTAAACAGGGCGCAACTTCTGAATCGGTCGCACACTCCATTTTGCATTTTGACTTTCCTACCGCCCGAGCAGATGCTCCATGATATAAAGCTCCAAACCTTCATAATCACGCGCATTGCGGAACGCCTCAACCTTTTTGGCATCGACGCTCCGCACCAGCTTCAACAGATGCTGAAAAACCCGCAGGCTGTTGGCCAGATGGCGCGTCTCGTCGACCTGCTTGGTGGTGCGCATCGCCTTAATATCGAGACCCACGACGCCAATATTGTAAAACTCCGCGCGGTCAAGCACCCACACCTGGTTGAACGCCCGACGCAAATCGACTGAGCCGAACGTCTTATCTTGGTCGTACTTCAGCCCGTTCTGGTCGTTCAAATGCACGCTCCACAACTTGCCGTGCCAGAGAGCGTAGGCCATGTCGTCGGAGGGATCGAGCCCCGCCAAGATGCTATGGGCGCTTTCGATCAGCACACCTACCCGCTGCGGGTCGGCCGTGCGATAGCAGAGTCCCATGAAATGCCCGACTGTCGGGCAATACGCCTGGTCCATGGGTTCGTTAGGTTTCATCTCGCCGACGATGCGGATGTTCGGATCGTGCTCGAGCATATCGTTGACGGCGTCGACCATCAGGCCGGTGGCGGCGATCGGGTCTTTGGCCTCGCGAATATACGTTCCCTCTCGGGCAGGCCAGAGCACGATCAGGTCGATGCCCAGCATGTTGGCGATGTCGAAGGCCCGGCGCGAGCGGTCGCGGGCGTAGCGGCGGGCCGAGGCGCTATTGGCCGTATACGCCCCGTCGATCGTGCGCGGATCTTCCCAGAGCCGCGGCGCGATGAACTCGCCTTTCAGCCCCTCGCCGTCCAGAAGTTGCTTGACTTTCGCCACGCCGCGCGTGGTTTGCCCGGCGTCCCAGTCGGCGGGCACGACATCGTCGTCGTGAAGTTGCACGTAGTTGAAGCCGAGTCGCTTGTACTCCCGCACTTTTTTGGCAAAGGCCACTTCCTTGCGCACGACCGGACCAAACGGGTCGGCCCCCATCGAGATATTCCAGGGACCGAAACTGAAGCGATAGTTGCCGGGCTTTTTGGCCATTGCGGGGAGTCTCCAAGGGAGTGGTGCTGCGACCGGTCGCCGGAACCGGTTTATGGAGCGAAGTCGGGGCGGTCAGTGAAGTGCCAGTGTAAAAGCAGCCACCGCACCGGGAAAGGGGGCTTTGATCTGATCGGTTTTGATATTCAAAGGCGGCAATTGCCTCTGTAGGGAAGGCCCTCCGTGGCGTTCCGCGGAGGGCAAGTTGAGGTCGAATCGCCGTTCACGGAACGCCACGGAGGGAGTTCCCTACAGAGGTCTGGCCGCTTACCGCCTGCGCGTCGGCCAATGAAAACATCTCGGCGATCACTTCTTCCAACGGCGGATCTTCCACGCTCACGTCTTCGATCGTAAACCGCGCCAATAGATCGGCCAGCGCTTCGGGCACCGCCCGACGGTTGAGCCGCAACTTCACCCGCGGGAAATGATTTTCGACCAGTTCGCCATAGCGGTCGAGCGCCGACGGCGGCTCGGCGTTGGCCGGAAATTGCAGGCTGATTACCTTGTGACTGCTGAACCGATCGACGATGCCCGCCAGCGAGCCGTCGTACATGATCCGCCCCTGAGCGATGATGACCACCCGCTTGCAGAGCGCCGCCACGTCTTTCATGTAGTGGCTGGTCAACAGGATCGTGATCCGCCGCAGTTGCTGATAATGCCGCAGAAAGGTCTGGATGTTGTGTTGGGCGATCACATCGAGGCCGATGGTCGGTTCGTCGAGAAACAACACTTCAGGCGAGTGCAGCAGCGCCGCGATCAGCTCCATTTTCATTCGCTCGCCCAGCGAAAGCTCGCGCACCGGCTGCTTGAGCAGCCCGCCGACTTGCAGAAGATCGACCAATTCATCCCGCGTGCGATCGAACCGCTCGGGCTCGATCCGATAAATCTGCTGATGCAATCGGAACGATTCCTGAGCGGGCAGGTCCCACCAAAGCTGATTCTTTTGCCCCATCACCAGCGCGAACCGCCGACGGTAGGCGTTCTCGCGCTTCCAGGGCACGTGGCCCATGACGGTGGCCGTGCCGCCGCTGGGCGTGATGACGCCCGACAGCAGCTTAAGCGTGGTGGTCTTACCCGCGCCGTTGGGTCCGAGGAAGGCCACGAACTCCCCCTGCTCGACCTCCAGTTCGATGCCGCGCACGGCCTCCACCACGCGATATTGCCGGCGAAACAGGCCACGGATGCTCGCCAGCACTCCTTCTTGCTTCTGATAGATTCGGTACGACTTGGCTAAGCCCGCGATTTCGATGATCGGCATGTCGATACGCGGCTAGGAACCGTTTCGCCCGGATTCCGGCAATTGAGTCGGATGCAGTTCCAATTCGGTCACGAGCAGTACGTCGATGATGCTCGCGGTGTCGTCTTCATGATAGACGGTCGCAATTCGGCCGTTGGGAGAGACCGACAGAAAGTCGCGATGCCGCACGTGCAATTGCTGCCCGTTTGGCAAGTGGATGGTGAACGGCTGAAACGGGACCGCGTGCTGCGCTCGACGCAACTGCTCGGAGATCATAGTTCACCAGTTTCGAGAAGACTGCAACGTGCCAGGATCCATTATACTGCGCCCCATCGCGGCCTGGAACGGACCCACCTCTTGCCGCCTTTCGCCCAATCACCCATAATCGAATCACCTGCCTGCGTTCGTCGCTCAACCCGCCTAGGAACGCCGATGAGAGTTGCCGCCTGCTTGCTGATCGCCGGGCTTGCGCTGGCTGGCCGCGCACGGGGCGACGACGGCAAGCCGCTCACCTTCGAGCGCGACGTCCGGCCGATTTTCAAGACACATTGCTTTCAGTGCCATGGCGAAGATGGGCAGCGCAAGGGGGGACTGGACCTGCGCCTCAAGCGGCTCGCCGAGCAGGGAGGCGACTCAGGACCGGCGATCGTGCCGGGCAAGCCGGACGAAAGCCTGTTGATCGAGCGCCTGCGATCGGGCGAAATGCCGCCGATCGATAAAAAGCCGCCGGCCGAGCAAATCGAAACCATCGCCCGCTGGGTCGCGGCAGGCGCGGCGACCGCCCGGCCCGAGCCGCAGGAGCTTGGCGAGTCTCCGCTCTTCACCGAAGAGGAACGCGGTTTCTGGGCGTTTCAGCCGGTCCGCCGACCTGCAATTCCCAATGTCGCCCACGCCGAGCTGGTTTCGACGCCGGTCGATGCGTTGTTGCTGGCGAAGCTCGAGGCCGCGGGCTTGGTGTTTTCGCCTGAGGCCGACAAGCCGACGCTGCTCCGCCGGGCGTACTTCGATCTTCTCGGCCTGCCGCCCGCGCCCGAAGAGATCGAGGCCTTTACCGCCGATACCTCGCCCGACGCCTGGCCGCGGCTGGTCGTGCGGTTGCTCGCTTCGCCGCACTACGGCGAGCGGTGGGGCCGTCACTGGCTCGACGTGGCCGGTTACGCCGACTCCGAGGGCTACACCGACGAAGACGCTCCGCGGGCCAGCGCCTTTCGCTATCGCGACTATGTGGTCCGCTCGATCAACGCCGATAAGCCGTTCGACCAGTTCATCCAAGAGCAGCTTGCCGGCGATGAGATGATCGCGCCGCCCTACAAAAACCTTTCGCCCGATGCGATCGAAAAACTGACCGCCACCGGTTTTTTGCGAATGTCGCCCGACGGCACGGCGTCGTCGGCCGTCGATCAGAACGTCGCCCGAAATCAGGTGGTGGCCGACACGCTGCAGATCGTCTGCACGTCGCTCTTGGGCATGACGGTCCATTGCGCGCAATGCCACGATCATCGCTACGACCCGATTCCGCAGGCCGATTATTATCGCTTGCGGGCGATCTTCGAGCCGGCGCTTGATTGGAAACAGTGGCGCTCACCGCCTGCCCGAAATGTGTCGCTCTATACCAATGCCGACCGCGAGCTGGCCGCCAAGATTCAGGCCGAGGCAGCCGCGGTGGACGCCGAGCGGCAGAAAAAGGGGCAGGAATACATCGACCGCACGCTCGAAGAAGAGCTGCTGCTCGTGCCGGCCGAGCGGCGCGACGCGCTCCGCGCGGCGTACAAGACCGCCGCCGATCAGCGCACCGCCGAGCAAAAAGTTCTGCTCAACGAATACCCCAGCGTGGGCAATATCAGCATGGGCTCGCTTTATCTCTACGACGAGCGCCGTGACGCCAAAGCCCGGCGGATCGATGCCGAGCGCAAGCAAAAAGAAGGGAAATTTGTCGCCGAGACCAAGGCCCGCGAGCTGGCCAAAGCGCCCGACGCTGAACGCGCCGCGCTGGAAGCCGCGGTGGCCGCGCAGGCCGAAACGCGCACGCCCGAACAGACGGCCCTGCTCGAAAAATATCCCGGCGTGCTGGTGGCCGCGGCGACCTTGGAAAAATTCAACCCCGAGGCGGCGGCTGAGCTGGCGGCCGACGCCAAAACCGCCGCAGAGCTGCGGGCCACCAAGGCCGTCGAGGACCTGAAGCGCTACTCGGCCAAAGCGGCCGAAATCCGCTCGCGCATTCCGCCCGAAGGCTTCGTGCG
>DATFDL010000749.1:0-27102 GCA_035252155.1 Pirellulales bacterium | reverse complement strand
ACTTTTCTTCCGCCTTCTTGTTCTCGGTGGCGGCGGCGGCATGTGCCTGCTGCATGCGCTTTTGAATCGATTCGATCACCACCTGCATCTCTTCCTCGGTCATCTCAGGCGTTTTACTTTCGAGCGCATCGGTCAGGGCCTTATCGAACGCCTTACGGTTGAACTTCACATCCATTTGCTGCATTTGTTGCAGTCGCATGGCAAGCTCTTTTCCCATGCCGTATCCCTGCATGTAGCTGAACTTTTCCTCCAGTTCGGCCAACTCGGCTTCGTCGTCGCCGGCCAGCTTTAGACCCAGCGGCTTTTTGCCGGGCTTGCCTGAAGCGGACTTTGGTTTCGACTTGCCGGCGTTTGCATCGTCGGCATCATCTTCATCCGATTTTTTTGCCGCTTCATCGTCGGTGTCGGTATCAGCGTCGGCGGTATCCTCATCGGCAGCATCAGCGGCAGGTCGACGAGCGGCGGGCTGCGCCCCTGTCGGTTTCTTGCCCGCCTGCGCGGCGAACGTGGCTGTCGCCGCCAGCACCACAAACAGACCTAAGAAGAATGAGAGCCTCATGGTTATCCTTTCGCGTTTGGAAAATATGCCCAGTTTAGGAGCGGACGAAAAATAACTTCGTCGTACTTATTCCTCTCCCTCCGGGAGAGGCTAGGTGAGGGCCGAAAAAAACTGCCGAAGTTGATTTTCGTCCGCTCCGTGATTATGGCTGATTTGCTTGCTCGGCACAGCGCCGTTCGGTGATTTCGATCGCCTTGAGCAAGCCGCGGGCCTTGTTCAACGTTTCTTGATACTCCAAGGCAGGAACGCTGTCGGCCACGATGCCGGCGCCCACCTGCAAAAATGCCTGGTCGCCTTGTACCACGATCGTCCGCAACGCGATGCAAGTGTCCATATTGCCGCAAAAGTCAATATATCCCACCGCGCCGGCGTAAGGGCCGCGGCGATGCGGCTCCAATTCATCGATGATCTGCATCGCCCTCACTTTGGGCGCCCCCGACACGGTGCCGGCTGGCAAGCACGCCCGCAAAGCGTCGAAAGCGTCGCGGCCCTCGGCGAGTTGTCCACAGACATTCGAGGTGATGTGCATGACATGGCTGTAGCGCTCGATGGTCATTACGTCGGTCAGAGCCACCGAACCATACCGCGCAACCCGCCCCACGTCATTGCGTCCCAGGTCGACGAGCATGACGTGCTCGGCCCGTTCCTTGGGGTCGGCCAGCAGCTCTGCGGCCAATCGGCGGTCTTCGTCTTCGGTCTTACCGCGCGGCCGCGTGCCCGCCAAGGGGCGCACCGTCACGCGCCCTTCGACCACGCGCACCAAAATCTCGGGCGAGCTGCCCACCAGCGTGGTTTGCGGCAAACGAAGATAGAACATGAACGGGCTGGGGTTTACCACCCGCAGCGTCCGATAGAGCTCGAAGGCGGGGGCCGCGATGCGCGTCCGCAGCCGCTGGCTGAGCACCACTTGAAAGATGTCGCCCGCCCGGATGTACTCCAGGCATTTTTCGACGGCCTGCTCGAAATTGGCCCGCCTAAAATTCGACTCGAAGGTCAGCCGCGGCTCGCCTTGCAGCTCGATATCGGCCGGCCGTTGTTCTTCGTCGGCGGACATCAGCCGCTCGACCAGCGCATCGACCCGCCGGCAAGCGTCGGCATATTCCTCGGCCAGGGCCGAGTCGTCGCCGCTGACGCGAGCCATTGCCACCACCAGCATCGTTTTGCGCACGTTGTCGAAGACCACCATGTGGTCAAACAGCGCAAACGCCAGGTCGGGCAAGCCGCGATCGTCGTGCGGCGCGTCCGGCAGGTGCTCCGCATAACGCACGGTGTCGTATCCGGCATAGCCCACCGCGCCGCCACAAAACGGCGGCAGTTCCGGCAGTTTGGCGGCCTGCCAGCGGCCGATCCACCGCTTCAGCTCGTTGAGCGGATCTGCCGACTCGAACTTTTCGACGTGGACATCGCCGGCTTGGTCACCAGCCAGCAAGTTGGTGACGGTCACTTGCCGTCCCCAAGCCTCGATAAGCAGGAAGGGATCGCCGGCCAAAAAGCTGTAACGCCCGACTTTTTCGCCGCCGATGACGCTCTCGAACAGGCAGCCGCACCGCCCCGAATCGAGCTTGCGGAAGGCCGTGACGGGCGTCAGCGTGTCGCCGGCCAACTGCCGATAGACCGGCGCCAACTGCACGCCGCGAGCCAGGCGGCGAAAGGCATCGAAGTCGGGGTAATGTTTCATGCGGGAGTGTTCCAAAAGCTTATCAAGGCGGTCGGTCGGCGGCAACTCGACTCGGACGGGCCGGCGCAGACCTATCCGCCTAGCCACACGCGGTTTACGATGCGGCCGGGCGCGATCTCTCGGGTTGACACTCCGGGGGGCACTGATAGAATTCCCGCAGCAAATTCTCTCTGCCAAGTCGGCCGACCCGGCGAAACGATTACGATGAAGTGCCAACGCTGTGAAAAGTCGGCCACGTTCCATATCACCGAACTGACCGGCGGCAAGCCTCAAGAGCTGCACCTTTGCGAGGACCACGCTCGTCAATATCTGACCGAGTCGGACAGCGAGCAGCAAACCGGCAACCTGGCCGGCGCGTTGGCCCAGCAATTGGTGGGCGGCACGGCCGAAGAACTGGCCCGGCTCGACCAGCAGGCCTGCCCGATCTGCGGCATCACTTTTTTTGAGTTTCGCAATCAGGGCCGGCTGGGCTGCCCGCACGACTACGTTTGCTTTCAACGAGAGCTCGACCCGTTGATCATGAATATCCACGGCGAAAGCACGCACGCCGGCAAGCGTCCGCGCCGCTTGTCGACCGGCACCGACGAGCAAACCCAGTTGATCCGGCTGCGGCGCGAGATGAAAGACGCCATTGGGCGTGAGAACTACGAGCGGGCCTCTCAACTGCGCGATCAAATCCGCCAGATCGAAAGGGCGAGCTGAGCCGTGGAATTCTCCGAGCTAGCACGTTCCAGCGGCGAATGGCTTCGCGGCTCCGGCCCGGAATCCGACATCGTCATCAGTAGCCGCATTCGCCTGGCCCGCAACCTGGCCGACTACCCCTTTATCAGCCGGGCCAGCGCTACCGACCGGGCCGAGATCGAGCGGACGCTGCGAGAACGCGTGCTGCGGGTGCGGGCGGCGGCCGAGCTGGCGTATATCGACGTCGACAAGTTGGAGGGCATCGACCGGCAGTTTCTGGTCGAGCGGCAGTTGATCAGCCGCGAGCACGCCGAGGCCGAAGGCGCCCGCGGCGTGGCAATCGACCCGCAAGAGCGCGTCAGCTTGATGATCAATGAAGAAGATCATCTGCGCATCCAGGTCATGCACAGCGGCCTCGACCTGCAAGGCGCCTGGGAGCGGATCAACTCGATCGACGATCTCGTCGAATCGCAAGTCACCTATGCCTTTAGCGATCGACTGGGATACTTGACCGCTTGCCCCACGAACGTCGGCACGGGCATGCGCGTGAGCGTCATGCTGCACTTGCCGGCGCTGGTAATCACGCGGCAGATCGAAAAACTATTTCGCTCGTTGCAAAAGATCAGCCTGGCCGTGCGGGGCCTGTATGGCGAAGGCTCGCAGGCGATGGGCGATTTTTATCAAATCAGCAACCAGATTACGCTGGGCCGGGCCGAGACCGACCTGGTGAAACAGGTCGGCGACGTGGTGCCGACAATCATCGACTACGAGCGCAAAGCTCGCGAATTCCTGGTGCGCGAAAGTCAGGAGACCCTGCACGACCGAGTCAGCCGGGCCTACGGCATTCTGCGCACCGCCCAGACGATCAGCTCCGAAGAGACGATGCACTTGCTTTCGAGTGTGCGGATGGGGGTCAACCTTGGGTTGATACCCGACTTGGAGATACCCGCGCTCAACAAACTCTTTATCTATACGCAGCCGGCCCACCTGCAAAAGCTGACCGGCTCTGAGCTCGACACCGCCGACCGCAACATCGAGCGGGCACGCTACCTGCGCCGGCATCTCAACAAGGAAGAAGGCTCGAAGAACTGACGCGGTGTCCTCTTTACTCTGTAGGGAACGCCCTCTGTGGCGTTCCGCGAACTGCGGATCGACGTCGACTCGCCCCTCGCGGAACGCCACGGAGGTCCCTACAGGTATCCGCAGACAAAGTGCCTTAACTTCATGGGTATGGGACGGCCTGGAAGGCCATCCTCCGATGGACGTCTACCTGCCGCCCAACGCTTCGGCCTGCTCGACCAAGCCGATGAACTCGGCGCGGTAGCCACTTTCGTCGGTGCCGCGGCTGGCGGAGGCCAGCTCGTGCACCGCGCCCAGAGTCAGGTCGCCGCGATACTGACTGTCTCGCAACACCATCCCAAAACCGGCCACCGCCGTAGCAAACCGAAAATCTTCGCTCGCTTGGGCGTAGGCGCGATCGGAATCCTGCACGACCGCGGTGATCAACTTGCTCTCTTGGCCGTCAGGCTGCTTGTATCGCAGCTTGAGCGTGAGCAGTTCGTCGCTGCCCGCCGCCTCGGTCGGTTCGACAGCGCGCTGATACTTCAACTCGTCTACAACCGGCACGCCCGTCTCCTCGCCGGCGGGCACGAGCTCATAGAGGGCCGTCACCGTATGACCGGCACCGATTTCGCCGGCATCCTTGGTGTCGTCATTAAAATCTTCGTTGCGCAGCAGGCGGTTTTCGTAGCCGATCAACCGGTACTTCGCCACCCGCCGCGGGTTGAACTCAAGCTGCAGTTTCACGTCTTTGGCGATCGTCACCAGCGTGCCGCCCAACTGCTCGACCAGCACCTTGCGCGCTTCGTTGATCGTATCGATGTAGGCATAGTTGCCGTTGCCACGGTCGGCCAGCTTTTCCATAGTCGAATCTTTGAGATTGCCCGTGCCAAAGCCCAGCACGCTCAAGAAAACGCCGCTCTTGGCTTCGTCTTCGATCAGCCGGGTCAGCGCGCCTTGATCGGTGATGCCGACATTAAAGTCGCCGTCGGTGGCCAAGATCACGCGGTTGGTACCGCCGTCAATCAGATTTTGCCGGGAGGTTTGGTAGGCCAATTGAATGCCCGAGGCCCCGTTGGTGGAGCCGCCGGCCTGCAAGCGATCGAGCGACGCGAGAATCGTCTCTTTGAACTGGCCCGAAGTGGATGGCAGTACCACGCCCGATGAGCCCGCGTAGGCGACCATCGCCATGCGGTCGTTCTCGCCCAGCTTGCCGATCATCAACTTCAAGGCGTTTTTCAATAGTGGCAGCTTGTCGGGACTCTGCATCGATCCGGACACGTCGACCAGAAATACCAGGTTGCTCGCCGGGCGGTTTTCAAGATCGATCTCGCGGCCTTTGAGCGCGATCCTTAGTAGGCGATGTTTGGGCTGCCACGGGCAGGCAGCCACTTCGGCATGAACGGAGAACGGCCGATCATCGGCCGGCGGCTCGTAGTGATAACTGAAATAGTTGAGCATCTCTTCGATCCGCACGGCGTCTTTGGGCGGCAAGGACCCGGCGTTTAAGAACCGCCGCACATTGGCATACGAGGCGGTATCGACGTCGATCGAGAAGGTCGAGAGCGGGTTCTGGCGCACGTCGAGGAACGGATTCTCGTCAATGCGGTCGTAAGTTTCCGTATTGAATACGATCGCTTCTTGGTCGCTCGCTTCAACGGCTTCGGCGGCGTCGTGCGCGGCGGGCACGAGTGGGGCGGTGGTAGATACGGCGGTCTTGGTTGGGTAGTTTGCCGGCCCTCGACTGCAGCCCGCAAGTAGCAGCATGAAGAGCATAATTGTTCCTACAAAACGCGCGCGCAGCCCCAGCATGAACGAGGACATCAGTGGGCCTCCTTGACGAGAGATGAGAAAGATAAGCGCCGTCTTTTCGGCGGGTCTATCTCTTAGATGCGCGAAGTGTGCAAGATATTCCCAGACGATGATGCAGATCGCTTTTCAGACCGTCTAACGCGCAGGCAAAACCATCAGGTACGGAACGATAACGCCTCCCTTCTCATCATTTTTTTGCCCCACATTTTTTTGCCTTCGATTGCGTTGTCTTACAGCCGCCGGCGGAGCGCGGCGATCACCTCAGGCGGGACGAAATGAGCGAGCTCTTCGTCGCCGGCCAACGGCGCGATCTGCTTGATCAGCGTGCTTGAGACATGGGCGAACTCCTTGTCGGCCATCAGTACCACGGTTTCGATGCCCGGATCGAGCTGGCGGTTGGCCAACATCATCGTCAACTCGGCCTCGAGATCGGTCAACGGCCGCACGCCGCGGACCATCACCCGCGCGCCGCACTCGCGTACGAAATTGACGGCCAGGCCCGAAAACTGCCGGACCTCGACGTTGTCGAACCGCGCCGTCGTGCGGCGCACCAGGTCGAGCCGCTCTTCGAGCGTAAAGAGCGGGTCCTTGCCGGCGTTGATGCCGATGCCGACGATTAGCTTGTCGACCAGCGAGCTGGCCCGTTCGATCACATTCAGGTGCCCGAGCGTAATCGGGTCGAACGATCCGGTGTAGACGGCGATGCGCGAGTTGTTCATGGGTGGAGATGCTGCTTCATGTGGCCGTCGTCGTGTTTGGCGCGAACGAAAGGCGACGACCGTCGGTCGGCGGCGTGCGTGTCAGGTATCGCGCGCCGATACTATAAAATATACACTTGAAAAGCATCGCGGCGACGATCGTCAAGAGATGCGTTTTTCCCACAGCCTCGACCAGCGCCACGGTCGGCGGCGAGATGCCATTGGGGCCGCGAGCCGGGCCAGATTCCAAAACCGCTCTGAGCATGCGCGGGGCATACCGCTCGACGATTTGGTTTGCCTGCCGAGCATCGCGGATGCTGGGCATCAGCCGGGCAAGCTCTAGAAAAATTCCCAGGCAGAAAGCCGCGAGAAGCACGCGGCTGGCAACCGCCTTTGCTCGCAGTCCGCTGACTGCGCCGGCCAACAAGCCCGCCGCCACCGCCAGATGCGCGACGATGAACAACGACTGCCGCGCGCGATGCTTTGCCGCGCCGGCCGCGATCTTTGCCTCCAGCTCGCTGTACAGCGACCAGACCTGTTCGAACTCGGCCGCGAGAAACATCGGACGAGGAGTTTGCCCGCCGACAAGCTCGGCCGCGGCGTTCAAGCCCGTGAAGATGCCCACCGCGCCGAGCACCAAGGCCAACAGATAGAGGGCCGTCAACTCCGCGGGGCGAGGCGCTGCGACGGGACGGACGGATGTCTCGGCCATCGAGATCGGTTCCATGTTGCGAGCATACACGCCAGGCGGACACGCGAAAAGCCGTTTGAGCGCTTTGGCCGCGGGGGATGGAAGGCAAAAAGATGGAGGGCAAAAAAATGAAGGAAAAAAGAATGTAGGGTGGGACGAGCTTGCGAGTCCCACCTTTCGGTCGCGCATGCGGAGGCGCCGCTGCCAAGTTCTGTAGGGAACGCCCTCTGTGGCGTT
The DNA here is from genome assembly GCA_035252155.1 of Pirellulales bacterium. Classification (GTDB taxonomy): domain Bacteria; phylum Planctomycetota; class Planctomycetia; order Pirellulales; family JAICIG01; genus JAICLL01. The sequence goes on along the minus strand of DATFDL010000749.1, from coordinate 19,687 downwards.
CCGTGGACTGCGATTCGACGTCAACCCGCCCCCCGGCGGAACGCCACGGAGGGCGTTCCCTACAGAGGCCATCGCCGTTTTTGAAGGTCAAAACCGATCAGACCCGTATACGGTACGCCGCCCTCAGCTACTCGCGTTCGACGCGAAACGGCGCGAGATCGATGCCTGGTGGCTCGCCGCGCATGAGGCGGGTCATGACCACCGCCGTGGCGGGCGAAAGATGCAATCCGCCGCGAAAATGCCCGGCCGCCACGTAGGCGTTTTCCAGGCCGGGCAGCTTGCCCAGGTAAGGCAAGTCGTCGCGCGTGCCGGGCCGCAGACCGGCCCAACATTGCTCGATCGAAAAATCAGCCAACGCGGGCACGAGACCGAATGCGAAGTTCAGAAGCCCGGCGATGGCCTCGGCCGTGGTCCGCTTGTCGAAGCCGGCATGCTCCTCGGTCGAGCCCACCAGCACGCGGCCATCGGACCGCGGCACTAGATAACGCCGGCTTTCGTTGATGACCGACCGGATGAGCGGTTGCGGCGAGCTCAACAGCGCCATCTGACCGCGCACCGGGCGAATGCCTAGTTCAACTTTCATGCGCGCCAAGAGCGTCTTGGTCCACGGACCGCTGGTGACACAAAGATGCGGGGCAGAAATCGTTCCGCTCGACGTTACGATCTCGCGAACTCGCCCATCGCGGACGACAAAGTCTTCGACGGATGTTCCGGTACAAATCTCGACGCCACGCTGCGCACAGCCCGCCGCCAGCGCTTTGAGGTGCCGCGGATTTCGCACCTGGGCTTCTTCGGGTAGCCAATGTGCCGCCAGCACCGGCTCGCCGAGCGACAGCGCGGGCTCGCGCGCGGCTAGTGCCTGAGCGTCCAACGGCTCGGCCACGACACCGCGCTCGCGCCACTGGGCGGCCAGCCGCCGCAGCTCGTCGGCATCGGCATCGTTGCGGGCCAGATAAATGCCGCCGCAGCGGCGGAAGCCATTGTCGATGCCCGTCTGCTCGCGAAGCTGGGCGGACCAAATCGGGTAAAGCTGATCGCTTAGGCGGGCCAACTCGTGATACGAATCGGTTGAGGCGATGCGCCCTGCGGGCGGCAAGATGCCCGCCCCGGCCCAGCTTGCCTCGCGCGCCAATTGACCGCGTTCGATGAGTTGCACGCGCCAGCCGCCGCCAGCCAACTCGTAGGCCAGCGAAAGGCCGATAACGCCCCCGCCTACAATCACCGCGTCGGTTGTTCGAGACGACCTGGTCATGGCTTGCCAATTTGGTTCAAGGCCGCCCGTGCCGCGTCGCGCACGGTGTGGATCCGATCGCGCAGCGCCTCAGTGAGCGCCGGCAACGCCGATCGCGCATCGGAACCCACCGCCCCCAGCGCCTGGGCGGCGCGGCGGCGAACCCCGCACGACGAATCTCGCAGAGCAGCCGTCAAGGCGGGCACGGCGTCCTTGGCCGCCGGGCCGAGCGTGCTCAGCGCCTCGGCCGCCCGCTGGCGGATCACCATGTCCCGGTCTTTCAACTCGCTGATCCGCTGGCGAACGGCTTCAAAATCCATTGCTCGCACTTATTACTCAGGCCTCAACTCCCTTGCCGGCACGCCGCAGGTCGATTCTACAAAATTTTACGCATTTCGCCCAGCCTACCCCCGCTCCGCGAAACGAGGCGGCGGCTCTGACATTCGGGGAGCAAAAGCGACGAAAATCCGAAGCTCCCACACATGGGGTGCCGATAAACGTAGCTAACCGTGGAGTTCCGGCGGCCCGCAGAATTGTCCGTGTTGCTTAAAGGAGTGCGCAATGGCTCGCTATCCGGCGTTACCGTTAGTTCCCCTGGCCGCTTGCCTGATACTGTCGTTGGACGGTTCGGGCGCACGCGCCCAATACAGTTATCCTCAGTTTGGCCGCGATCCGGCCGCCACCGCCTTGCTGGCCAACGAAGCCGCCGGTGAGCCCGAGGAATATCGCGACGACCTGGCCACCAACGATGATGAGTCGATCCGCGATCGCTCGGACAACTCGGGCGAGGTCGAGGTCATCCGCGAACGCTTTCCCAACGGAAGCGTGAAGATCGAGCGCGAGGTCACGCAAGACGCCGACGGCAACTACGTGAACCACGGCTCGTGGAAGATGTTCGATGAGCGCGGCACGGTGCTGGCCGAGGGCCACTACCGCAACGGCGAGCGCGACGGCACCTGGAACCGCTGGTATCGCGGCAACGCCGATCTCGACCTGCTGCAAAAGATTCCCTACCAGCAGTTCGTTGGCCCGTTTATTTCGCAGGCGACGTTCCAAAACGGCAAGCTGAACGGCAAATGGGCCATCTACGACAGCAAGCAGCGCAAGATCAGCGAATGGCACTTCACCGGCGGCAACCGCGACGGCAAGGCCGTCTGGTATTTTGCCAACGGCCGCAAGATGCGTGAGATTGACTACCGCGACGGTGAGATCGACGGCGAATTCAGCGAGTGGAACGCCGACGGCCGCCAGATCGTGAAAGACACCTACGAGGCCGGCCGCAAGCTGGCTCCGAAGATCGACTACTATGGCAACAAGCAAAAGAAATCCGAAGGCATGTATCTGTATGCCAAAGAGATCGTGCAGACGCCCGACGATTGGTGGAACGCCAAGCTGGCCACCTATATCAAGCAGGGCAAGGACGAAAAGCACGGCTCCTGGACACAGTGGTATCAAAACGGCCAGAAGCAGATGCAGGGTGAGTATCGCAACGATTTCCAAATCGGCAAATTCTTTTGGTGGTATCAAAACGGACAGGTTGCCCTGGAAGGGGCCTACGACAGCGGCAAGCAAACCGGCCGCTGGGTCTGGTGGCACGCCAACGGCCAGCGCTCGACGCAGGGCGAATACGCCGAAGGCAACCCGACCGGCCGCTGGCGCTGGTGGGACACCAACGGCCGCGTCCACGAGACGGCCGACCTGACGCACGCCGAGGGCAAAGTGGTCGAAGCGCCCGCTCCGGCCGCAGTGGGCAAAAACAACGCCCTACTGCCGCATCCCGCGGCGCCGAAGATTCGCAGTCAGTTGAAGCGCTAACGGACGCTCAACGGACACCGGAACTCACTCAAGCCGTCCGAGCCGGCCGCTCGGACGGCTTTTTTATTGCGCCGCGGCTACGCGCACCGCGGCGCGCGATATGGGTTACCGTCATCTGGCAGCGCCGGCACCCACTGCGCCGCGCCGATTTCGGGGTACCCCAGTTGGTCAAGCCGCTCGGCCACATCGTGCGAACTGTCGGGGTGGACGAAGGCTGCCGCGCCCAGCTCGCGGCCTGCCGTTCTCCGTCCTCGGAACTTGATGACGATGAGATCGAGCAAGCCATGACCGGCCAGATCGAGCGTGAGAGTGCTGCCGCCATAGAGCCCCGTCCACGACCGCACCCGGTTCGTCGGCTGCGCGTCGCGGATTAGCTCGCGGGGCAGCGAAAAATTCCGCCGATCACGGGCGAGGAACTCTTTGGGATTGCCGATCAGCCGATCATAAGTCGCCTCGCGCTTATCTCGCCAACGCAACGGCCAATAAGCCAAGGGAGCGAACATCAAGAGCTGTTTGAGTGAGGCCGACCAGCTCCAAAGCTGTCCGGCCAGCCAAGCCCCGAGCACTGCTTCGCGCGTCACGTAGACCTTATAAAAGCGATCGCGCTCAATCCACTTGGGCTGTAGGGCGTAGAATGTAAAGTCGACCATCGCCATTGAACCTCCGGGCCGCCTGTTGCAACCATTGTATTCCGACGGCGGCGTTTCGGCAAAAAAGCGAGACGGCCTGGAAGGCCATCCTCCGACGAGACAAAACTCGTCGCTCGGCTAGGGCCCTACCGTCAGCCGGTTCGGGTCGATTCGCACTACTTCGAGCGAGTCGAACAGGAGCTGGTCGCGCACGCGCTTCAGCTCACCCAGTTCGTCGTTGTTCCACTTGGGATGCGGGGCGCCGGTCAAAAAGAACGGCGCGCCGTTATCGGCCAGTATCGCGCCGTACGTCTGCAAACACTTCAGGATGGTGCGCACCTTGCGACCATAGGGGCGAGTGTCGAACGATTTTTTGAGGCGAATGCGCATACCCATCGGCGGCAAGTCGGCACTCGTGTCGCTGCTGGCGTAATGGCTGGCCGGAAAGACGTACGCCTTGCGGGTTTTGGGAGCCGTGAACCGCAGGGCGTGCTTGATCTCGCCCGAGGCGACTTCGTCGTATTTCACCAGGCCGGGAAAGATCGGCAGGCCCGCGGCATCCGCACTCGTCCAGCCGGCCGTGCGCTGGCGGTCTTCGGCGCTGGCGTCGAAGATCACGCCGGAACTTGCCCGCCATCCCTGGCCTTCGCGCCGCGCGGCGAACAGTTCATAGAGCTTGTCACGACCGCGGTCGAGCACGATCACGTGGCGGTCCTCGCCCTTTTCAATGGGAGCGTTCAACGGGATCGGATACGGACCTTCATCCGATTCTTCCGCGGCATCAAACTGCACCGGCACGGGCGGCGCGTTGTCGACTACCAAATACGGAATTCCAAACTCGGGGCCGAAGTCGGGGTGAAACCAGGCGTGCCCGGCGAATTTTCCTGACGGATACTTGATCGCCGACAACAGTTTGGCGCTGTTCGGATCGACGTCGTCATCCACAATCTTGCGGTTCCACTCACTTTCAGCTTCCATCGGCAGCCAGCCGTTGAGCTTGGCATTGACACCTAGGTCGGGCTTGGCGGCTGGTTCGGCGGCGCGGCCAAGGCTGATGAGCATGACGGCTGCGAATGCGGCAATTGCAGTGCGTGGGACCATGGAAGTTTTCCTCAGTTTGTCGTGTCGAGACTCGGTGTTGCACTCGGTTGCGGTATAAGCCCCGCCACCGCGCGTTGTCAAGTTGCGTCAGGATACGCCTCCCGGCGGGCAATAAATATTTGAGCCGAAACCGAAGGAGCCATCTATTGGGGCCAGGGGAAACGGAGTGACTGCGACCATTCACGTGGCCCTGGCCGACGGCGACGGCGAGATCCGGGTGGTCCTGGGGCGAATGCTCTCCGCCTTGGGGTGCCAGGTCGCATCGATCGCCAAGACGGGGCGCGAGCTGGTCGAACAATGCTTGGCACTGCGGCCCGATCTGGTGGTGGCGGATGTTTCGCTGCCCGAGCTGGACGGCTTTGCGGCCTCCTCGCTCATCGCCCAACAATCGCCGGCCCCGGTCATACTGTTAACCCGTCGCTCCGACGCCCGGCAGATCGATCGGGCCATTCAAACGGCGGCGATGGCCCTGTTAGTCAAGCCCGTCACCGAAGAAGTGTTGGGCCCGGCGATCGCCTTGGCCACTTCGCGCTATAGCCGCATTCAAGCGGTCGAGCGCGAAGCCGCCGACCTGCGCCAGGCCTTGGCCGATCGCAAAATCATCGAACGCGCCAAAGGCATCTTGATGCGGCACTTTGCTCTCGACGAGGCCAACGCCTTCCGCCGCCTGCAATCGCTCTCGAGCACCAAGCATCTGAAGCTGGTCGATATGGCCCAGGCGATTTTGCAGGCGGTGGAAGTGTTCGACGGATGAAGGTTCGCAAAGGGTTCAGGGTTCAGGGTTCAGGGTTCAGGACGCGCAAGCGTAGAGTCGCCCGATAAAGGCTCACGAAAATGCTGAACCCTGAACCCTGAACCCTCGCGTAACCCTGAACCCTCCCCTACAACCGTCATCATCGCCATTTTCTGCTTTCCGGCCACCGGGCACTTGCACGCCGCGCGCCTGGAACCAACACTTCAAGGTGAAACGCACCGTCCTCTATGTCGATGACGAAGCCGATAATCGGCTGGTCTTTCAGGCCACGCTGGAAGACCGCTTCCAAGTGCTCACGGCGGCCAACGCCGACGAAGTTCTGGACATTCTGGGCCAGACCAGCGTGCCGGTGGTCGTGGCCGATCAACGTATGCCCGGCTGCACAGGTGTCGAACTGTTCGGCATCCTCCGCACCAAATATCCGCACGTGAAGCGCGTGCTGCTGACGGCTTACACCGAGCCTCGGGCGATGATCGACGCCATCAACCAAGGCCAGGTCTTTTATTTCCTCAATAAACCTTGGGACCGCGACCAGCTTGAACCGGTGCTGGTGCGGGCGATTGAAGCCTACGACCTCAGCGTGACGCTCGAAGAGCAATCGCTGCTGCTTTCGCGGCAGAACGCCGAGCTACGGGCCACTCAATTGCGGCTGGAGCAAGCCAGCCGCTCGAAGAGCGAGTTTCTGGCCAACATGAGCCACGAGATTCGCACGCCCATGACCGCCATCTTGGGTTTCGCCAACCTGCTACGTGAAAACATCGCCGCCCCGGAAGACATCGAGGCCATCGACACTATCCGGCGCAACGGCGAATACCTGCTCGAGATCATCAACGATATTCTCGATCTCTCGAAGATTGAGGCCGGCCGACTCGATATCGAACAAAATCCCTGTTCGCCGCGTGAAATCGTGGGCGGCGTCGCTCAGTTGATGCGGCTGCGCTGCGAAGCGAAGCAACTTTCGCTGGGCTTAACCATCGACTCCGACGTGCCCGAACTCATCTCCAGCGACCCCTTGCGGCTGCGGCAGGTGCTGATCAACCTGGTCGGCAACGCCATCAAATTCACCGAACACGGCGCCGTGCACGTTGCGGTGCACTCGGCGGCCGATGAATCGGGACCGCTGGTGCAGTTCGACGTCACCGACACCGGCATCGGTATTCGCCCCGAGCAGATCGCTTCGCTATTTCAGCCGTTCAGCCAGGGCGACGGCTCGGTCACACGCCGCCACGGCGGCACCGGCTTGGGCCTGGTCATCAGTCGGCGGCTTGCCCAGATGCTCGGCGGCGACATCTCGGTCCGCAGCGTGCCCGGCCAAGGCAGCACGTTCAGCGCAACCATCGCCGCCAAACCACACGCCCTGGCCAACGACGCGAACAACGCCGCCGGGCCGCGACACGCAGCGCAGGCGGCAACCGATGGCATGCTCGAAAACGGAATCAATTCCGTTCTACGAGGGGCGCGAATCCTTCTGGCCGAAGACGGGCCCGACAACCAACGGCTGATTTCATGTCTGCTGCGCGGGGCCGGCGCGACGCTGACGATCGTCGAAAACGGGCTGGAAGCCGTCAACGAAGTCGCCCGAGCCGGGGCCGACGGGCAACCGTATGATCTGCTGCTCATGGACATGCAGATGCCGGTACTCGACGGTTATCGAGCGACGCTTGATTTGCGCCGCACCGGTTTCGACCGGCCGATCATCGCGGTGACAGCGCACGCCATGTCGGGCGACCGACAAAAATGTGTCGAAGCAGGTTGCGACGACGTCGTCACGAAACCGTTCGACCGCGTGACGCTGCTGCGGGCCATCGCTCAACGTCTCTCCTTGGCGGTGAGCACTTCGTAGTCGGAGGTTGGCGTTCCTAGGCCGTCGAGCGGGGCGGGACGGCCTAAGAACGCCATCCTCGAACAAAGGCGCGTGCGCGACAGTCACACCGGATGCCGTGGCACCCGTGACGTTTTTCTTGGCCTACCGCCCGTTACCGCGATTAATGTCGTTCCGTGGCGGCGGGCGCTTGGGCCGCTCGGTCCTCAGGCCCCAAACCTCTGCCGGCCACCTGCTGCTGTTGATAGGCGTAATGCAGCGTGATCGCAAAGATCATGCAGACCGCCAAAATCCACACAAAGGCGCTGGCGGTCGTGCTCACCACCTCTTGCGCCTCGGCTTGTTCGCGCGCCTCGCGCCTCGTGCGGGGCGGCCGGCCGGGCGACATAGCCGCCAACAGCAGCGCCGCCACAAATCCCATCAGCACAAAAGGCAGCCATGGCACTCCGAGCAACTGAGGCCCGATAGGCGTGAGCCATACTCCGCCCGCCCACGAAGTGAGGAACAGCACACCAAACAAGATCAGGGCCGTCGCCCAGCCGCCTTCTTCGTACCCTTCTCGCCCGAAGATCGCCGCCAAAATCGCCGTGAACACCAAGGCCACCACGATCGCAAATAGAATGTGGATCAACATCTCGCACCCCGCTTGGTAAGAGCCACCCTGCGCTTTATCAAAGCGTCAGCGTCGTCGCTTTCGCCCATTTGACTCACTCCGCTGGCCCAACATGCAGCAGATTTGATGCCCGAAGCCGGGGGCTTGGAATCTGTCTTGTTAGAATCATATGTACGGAACCCCACCCTCTACTGCTCATTCAATGTCACATGTTGCCGGCAAAGCTTTTCGAGCAGATGAACGTCCGGCTCGGCCCCGATGCCGGGGACGTCGGCGGCCGTCACTTGCGGCTGTCCCTGCGGACCGCGCGACAACTCCAACGGCGGCCGCCCGAGATCTTCGTGGTAAAAGCGGCTCGACGGAAAAATATCGGCCGGATACGTGAAATTGTCGAGCATCGCCAAGGCGGTATTGATCTGCGCACCGATGGCGCTTTCGAGCATGCCGCCCACCCAGCAGCCGATCTTCGCCTCGCGGCACAGATCGTGAATGGCCACGGCCTGCGTCAGCCCGCCCACCCGGCCTGGCTTGATATTCATCCAGCGACAACTGCCCAAGTCGATCGCCTGCTCGGCTTGCTCGACCGAACAAATACTCTCATCCAAACAAATCGGCGCGCGAATCGCCGCTTGCAGTCGGGCGTGATCGATCAGGTCGTCGTGGGCCAGCGGCTGTTCGATCATCGCCAGGCCGAAGTCGTCGAGCCGGCAGAACAGATCGAGCTGCCGGATGCGGTAGTGACTATTGCAATCGATGTGCAGCGTGGCGTCGGGGAACTGTTGCCGGACGGCTCGGAGCATCGTAATGTCCCAACCGGGCCGGAACTTGAGCTTGACCCGCCTAAAACCATCTTCGAGTGCCTGCCCAACGCCGCGAATCAGTTCGTCGATCGAATCGAGCACGCCGAAATCGGCGCCGACGTCGGCGGAGTCGCGCGTGGCGCCCAACAGCCGATGCAGCGGCAGCCCTCGCCGCCGGGCTTCGAGCACCCACCAGGCGTTGTCAAGCGCCGCCTTGGCAAAGTAGTTGCCCTTGAAATGAGCCAACCGCCGCTGCAATGCGCCGCCCGAGTCGATCCACTGCCCCACTACTGCCGGCGCCAGCCAATCGCGCAGGCAAGCGAAGACCCCGCCGGCCCACTCGGAGCTATAGCACGGTGCCGCCAAGGGACTCGATTCGCCCCACGCTTCAAGCTCACCGCTGCGCATCCGCACCAGCACCGACTCGGCCACGGCGTCTTCGCCGTACGCGGTGCGCCACGGGCTGATAAGAGGCATGGCTACGTGGTAGAGGTCGATCGAGTCGATGTGCATTGTGTCGTTGTAGAACGGAATTCATTCCGTTCCTTCTTCTCTTGGCGTTTAGGAAAACGGAATGAATTCCGTTCTACGACACATTCCAAAGGTACACCACCCCATCACGTCCGGCACTGGCCAACCGCCGGCCGTCGTGCGAAAAGCAGATTGTCTCCACGCTTTGCGAGTGATCGCCAAATTGCCGCAGCAAAACTCCCGTCGCGGCGTCCCAGATCGAAATCGCCGACTTGGTTTGCTGGTCCCAGCCGCCGGTCGCCAAAATATTCGCTACGGGCGAATAGGCGAGCGCCTTGCTCCCCAAAGCCGTTATCGACGCGCTCACCTGGCATGTCGCCAGGTCCCAGATGCGCACTTCGTCGGTGCCGAGCACGGCCAGCTTCGACCCGTCGGGCGAAAACGCCAGTCCATAATCCTCAGAATCTTCGTTGGTCCATAAACGCAGCTCAAGGTGTTCCTGGCCTGTCGCGGCGTCCCAGACGATCGATGGGCCGCGGCTTCGCCAGACGCCCGCCAAGTAACTGCCGCACGGCGAGAACAAGATGCGTGAGTCTCCCGTGCGGGCCGCAGTCAGCGTCATCTCAAGTTGCCAATCGAGCGTATTCCACAGTTTCACCGCGCCGTCGGCCCCGGCCGCGGCCAACAGCGACCCGTCGGGCCGAAACGCAACCGAAGTCACTGGGCCGGCCTGCCCCCGTAGCGAACGATCGTGAACGCCCGTCACCACATTCCACAGTCCGCGTTCGACGTTCCACAGCGCCACGGTCTGGTCTTGGCTGCCGGTGGCTAGCCAGCGGCTGTCGGGCGAGAAGGCGACACCCAGCACCGCCTCGCGATGCCAGTGTAGCATCGCCGCCGGCCGCAAGGCCGCCACGTCCCAGACAATCGTTTCAGACGATTCGCTCTTGGTCGTGGCCGCCGATGGCGCTTGCCCGCCCCCCGTGGCCAACAACGCCCCGTCCGGCGAAAAGGCCGAAGCGTGGATCAGCCCGGAATGTCCGCGCAGTGTGGCCAACGAAGGTTCAGGGTTCAGGGTTCAGAGTCCAGGCTTCAGGGCCAATTATACTCCAGGGGTCATCCATGAAACGCTTTCAATACTGCAAGGTACGATTCGGGTGGCTCGGTCGGTTCGAGCGGTTCGGGAACACCCTGAAGCGGCCGAAGGCCGTCGCTGAACCCTGACCCTGAACCCTCTTTAACCGTTACATTCTCGCCCCGCCAGCCAAAATGCACGGTTGGCAAAGGATTTGCGCCTGCCCGTCCCAGGAAGCAGTTGCCGGGCAAATTAACCCGATAAAAGCAAATGGGTTGCTGCGGCACAAACGGGCCAGATCGCTCCGGCCCGGCTGTCCGCGGTTTGAAACCTCGGTTTAAGCGTGGTAAGCTGTCCCGATTACTAAGTTTACGAAAAAAGCGCCTCGGGCCATGAACCACGTGAACTCTGTTGGATCGTTTTTTGGTCCGGCGACGCTCGTCGAGTTGCTGCGTCATCGCGCGCGTTGTCAGCCCGATCAGGTCGCGTTCACGTTCCTGGTCGATGGCGAGACGCAAGAAGCGACGATCACCCATGGCGAGCTCGACCGGCAGGCCCGGGCGATCGCCGCCTGGCTGCAATCGTTGGGCCTCGAGGGGCAACGTGCCTTGCTGCTTTATCCGGCCGGGCTGGAGTTCATCGCGGGTTTCTTCGGCTGTTTGTATGCGGGCGTGGTAGCGGTGCCCGCCTATCCCCCACGGATGAACCGTAAGCTCGACCGCATCCAATCGATCGCCCACGACGCTCAGGCCCTGGTGGCCTTGACCACCAACTCGGTACTAGAACGGCTCACGCCGCTGTTGGGCCAAACCCCCGAACTCGAACAACTCACCTGGCTGGCCACCGAGACGCCGCCCGCAAATATTGAGAACGCCTGGCGTCCGCCCGACGCCACCAGCGAGACGCTCGCGTTTCTGCAATATACCTCCGGTTCGACCGGCGCCCCAAAGGGGGTCATGCTCAGCCATGCGAACCTCCTGCATAACTGCGCGGTGATTACGACGGCCTTCGAAGAGACGCGGTCGTCGAACGGCGTGTTCTGGCTGCCTAGCTACCACGATATGGGCTTGGTCGGCGGCATCCTCGTTCCGTTGTACAGCGGCATTCCGAATGTGCTGATGTCGCCCATGTCGTTTTTGCAGCGGCCGTTCCGTTGGCTGCAAGCCATCTCGCGCTATCAGGCCACCACCAGCGGCGGGCCGAACTTTGCCTATGACCTTTGCGTGCGCAAGATTACTCCTGAACAGCGGGCCACGCTCGATCTCAGCTCGTGGCGGGTGGCCTTCAACGGGGCCGAGCCGGTGCGCTCCGAGACGCTCGACCGGTTTGCCGAAACCTTCGAGCCGTGCGGCTTCCGCCGCGAGGCGTTCTATCCCTGCTATGGCCTGGCCGAGGCCACGTTGATCGTATCGGGCGGAATGCGGGGCGAACTGCCTGTGGTCCGGGCCTTCGATGCCAAGGCCCTCGAAAACCGCTTGGTGGTCGATTTGCCGCCCCTGGCTGAAGACGCCCGCCGCCTGGTCAGCTCCGGGCGGGTGCTGGCCGACGGGAAGGTGGTCATCGCCGACCCCGAAGCAATGACCTGCTGCGGCCCTGAGCAGGTCGGCGAAATCTGGGTCAAAAATCCCAGCGTCGCCCAGGGCTACTGGCAGCGCCGCGAGGAGACCGAGCACCTGTTTCGGGCGCGTCTGGCCGACACCGGCGAAAGCGGCTTTTTGCGGACCGGTGACTTGGGCTTTTTCGAAGAGGGCGAGTTGTTCGTCGCCTCGCGATTGAAAGACCTGATCATCATCCGCGGCCTCAACCATTATCCGCACGATATCGAGCTGACCGCGGAAAAGAGCCATCCATCGATCCGGCCGGGCTGTGGGGCGGCCTTCACCGTCGAGGTCGCCGAAGAGGCGCGGCTGGTGATCGTCTACGAAATCGAGCGGCGGCAACAGGCCGATCTGGACGAAGTGTTCGAGGCCATTCGCCGCGATGTTTCGCGCGAGCACGAATTGCCGGTCGACGCCATCGTGCTGGTGAAGGCGGGCAGCATTCCCAAGACCTCCAGCGGCAAAATCCAACGGCACGCTTGCCGCGACGCCTTCCGGGCGGGAACGTTCGAGGAGGTAGGCCGCTCGGGAGATCTGGCGGCCGCGCCCGCCGAAGCGATCGAGCCGGGGAGCGAACTCAACGAGTCGTTCGCTCCGCCCGCGCCGCCGCCCTCGAAGCAGCCGCCGCGAACCAAGCCCGAGCGGCCATCGCCGCGAAAGCCGGCCGAAGCGCCCCGCGGGCGTCCTGCGGCAGCCACCGCCAAAAGCGATCGGGCCGAAGCCCCTTCGCGCAATGGCGCCTCTTCGCCGGTCGCGCCGCCCAGCAATGTCGCCCAGCAAGTGCTGGAAGAAGTGCAGCGCATTGCCAAAGAGCGGGCCAAGGGCCTTACGCTCGACAGCAGCATTGTGGAGCTGGGACTCGATTCGCTCGAACGCATGGAAATTCTCGCGTCGCTCGAAGAACGCTTCGGCGGACGTTTTCCCGAAGAAATCCTGCCGCAGCTTGAGACCTGCCGCGAAGTGGTCGAGGCGGTCGAAAAGCACCTGGGCACCGCCGAAGGCGCCGCCGGCGGCGACAAGGAAGACGGCATCCCGCCCGAACACTATCGCTTCGACCGCTATCCCGAGTATCTGCGCCTGAAGCACAGCATCGAAACGCTGGCCAAGCAGGGCGTCGGCAACCCGTATTTCAATGTCCACGAGCGGGTGACCAACGACACTACGGTGATCGGCGGGCGCGAGCTGATCAACTTTTCGAGCTACAACTACATCGGTATGTCGGGCGACCCAGCCGTGTCGCAGGCCGCCAAGGAAGCAGTCGACCGCTTCGGCACTTCGGTGTCGGCCAGCCGGCTGGTGTCGGGCGAGAAAACCATTCATCGCGAGCTGGAAGAAGCCATCGCCCGGCTGATCGGCGCCGAGGATTCTGTGGTCTTTGTCGGCGGCCACTCGACCAACGAGACGACCATCGGCACGCTCTTTGGACCGGGCGACCTGATTCTGCACGATCGTTTGGCGCACAACAGCATTATCCAGGGGTGCTTGTTGTCGGGGGCGCGGCGGCGGCCCTTCGAGCACAACGACTGGCGCGAGGCGGACCAATGCCTGGCCGACCTGCGCCGCGAATATCGCCGGGTGCTGATCGCCATCGAAGGCACCTACAGCATGGACGGCGACATTCCCGATCTGCCCAAGTTTATCGAAGTCAAGCAGCGTCATAAGGCGTTTTTGATGGTCGATGAGGCCCACTCGGCGGGCGTGCTGGGGCGGCACGGCCGCGGCATCGGTGAATACTGGGATGTCAACCCCGCCGACGTCGATTTGTGGATGGGCACGCTGAGCAAATCGTTCGGCAGTTGCGGCGGTTATATCGCCGGTAGCAAGGCCGTGGTTGAGTTCCTTAAATACTCGGCGCCGGGCTTTGTCTACAGTGTGGGCATTTCTCCCTCGAACGCGGCGGCGGCGCTGGCTTCGATCCGTCTGCTGGAGCGCGAGCCGCAGCGCGTGGCCCGCTTGCACCAGCGGGCCGAGCTGTTTCTGTCGTTGGCCAAAGAGCACGGCTTAAACACGGGCCTGAGCAAAGACACGCCCGTCGTGCCGATCATTCTGGGCGATTCGCTGCAGTGTCTGCGACTTTCGCAAGCGTTGCAGCAGCGCGGCATCAACGTGCAGCCCATCGTGCACCCGGCAGTCGAAGAGCGGGCCTCGCGATTGCGCTTCTTTATCACCAGCAATCACAGCGAAGAGCAGATCCGCTACACCATCGACGCCTTGGCCGAAGAGCTTGCCAAGCTAACCTCTCGTCCGCTAGCCGCCACCGGCGGCAACGGCTCGCCCGCCACGAGCTTGCACAGCGCCCGCCGGTAAGCTTTCGCCGGGCGTGTTACTCTGTAGGGAACGCCCTCTGTGGCGTTCCGCGGCGGCCGGCGCGAGTTCGAACCGCATGCGTAGGGTGGGCCTCGATGTAGGGTGGGACGAGTGAAACGAGTCCCCACCATTGGGCCGCGTTAACCTCTCAGGCACCGCGCCCACTCAAAGCGCAGAAACAGCGCTCGCTGTACCACTCGCGGCCCTCATCGCCATCGGCGCGCGGGGGGGTTAGCATTGACGCGAAAACAGTTATCGTTGACAAAAATAAAAAGTGCGAGTCCGTGGTTTTCGCTCCAAGCTCTTCTGGCACCCCGTCTTGCGACGCCGGTGCTCGACGCGCAATTTGCCCTGCCGCAGCCATAATTCTGGGGGGGCACTGTCATTCTTTCGCTGGAAGTTTGAGTCGGACCATCCCGCTACCTGTTTCTTACCAAACGACTGGCTTGGTCGATTTTCAGCGTGCGGCGCGCAGCGTCCGGCGGGCAATTACTGCGAAGAGGCACGGACGCGTGTGGGAGCCCCCTTCCGCCACGATCCAGGCGATCCATGTGCGCTGAATTCAATTGTCAATGCGAAGCCGTTCCCGCCGTTTACCGCTGCGTTTTTTAGGTATCGCCGGGCAAATGAATGATCTCGTGGCGCGCGGCACTCATTTGCCCAGCACATGCCTGAAAACGCACGCCTGTGCCATGAGGCAGCCCAGAATCGCGCTCGGCTCTTGTCGGAGAGCCAAGAGGCAGCGCCCCTCAATCTTAGACGCGGCTCGCGCCGATTAGTTCCGCACTCGACGCAAACTCGGCCGCGAACGTTGCCCCGAGAAACTTGCCCCTATACTTGTTTCTACGAAGCTCGGGGCGGATTGGTTCGCGGGGTTTCGATCCCATTCAAATTTGCTCGGTGAACTCAGGGACCAGCCCTGCCAGTCGACGGCCGGCGCCACTGATGCCGCGGTAGTTCTCATCGAGCTTCAATTACAACGCCAACGGGGCCGTTGCCCCGCGTGTTCAGTCCGAGACCGCGCCGCTTGCCAGGTCTGTCACGTCAGCGTAAAAATAAATAGGAAATACACGCGCCTCGTTAAATACGAAGGAGTCAACGTGGCAGAAGAAGTTGTCGATGTTTGGTTCGCAAACTACAAGCAGATCAACGATGCGCCGACCTTTCGGCGAATTAGTGGGCCGATCGCTTGCGCTGAACCCGCCGAAGAGCAGTTGCCTACGGTAAAACGTTATTCGGATGATCCAGTGCAACCCCGATTCCAAGTCACCGTCCGGATGACCGAGGAAAATAATGACGATCTTGGCCGCGCGCTGACTGCCTGCGATGACGCCCTTCGACGCGAATTTCGCGGGTCGACGATTCTCAGACTCTAACTCGCAAACACATTGCCGCGCCGCAGGCGCTCCGCGAGTGTTGGAAGCGTTGTTCGACGACAGCTCAAGATCCGGTCCAGGTCGCCACCCACCGATCAGCCGCGGTTCGAGGAACCCACGGCGGTCGTAGGGACGGCGCTCCCGAGGTGGGTAAGATCACGTGTTCTCGGATGGTCGACGGTTAAAAGGTTTTAGCGTTGACTCGCATCAGCGTTGTTGCCATTCTTCGACCGAGCCGACGTCTTGCGAGATGACCCACACCGGATCGCTGCCGGGAAGCCGCTTCACGAGTCGGCGCCGCGCGGCTTCAGCGTCTTCGATGGTGGCGAGCCGTAGTTGCGGATCCCCCGCGCCGGCTGGCAACGTCGACGCTCCCTCGTCAATCATGGCTTGCCGGCATTGCTCGATGGTCACCGGGTCGCCGTGGCGCAATGCTGTGATGATCCGGACCGGAAGCATTCCGGCCGCGTGAGCCTCGGAAACCATTAGCCCGCTTGCCAAGGCGATCCGCTCGCGAAACGCTCGATCCTCTGCTTGCTCGTACGCCCGGAGTATGATCTCGGTTCGTTCTTCGAGCGGCAAGTGATCCCAGGCGTCCCAAACGACAGTCACGCGCAGTTTGCCGGTAGGAAATTCTTGTTCATAGATCGTCGGTTGTCCCGACTCCCGGCCGTTCTTGAGCTCCACAGCAAGCTGATCAACTAGCGTTATATCTGCGCGACGCGGTCGCTCGCCGACGCCGGTTTTTATTCTAGGCATGAGTCACCTTAAAGAAACTGTGCGTTGACCAGCAGCCATTCCGCCGTCTCGAGCGTTTGCCGCACCTCGTAGTTGGTCAACGGTTACCCGTTTTGCAGAATCCCCCGCACCACCGTGCCTGGTTGGCCGTCGAGCAGGGTTTCTTGCCGGGCGTTGCGGTGATAGATGAGACGGGCAGGGTCGAGACCGAAAAGGTGCAAGAGCGTCGCGTGGTAGTCGTAGTGGTTGACGATGTCGCGGACCGCGCGATGGCCGAATTCGTCGGTTTCGCCATAAGTGCCGCCGCGGCGAAAGCCGCCGCCGGCCAGCCACATGCTGAAGCCGTAGGTGTTGTGGTCGCGGCCCACCGAAGCCGGGCCGGCGTCGTTCTGGATCACCGGCAGGCGGCCCATCTCGCCGCCCCAGTGCACGATGGTCGTGTCGAGCAGGCCGCGCTGCTTGAGATCGGCCACCAGCGCCGCGGCCGGCTGATCGGTCTTCTGGCAGGCCGCGGGTAACGACGTGCGAATGCTGCCGTGATGGTCCCAGAACTGGTTGCGCGTGAAGACCTGCACGAACCGCACGCCCCGCTCGACCAGCCGCCGGGCGATCAGGCAGCGGGCGCCGTACTCTTGCGTGGCCGGGTTGTCGAGCCCGTACAGCTTGTGCGTGGCTTGCGTCTCCTGGCCGATGTCGAGCGCTTCCAGCGCGGCGGTCTGCATCCGGGCAGCCAGCTCGTAGTTGGCGATCCGCGCAGCCAGGTCGGTCTCGCCCGGTCGCTCATCGAGATGCCGCCGGTTAAGCGTTTGCAGATACGTCAGATACTCGCGTTGCACGTCACCGCGCAGCTCCGCGGTCGGCTCGAGATTCAAAATCCGCGGCTCGCGCGGCCGCACCACCGTGCCTTGGAACAGCGACGGCAGCCAGCCATTCGACCAGTTCAGCACGCCCTCGACCGGCAGCCCCTGCGGATCGGTCATCGCCACATAGGCGGGCAGGTTTTGCGATTCGGCCCCCAAGGCATACGTCAGCCAACTGCCCAGCACCGGCCGGCCGCGCTGAATGCGGCCCGTGTTCATGGCGTGAATCGCCTGCCCGTGGTTGTTCACGCCGCTGTGCATCGAGCGGATCACCACGATGTCGTCGACCACCTTGGCCAAATGAGGCAGCAGCTCCGAAACATCGGTGCCGCACTGACCGTGCTTTTGAAATTTCCACGGGCTGCCGAGGATTTTGGAACTGGCCTGGGCGGCATTGTCGTACTTGATGTCGCCGGGGAATTTTTGGCCGTCGAGCTGGTTGAGAATCGGCTTGGGGTCGAGCAGATCGACTTGGCTGGGGCCGCCTTGCATGAAGAGAGAAATCATCGCCCTGGCGCGAGGCTGCGCATGCGGGCGCTTGGGAAGCAGATCGAATTTTTCCGGTTCGAGGCCCGGCTTGAGCGGCTCGGCCAACGCGCCTTCTTCGCCCAGCAACCAGGCCAGCGCGATCGGAGCCAGGCTTATCGAGCTGGTGGCCAGGAAATGTCGGCGTGAGGGATTCATCGCTATTTCAACCCGCTTTTTGAACAGAAGACAACGAAGAAATCGAAGAAAGAAGAAATTAGAGCGAGTCGTCCGCCGCTGCCAAGGGCAATTGCCTCGTTGCAGGTGACGCTAAGTCAAAACGCAAAATGAAAAAGTTAAATCCGATCAACGGAACTGGCACGACTACCAGCGCCGAATGGAAAGCCTAACCAATCTACGCTCCACGCTACCTTGAATGCGACATCCGTCGCCGGTGTGGCACAGCCGCCCTCGGCTGTGCGGTGGTCGCCGAAGGCGGCCGCGAGACAGCCGAGGGCGGCTGTCCCACAGTGCCTCCATTGAACGCCCGAGCTTATGCCTCAGAATACCCAACGGTGCATCACGCGCGGCTGTGATACCACCTCTTTCTCGCTTCGTTTTCTTCGTTCCCTTCTGTTCAAAATCTTCTGTTTCAGACCGGAATATCAATCGACATATAAAAACGCATTGGCACTGAAGAGCGCCTGGCAAAATGTAGCTAACGCTTGATGATTCCGCGCGGCGTCCTCGGCTGAGGGCGATTGCTTTTTCAACACTTCAAGCTGGCGATTCAAAAACTGCTCGGCGGCGGTAAGATCGTCGGCGGTTGGCTGACGACCGAAGGCCAAGAGCCAGCCGCGCGCGACCTGCGCCCGGCGGTCGGCGCCGGCCTCGCGCTCCAGCCGCGAGGCGAAACGGCCGGCCGAATCGATCACCAGCGAGCTATTCATGAAGACCAACGACTGCGAGGCAGCCGTCGAAAAATTGCGGTTCTCGCAGTTGGGCGACATCACCGGCGCGTCGAACGTTTCGAGCATGCTGAGGGGCCGGCTGCGGCGGACCTGCACATAGATACTGCGGCGGTATTCGTCGCCGCCGAGCGAAACGGCCGCCGCCGGCTTGCGCTCGCCGTCGAGATTTTCGCGGCCGATGACGATCTGCCCGACGTCGTCTTCCATCACGGGCACCGGCGGGCCGAACATCGCATCTTGGCGATCGCCGCTCACGGAAAGCATGGCGTCGCGAACCGCTTCCGATTCGAGCCGGCGGACCGACGTCCGACCCCAGAGCTTGTTGTCGGGATCGACGGCGTCGAGCCGCGGATCGCGCCGTGACGATTGCCGGTAGGCGGTCGAGAGCATGATGACGCGGTGCAACGACTTCAGGCTCCAGCCGCGGGCGACCAACTCATCGGCCAGCCAGTCGAGCAGCTCGGGATGCGTCGGCCGTTCGCCCAACACGCCAAAATCGGCGGGCGTACCCACGAGCCCTCGGCCGAAGTGGTGCAGCCAAACGCGATTGACAATTACGCGCGAGACCAGCGGATGCCGTCCGTCGGTCAGATGGCGGGCCAGCGCCAGCCGGCGGCCGGTGGTCGGCAGCGCGAGGTCGTCGATGGGAATCTCGATGTTGGTCGCCCCCGCCAGAATCGTCAGATCGCCCGGCGGCACTTCGCGCTTCGGCTGCTGAATATCGCCGCGATAAAAAATGAACGTCGGCGACACCTGGCCGGGGACTTCGGTCAACGCGCGCACGAAGCCTTCGGGCGGAATGCGCGAGCGGATTTCGGCCGCTTTGGCCGAGTAGCGCTTCAGGTCGTCGACGGCTTTGGTGGCCCGCAACTCGGCGGCGGTTTTGGCGTCGGCCGCCAATTCGGCCGCGGCCTCGGGATTGAATTTTTCCAGCGTCGTCGCGGCCACCAGCGCGCCGGGATATTTTTCGAGCAGGGCGGTTTGTTCGGGCGTGCGCGTTTCGGCTGGCGCGGCCACCGCGGCTTCCAGCGCGGCGCGTTCAGCGTCGGGCGCTTTGGCCA
>DATFDL010000748.1:0-8534 GCA_035252155.1 Pirellulales bacterium | reverse complement strand
GTCGTGCTGGCGACGTTTGGCTCGCTGGGCGACCTGCACCCGTTTGTGGCGCTGGCCAAAGGCTTGCAGTCACGCGGGCACGAGCCGATCATCGCCACCAGCGAATATCATCGCGAGCTGCTCGAGCGGCATCGTATCGGTTTTCATCCGGTGCGGCCGGATCTGCTCGATCTGGCCGAGCAGCCCGAAATGTTTCGAGTGCTGATGGACCGCAATCGCGGAACCGCGGCGGTCATCAAGCAGCTCTTCATGCCGCACCTGCGCGACAGTTTCGACGATCTGCTGGGGGCGGTCGCGGGCGCTGACCTGCTGGTGACACACACCATTGCCTTCGCCGGGCCGCTGGTGGCCGAATTGACGGGCGTGGCGTGGGTCTCGGCGGTGTTGGCGCCGATGGCGTTTCTATCGAAGTACGATCCGCCGGTGCCGCCGCAAGCGGCCTGGCTGCGGCATTTGCATCCGTTGGGGCCGCGGTTTTTCGGGCCCCTGCTGTGGACGGCGCGTCGCGCGCTGCGTTCGTGGAGCAGGCCGGTGCGGCGGTTGCGGCAAGAGTTGGGCTTGCCGCCGGGCGGCGATCCGCTGTTCGAAGGCGCCAATTCGCCCGACTGCGTGCTGGCCTTGTTCTCAGCGGCATTGGGACAGCCCCAGCCCGATTGGCCGCGTCAAACCATTCAAGCCGGCTTTGCGTTTTTCGACGATGCCAACGCCACCGGCATGAGCGCCGAACTGATCCGCTTTTTCGACGCCGGTCCAGCTCCGATCGTGTTTACGCTGGGTTCGTCGGCGGTGATGGACGCGGGCAATTTTTATCACGAGAGCCTGGCGGCCGCGCGGCTGCTTGGCCGCAGAGCGGTGTTGCTCGTCGGCATCGACCCGCGCAACCGCCCGCCCGATCTGGCCGACGACGTGCTGGCGATTGATTATGCGCCGTTTTCCGAGTTGTTCCCGCGAGCCGCCGCCGTCGTTCATCAGGGCGGGGTCGGCACCACCGGGCAGGCGTTGCGTTCTGGTCGGCCGATGCTGGTGGTGCCGTGGGCGCACGATCAATACGACAACGCCGAGCGGGTCCGCAGGCTCGGCGTGGCCCAGATGCTCGAAAAAACGCGCTATCGTGCAGCCACCGTCGCGGCCGCGTTGAGCCAGTTGTTCGACGATCCCAAATACGTTGCCCGATCACGCCAAGTGGGCGAGCAGGTTCAGGCGGAAGACGGCGTGGCCGCGGCCGTCGAAGCCATGCTGCGGCACGTCGATACTCGGCAACCGGCAGAAAAAACGCCGGCGCGAACCACGAATCAGACGAATTAGTCAGAAGTGTGAAGTTGGAAGTTTGAAGGCTCTTCACACTTCAAACCTCCGACTTCCAACTCTCCGATTCGTGTGATTCGTGGTTTGCCTTCCTCGTTTGTGATACGATGGAATCGCTCTGATGCACTTTCTTACCGTCATGCGACCACTTTGTTGTACGCTCTGCTTCCTGCTTTCAATGATCGCGCCCGCGCGTGCGGGGGATGCCATCGAGACGATTGCGGGCACCGGCCAGCCGGGCGACAATGGCCGTGAAGGTGCGGCCACTGAAATCAATATCGATCAGCCCTTCGGCGTCGAGATTGGCCCCGATGGGGCTCTCTACATCTGCGAAGTCGGGCAACATCGCGTCCGCCGGCTCGATCTGGCTAAAGGTCATCTGGCCACGGTGGCCGGCAGCGGCCAAAAGGGCTATGCCGGCGATGGCGGGCCGGCGACCGAGGCCGAACTGAACGAACCCTATGAAGTGCGGTTCGACTCGCGCGGCAACCTGCACTTTGTCGAGATGCGCAACCACGTGGTTCGCCGCATCGACGCCCAAACCGGCCGCATTTTGACCGTGGCGGGCACTGGCAAGGCCGGCTTCGGCGGCGACGATGGACCGGCCGCCGCCGCCCAGTTGCGCGATCCGCACAGCATCGCGTTCGACCGCGACGATCGGTTGTATATCGCCGACATCGGCAACCACCGCATTCGCCGCGTCGATCCGCGTACCGGCCAGATCGAGACGATTGCCGGCAACGGCGAGAAACAATTGCCCCAAGACGGCGGCCAAGCTCAGGGCCAGCCGATTCTTGGGCCGCGAGCGCTGTACATCGTTGGCGATGATGTGTGGATCGCCCTGCGCGAAGGCAACTCGATCTGGCGGCTCGATCTGCGGGATGGCACGATCCATCACGTGGCCGGAACGGGAAAAAAAGGCTTTTCGGGCGACGGTGGGCCGGCACGTGAAGCGACGTTCGACGGGCCGAAGGGAATCGCGGCCAATCGCTTCGGCCGCATCGTCGTCGCCGACACTGAAAACCAGGCTATCCGCGAGATCGACTTTCGCTCTGGACAAATTCGCACGTTGGCCGGCGGCGGCAATGCGTCGGATGAGCGTTCTTTCGCGGAGCGAAAGGCGACATCAAGTCTCGATCGTCCGCACGGCGTTTGCCTGGGGCCGGATGGCAGCGTCTACATCGGCGATACCAACCACCATCGTATCCACAAGGTGACGCGGCCGACCTGGCAAGATTTTACCGAACCGCCGGCCGAGTTCGCCGGGCAGTTCGGTCCCTATCGCTCGCAACTGACATTCGCCGACGGCACGCCGGTCAAAACGCCCGAAGACTGGGCGCGGCGACGACAAGAAATTCTGGCCACCTGGCAAAAGCGCCTCGGCGCGTGGCCGCCGCTCGTCGAACGTCCGAAGGTCGAGAGATTGGAGACCGTCGAGCGCGACGGATATGTCGAACACCACGTTCATGTGCAGGTGTCGCCCGAAGGCAAGCTGGCCGACGGCTACCTGTTGGTGCCCGAGGGCAACGGCCCGTTTCCGGCGGTGCTAGTGCCGTTCTACGAGCCGCTGACGTGCATCGGTCGCGGGCAAAAGGGCCGCGGCACGCACGACTATGGCTGGCAGCTTGTGCAGCGCGGCTTCGTGACGCTTTCGATCGGCACGCCGGCCGCGCTCGAAAGTCTGGGCGGCGACACGCGCAAGCTGCTTGTCGAATCGGGCGTCCGCGAGCGGCGGCAACCGCTCACCATGCTGGCCTATGTAGCCGCCAATTGCCACACGGCGCTGGCCCAGATGCCGCAGGTCGATCCGAAGCGGATCGGCATTGTCGGCCTCTCGTATGGCGGCAAATGGTCGATGTTCGCCTCGTGTCTTTACGACAAGTTCGCCTGCGCCGTCTGGTCTGATCCGGGAATTGTGTTCAATGAGCAGAACAGCAATGTCAACTATTGGGAGCCGTGGTATCTGGGCTACGACCCGGCCGTCGAGCGAAAGCCAGGCATTCCCTCGGCCGACAACCCGCGCACGGGGCTGTACAAGGAAATGATCGAGGCGGGCGAGGACCTGGTAGATCTGCACGCCTTGATGGCGCCGCGGCCGCTGTTGGTTTCCGGCGGCACCGAAGACCCGCCGCAAAACTGGCGCGCGCTCAATCATCTGGTGGCTGTGAATAAGCTGCTCGGCCATGAAAACCGCGTCGCTCTCACGTCCCGCTCCGGGCACATTCCCACGCCCGCGGCGCTGGCGATCGAGATGGCGTTTCTGGAATACTGGTTGAAATAGGCGGCGTGCCAAGTGCCGTAGGGTGGGCCGAGTGAAACGAGTCCCAGCTTTGGCTCACCATGGCGCGTCCGCGTGCCGCAAACAAGCTCGTCCCACCCTCCGACTGTTGAAATAACCGGGGCTCTGTAGGGAACGCCCTCCGTGGCGTTCCGCGAGGGCGAGTTGATGTCGAATCGCAGTTCACGGAACGTCACAGAGGGCGTTCCCTACAGACGTCGACGGCGCGATCACCGGGACTGGTTGTCACATCCGATTGAACGTCCACCGTTCAAGCTCGCATCTCGCAACCACAGCCACGCGAACAGCGGCAGCAACGCCAGGCAGGCCCATTGATAACCGGTGAGCGAAAACCATAGCCTTGGCTCCGGCCGGATGAACTCGGTCGCAAACCGATAAACCAGGTAGGCCATGATGTAGAACTTAATCCGCTGGCCGCGCAACCAATTGAATCGCTCGCAGACCAACAACACCGCCGCGGCCGCCAAGTGGAACGCCGCCTCATAGAGCTGCGTGGGATGCCGCGGCCCGTCGCCGAAATCGACGCCCCACGGCAGCGTCGTGGGCGTACCATAACAGCAGCCGGCCTGAAAGCACGCCAGCCGCCCGATGGCGATCGCCACCGCCACCGGCACGGCGAAACTGTCGCCGGTCTTCACGCGCACGTCGAGAGCCCACTTGGCGATTTCGACGCCGAAGTACCCGCCCACAAGTCCAAACACGATCGTCTTGCCGTTGTCGAGCCAGGCCGCGCCGCTCAGCAAGCCTTGCCAATCGGCCAGCACGAACGGCAGCTTCGCGGCGATCATCGCGCCGCAGAACGCCCCCAGCGCGATACCCAGCCGCTGGCCGCGATCGAGCGGCAATGCTCGTTGCCGGCGGCGGCTCAGCAGCCAGGCCGCCGCGATCGCGCTGAGCATGATGGCTGGGTACACGGGTGGCTAGGAACGAGGGGCTGGGAGTTCGGGAATAAGACTCGTAAGGGCGTAATGCCCATCCTACAGGCTGCGCGCTTCCAGAAGACGCGCCGCACCAAATACGGCTCACGAAAATGCTGAACCCTGAACCCTGAACCCTGAACCCTCGTGCAACTTTGAACTCGCTTCGCGCAATGTTGGCAGGTGGACCTGCCCATTGCGATACAACACGTTGTACGCGCAGAACGGCACCACGTGACCGCTGGGCAGGATGTGATGGATGCAACACTTCATCAGCCGTCGCACGTCGAAATTGTAGGCGTCGAGAAATGACGTGATCGTGATCCGAAACACGTCGGCCGGCGATAGTTGCTCCGCCAAGGCGCGCGTAAAAAACTCCTCGGCCAACGAGTTGTCGATGTGGGCCGGGCCTTTGGTAACAATCGGCAACTGGCTGCCGCTCTGGAGGGCAAGGCTCGGCGTCGGTCCGGCGGCGGCTACCTCGCCCTCGCAGTTGCCGCCGCAACAGCCCAGCCGGCCCAGATAACGCTCGATCAGCTCACGGGCGCGAGGGCGAGTAAAGGTGATGCCGTTGGCCAACAAGTCGAGATGATTTTGGGCGTCGATGAATCGCGAAAGCGGCACGACGCGCCCGCCCGAACGATAGGCGTACGACAGACTGTGGCAATTCGGGTGGGCGCAGGGCAGAGGCAAAAAATCGTCTTCGCGAAACAGCCCGTTGGTCTGCTCGACCACGGCCCGCACCACGTCGGGAAAGGTGATCCGCCGCTCCAGCGTTTCGGGCAGCACGTGCCGGCCCGAATAGGTCGCCGGCTGAAAACTGACGCCGGTAATCCAAGGCCGTTCGAGGCCGAAGCGGACCAAGGCGCCGATTTCGTCGTCGTTGACGCCGGCTTGCAGCGTGACGACCAAGATCACGCGCACGCCCGCGCGGCCCAGAGCGTCGATTGCCCGTAGCTTGGTTTCGACCAGCGGCTCGCCGCGCAACTGTTGCGAAGTCTCGGCCCGAAAACCGTCGAATTGGAAATAGACTTCCACCCGCCGCCGCAGCTCGGCCACTGCTTCCACCAACTCGGCATCGTGGGCGAACCGCAAGCCGTTGGAGTTGATCATCACCATGTCGATCGGCTGGCGGCAGCCGTACTGCAAGATGCGGACGAATTCGGGATGAATGGTCGGCTCTCCGCCCGAAAGCTGCAAGACCTCGGGGCGCCCTTCGACCTCAACCAGCCGGTCGATCGCCCGGCGGCAGTCGTCGAAGGTCAGATGTTGGCCGCCGGGCCCGCTGGCCGCGTAGCACATCGGGCAGCTCAAATTGCACGACGAAGTGATTTCGACCAGCCCCACGCAAGTGTGCTGCTCGTGCTCGGTGCACAGGCCGCAGTCGAACGGGCAGCCGCGGTCGGTCTGCGTGCCAAACCGCTCGGGCAGTTTGCCTTCGAGACTGAACTCCATCCGATCGTATTGCCGCACATCGGAACAGACAAAATCCTCGCGCGCGCCGTGCGTCGGGCAGCGCTTGCGGAAATAGACACGACCCCGACGGGCGATGATCTTGGCAGGTATCAGCGCCAGGCAGTCGGGGCAGAGGCTCTGCGTCGTGCCGAGGAAGACATGATCGCGAAGTTTCATCGACCGGCCTTTCTGGAGCGATGGCCCCAAAGTACATAGAGCACGCAAGCAATCAGCCCGATGCCCACGGCTCCGCCCACGATGAAAGCGAAAGGGAAGACGAGGTTTTCACGCATTCCTACCGCCATGCCCCCCAGCACCGTGAAGCAAGTCGTCAAGACCGCGATACCACTGGCGGTGGCGACGGTCACGGCCACTACACCCAGCGCCCCGGCGAAGCTGATCAGTTTTTGGCCCACCGACATCGACGCTCCGGTCTGTGCGCGGCGTGATGAGACGACCACCGTCCGCGCCAAGGCCGGCGTCGAAACAATCGCCAAGAAAATGCCCAGCCCCGGCGCCGCGGCGAACACGCCCAGGCAAACGGCCGCCAGCGTGATCACCAGAAACAGCGAGCTCAGGCTGAACGTGCGATGCGCCGACGCGGCAAAGGGATTTTCCGACGCCGGCGCCGTTGACGATGCCGCGCGTTCGGGCAATTCCGCCCCGCAGAGCCAGCACTTCTGGCCGGTGTGCGGATATGCCGCCCCGCATTCGCGGCAAACGGGCTGGTTAGTCTGGACCGGATCAGCCATTCTTGGCCTCCGACATTTTGCGAGGCCAGAAGCGCTTCATCGTAAAAAACCCTGCCGCGCCCGCTGCGACAAAGCCCAGACCAAAGGCGCAAAACATGCCAATTTCGTTGCGGGTGACGCCCATTTGCTTACGGCCTGGATGAACCGAAACGTCAAAGAATGGCAATCCGGTCGGAAAACAAACCGCCACAAATGCCGCGGTGGCGGCGATGCCCGCTAATATCGCGACGCCGGCTGAAATCGTCAACGCGCGAGCGCGGTCTTCCCACGACACGGATACGCCCGCCTCACGGCGGCGTTTGATCGCGGCCGCCGCGCGAACCAACGTGGGAGTGGCAATCACCGTCCAGACGATCCCGATGCCCGGCGCCAGCCATCCCAGTAGGATGCCCACGCCGACGATCACCGAAATGCCAAGCACCAGCCGCTGCCGCGTGTGGTGTTCAGGTACGGGGGCGCCCGCAGGCGAGACGAACGGATTCGTATCGTCGCGTCCGCATTGCGGGCAGACTTCCGCTATGCGCGGAAGCGCGTGGCCGCACGTCGGGCAAATTCGATCAACAGACGCGGGTTCCATGACGTCAGAGGCTGATGTCCGGGGCGGAAGGTCTGGGCCAAAGCAAAGGCGAATTCCAGGCGATATTATAACGCACCGTAAGGCGGGACGAGCTTGCGAGTCCCACCGTTTGCCTGACGAATCAAAAACGTGCTCTGATCGGTTTGAGATTCAAGACCGGTAATGGCGGGAACCGGCATGTGGCACAGCCGCCCTCGGCTGTGCATCGCCGACGCAGTCGGCGTCGCGGAACCAGCCGAGGGCGGCTGGTCCACATCCCGATTTTGAATGTCAAAACCGATTAGGGGAACGGACTCCGTGCCGTTCCGCCGGTGGGCGGCGCGACGTCGAATCGCCCCTTACGGAACGGCATGGAGTCCGTTCCCTACAGACGCTGTCCAACCCGGTTGGCAAACTCCTCGGCCATCCGGCGGACGCGGCGAACCACTTGTCCTAACACGATTCCGGTCAACCCCAACGCCAGCAAAAAAATAAGTTGCTGATAACGCTCGATGTGCAAACCACGCGACGGCTCGGCGAACCATTTGGCGAAGCCGAGCAGGTAGAGATAACCGCCCAGCGAGGCCAGCGTGGCAAACCGCACCAGCGGCAGGCTAAATCGCAAGGCCGACAGGGCGACAATCAAAAAATAGCCGACCACCAGCGCGCTGCGCGGCCCATCTGCCAGCATCAAAATGGCCGTGAGAAAAACGACGTCGGCGGCCGTCGACAGATACTTCAACACCGCCGGGAAAACCTGACGCCGCAGGCAGAAGTGAACGCCCAGGCTCGCCAACGTCCAGGCGACCGCCAACGCCGTAACCGCTTGATGAAACGGCTGATCGACCCCCGCGACGCGCTCCAGTTCGAGTGCGCCGAGCCGCAGCCCGTGGTAGTTGGCTAGCTCGATCAAATAAAAAGCGCCGATACCGATGATCCGCAACAGGTTCGCCCGGGCCTCACCTTCGAACTCTTGCCAGCGGCCGACGATGAACCACTGGCGCTGGTGGGTTTCGGACGCGGCGGATAACAGTTTTGACATGGGGTTCCTCGCATTCTCGCGTAGGGTTCAATCGCTCGCGGGGTTTGCAATGTGGACGGTGGGACTCGCGTCGCTCGGCCCACCCTACGACTACAGACCCCTAATCGGTTTTCACAAACAAGACCGGTTATTTCGGGAACTGGCATGTGGCACAGCCGCCCTCGGCTGTGCGTCGCCGACGTCAGCCGGCGTCGCGGAACCAGCCGAG
>DATFDL010000747.1:0-8515 GCA_035252155.1 Pirellulales bacterium | reverse complement strand
GACGCGGCCGAATTGCCGATTCTCCCAATAACGATTACTTAAATCCCACTCATCGCGGTATTCCAGGGCCAACGGTACGCCCGTTCGCCGGCTGATGGCGGCGGCCACCAGGAACGACGAAAACGGAGGCCCGCTGGCCATGACCGCTTCGTGCCGGCTCTCGCGCAGCAGGCGCACGCCCGCGCGCACGGCCGCGGGAAACCAGAGCACTTGCGGGTCGGGCTGCAGCAGCACGTTGGCCGCTTGCCGTGCGGCGCCTTTCAGCCAGCGGCGCGGCCAGCGCGGCGGTGACGCTCCGCCGCCCGCCCCAGCGACAGCCTGCTTGGCCGCGTAGCTGGGTTCCCAAGTGCGTGCCCGCACCACGCGAGCCGACGGAGGCACGTCGCCGAGCAAGCTGGGATCGAAGACCGGCACCGACGGATTGGAAACCGTCAGGACCGTCGCGTTCCAGCCGCACGACGGCAGGTATTTTACGAATTTGGTCGTGCGTTGCACGCCGGCGCCGCCGACGGGCGGAAAAAAGTATGAGACCATGAGGACTCGGCGGTCCATTGCTGTGCTCCTTGCAAAAGGGGTGAATGCACCCAGGAATCGACGGTGGTGAATTCCAGACCGCGCCGACGCGCATCGGCGATGACGTCGGGCAGCACTTTGACGAGGTAAGGGCAGTAGCCATGCAGCAATACGATCTGGCCGCCCGCCAGCGGATGTTCGTCGAACCAATCGCGAACCTGCTGGGCCGATTGGCTGGCGAAGTCCTTGGGGTCGTTATTCCAAAGCACTACGGTGTGCATCGCTCGCCAAGAGTGCGAGAGCTTGCCAACCGTAAGCTTTCCGAAGGGCGGCCTGAGCAGCCGGGGCGGCCGGCCCACCAGTTCTTCGAGCAAACGGCGTGTCTGTACGGTCTCCTCGAAGAACTGTCGGGCAGACACTTGCTCGGCCGGAAAATGGCTGAACGTATGGTTGGCGATTGCATGTCCCTCGGCGGCGATGCGGCGCACCAGATGCGGGTGGGCGGCGGCATTTTTTCCGAGCAGGAAAAAAGTGGCCCTTACGGCGTGCGCTCGCAGCATGTCGAGAACGCGTGGCGTATAAGCCCGGCCGGGCCCGTCATCGAAGGTAAGACAAACCTGGCGGCTACTCGAAGGTCCCGACACCATGAACGCCCACCGTGGCAAAATGGCGGCCATGCTTCGCCGCGCCCATTGGCGCCGCACTTGACGCAGTAGATCTTGTTGCATCGTCGCATACCTCCTGTTGGTCAGTCACAACAATCTGGCATTTCGAAACGTGTTGGCCGTGGCTCGTTGAACGTCCGGCAACACGTTCAAACAGCGAGAGAAGCTGCCCGGCTGCGTCCTCGTGGCTGTGCCACGGCGTAAAGGGCTGCCGCGGCGTGGCAGGCTTCGTTAAATGTTCTTCGATCGCATCGGCCAATTCAGCGGGACAGCCGGGCGTTACGAGTCGATTCGGACCCATCGAGGTCAACTCGGGAATGCCCCCCACGCGGCTCGCAACGAACGGCGTTCCGCAGGCCGCCGCTTCGAGCAGCACGTTCGGCACGCCCTCGGAACGGCTGGGCAATACGAACACATCGGCGGCGCGAAACCAATCGGGCAGATCGGCATGCGCTCGAGGGCCGAGTAGACGCACGCGGTCGCTCAGTCCGCGCTGCGCGGTCTCGCGCCGCAAGGTGGCGTCGAGCGGGCCGCGGCCAATCAGCAAGCAAGTGAACCGCACGCCACGCTTTGCCAGCAAATCGCAAGCATCCACCAGTACGTCGAGCCCCTTGACCGGCACCAAATTGCCGACGAACAGAACGATTGGCTCATCCTGGTCGAGCTGCAGTCGGCGTCGGGCCTCGCGGCGATCGCCGGGCGAGAACAGCCGGCGATCGATACCGTCGTACACCACCTCGACCCGCTCCGGATCCACTCCCAACCGAATCACCCGTTCTTCCAAATCGTGGCTGACGGCCACCACCGCGTCGGCGGCGCAGAGCGCCTCGGCGGTCGCGCGGCGGCGCGCCCGAGTGGTGAGCAACGTCAGAATGTCGGAGCCGTGTACTTTGATTACCACGGGCAGCCGGCGCCGACGGGCCAGGTCGATCGAGGCCCAGCCGTCGGGATACGCCCAGCAGGTATAGACCAGGTCAGGGCGAAACTCTTCGACCGCCCGGTCAAAGGCGGGACGAATTGACCACCGAAAGAATTGTCCGTGCCGTCCGCGCAGCACTTTTGGCGTGTAAAGGTAACGCGGGTGCGCTACGTGCAAGCCGTCACAATCCGCTTGGCGGTCGGCGTCGAGTCGGCGGCCCGACCGCCATCGTTCGCCCAGTTCGTCCACCCACGAAACCGGCGAGATGACGCGGATCGCCGCCGTCGCGGCAAGCGCGCGGAATTGTTGTCGATTGAATTGACCGCGTTGCGGCTGCAACGGATTCGGATACAGGTTGGTTAGAGCAAGAATTCGCATTCAGGCCGCCAAAAGTTCTCGGTATTGTTGGTCATAGCGCTGCGCCATCGCCGCAAGCTGATACGTTCGCAGCACTTCTTCGAGGCCGGCGTCGTGCAGGCGGCAGCGCAGCGACGAATCGTCGAACAACCGCACCAGCGACGCCGCCAGCGCGGCCGCGTCGAAGGGTGGAATGAGCAAGCCGGTCCGCTCGTGTTCGACAAGTCGCGGCAGACCGCCCACGCGGGTCGCTACGACGGGCACACCGGCCGCCCAGGCTTCGAGCACGCACAGCGGCATTCCCTCCGACCGGCTGGTAAGGGCAAAAACGTCCATCGCGCGCAGGTAGTCTTGCGGCCGAGCTTGATAACCGGCGAAATGCACTCGCGCAAAGACGCCGAGCGAATCGGCCAGCGCCTCAAGCTCGGCGCGGCGCGGTCCGTCGCCGACGATCAGCAGCCGCATGGTCTGGTCGTATTGGGCGGCGGCCGTGAATCCGCGCAACAATACATCCTGGCATTTGATCTCGGTCAGCCGGCCGACCGTGCCGATCACTCGATCGTCCGGCGCAAGACCGATTTGCCGCCGCAGCGCCGCCGCGTCGAACTCGGCCGCGAACGGCGCGGGGTCGATGCCGTTGGGAAGAAACCGCAACTTGCCGCTTGCCGCGACGCGAAGTTGGCGGACCTCGTCGACGATGTCTTCCGAAACGCAGCAAAACCGGTGAGCACAAGCGCCGGCGATCCGTCCCACCCATTGAGTGCGCCGCCGGGCCGAGTAGTTCTTGCCGTGCTCGGTGTGGACCACTGCCCGCACGCCCGCCGCGCGGGCCGCAGGGCCGGCGTAGAGCAACGCGGCAATTTGGTGCGTGTGGACCACCTCGGGGCGTAGCTTTTGAAACACGGTATGCAACCGCGCCGCCAGGCTGGGCCGCACCCCGGGCGGCTTCTGCAGCGTCACGAGGTGCGCCCCGGCTGCGATCGCTTCGGTCGCTAGCGCGCCGGGACGTTCCAAGCAGACAATCACCGGCCGCTGGCCGATTGGGCGACTCTGCCGCACCAGGTCGAGCACCATCCGCTCCAGTCCGCCGACGTCAAGCGACAGCACCACATGGGCGACCCGCAATCGGCGGCCATCGGTTTTCGCAAAGGCAATCACGACTGCTTTGTCAAATAGACGTCGGCGATCAACGGCAGATGGTCCGAACCTACGTCGGGCCCGACCCAGCACCGGGCAAACCGCCACTGGTCGTTGGCCAGCACATGATCGATGCGGACGCCAAACCAGCGGGTCCACTTGGTGCGACCGAAGCCCCAGCCGCACGTGCCGAAAGCGTCGGCCCAGGCGCCCCAGTTCTTGCGGTAAATAAGGCTGTCGGCCGGCAGATTGAAGTCGCCCGCCACGATTACCGGGCCGCGGACTTGTTCGATCAGCCGCCGCGCCCCGGCCGCCTGAAGCGCCCTGAGATGCGTGTTGTTTTCCAAGGTCGAGCGGCTGCGCCAGCCGTGGCTCAAGACCGCTTCAAGCCCTTCGCGGGGCGTCATCAGATGAATCCCAAAAACATGGCACCGGCGGCCTTCGATATTGAGATCGCAGCGCAACAACGAGCCCTCGGCGCCGATGTCGCGCCAGTGGGCTGACGACGCCTGCTCGATGGGAAAGCGGCTGGCCACCAGCACTCGCCCACCGCGCTCGAAGTACCACGCCCCGGACGCAAACCAGCGGGCCTCGGCGTCGCCGGGCGCTTCTTGGATGGCGACGACATCGGGCTGAATTTTTTCGATGAGCCCGGCCAATGCGCCGTCGTGGGCCGCGTCAATCGCCACGTTGCAGGTCAGCACGCGGAGTTGCACATCCGGCGACGCGTCCGTCGCCCAGTTCGACCAGGGAATACAGATGCCCATGATCGGGCCCAGCCAACAGGCCGCGCCAAGCAGCAACGGTCCGGCCAGCCGCTTGCCGGCGCGCGGCAACTGTGTCGTCAACACGATCAGCGGAACGCCCCAGATCCAGCGCGGACCGAAGAGCAGGAGGGTCGTCGGCCACCAGCGATCGCCCGTCTGCCGCAGCACCAACGCCAACCCCACCAGAAAGAAGGCGTACATCCAGCCCGAGACCGCCGCGCCGCCGCCCCGCGCCGTGCGAGCCCGCAACGATGCGACGCCCGACCGGGCAATGGTCCGCGGCCAACGTCGATCAATGAGCGTTGCTTGCGACATGGATTGAGACCGCTTCGCCCAGCCGCGCATCGCGTGGCCGGATCTGCGCGTGTGGAAGACTGTGCGTTTCCGCTTCAGTCGTTAGTCGCTTCACGACGCGGGCCGGATTGCCCGCTACGACGACGTCCGAGGGAACGTCTCGGGTGACAATCGCGCCCGCTCCGACCACCGAGCGATCGCCGATGGTCACGCCCTTGAGCACCTGCGCTCCGGCCCCGATCCAGACGTCGTCGCCGATCGAAACCGGCCGGATCGCCTCGCGTGGCATCGCTTCATTTCGGCGGCGGCGGATCGGATCGAGCGGATGGCCGTCGTTGTCGGAGATCCTGACGCCCCCGGCAATGAGACAATGCACGCCGATCGTCACCGCGTCGGCGATATGCAGGCTGCAGTTGTGGCCGATAAATGTGCCGTCGCCCACACGCAGTATCGGCGGGCCATTGTTGCGGTCGGAGAAAATGATGCTCGATTTTCCCGACAGTCTGACGTTCGCTCCCAGCACGATCCTTCCCTGCCCGAAGAGATACGGCAATTGCTCCATTTGAAAATTTCGCCCCACTTCGGCGCATTGGCTGCGCCAGAGCGGCTCGTACCAGCAGAACTTGGCGATCAAAGCGATCGCCTCGCGGGCCGCCACGTGCAGGGCATAACCACCTCCGAAGGCCCAACGCAGCGGGCCGACCACGGGCACGTGCGCGCCGCGGCAGCGCACCACCCAAGGTTTGGCCCAGCGACGCAACCGCGTTGGAAAAGCTCGCGAAATCGTCATGCCTGCGACGGCTTGGTCAGCACGGCGGTGTAGTAGGAATGCAAAACTTCATTGATCAGCGGCAACCGCGCCGCGACGCCGAACAGCGGCGCCAATGCTGGTCTGCGGCACAGCAGACCGTGAACCTGGAACGACTGCCAATCGAACCGCGACGACCGCAGCACCTGGCGAACGCCGTGCAGGCTGAGCATGTTCAAGGGTTCTCCCGGCCGGTCTCGCAGCGTTTCAACCTTGTCCCAGCGATGGAGACCTTCGAGCCGTTCCCAAAGATTCGGCTGATAGCCGCGCGTGTGGATGACGGCGCGAATGGTGTCAAGAATCGCTTTTTCGGAAAAGAAGAGCTGACACCAGGGAATCGGGATGTGCTCCAGACAGTGCGAAGCCCGATGATGGTACCAGCCGAACGAGCCGATCCAGAGCACCCCGCCCGGCCGCAGCCAAGCATAGACCTGCTCGAGCACCGCGGCCGGATCGACCAGATGCTCGAACGAGTCGACCAACAGGGCCAGGTCGATCGAGTCGCGAAGCGGCAGCTCGTCGGGGTGGAGGAACTCGATTCGCCGCGATGCTTCGGGAAAACGTTCGGCGACGATCTGGCTGCCGGCCGCCAATTCCTCTCGATTGACGTCGATGCAGTAGACGCGGCGAGCTCCCGCCTCGACAAAATACGGCGCGCGGCCGCCCAGCCCGCTGCCGACGTCGGCCACGACGCGGTCTTGAAAATCAAGGCCGCGCATGAAGTGCCGTCGCATGGCGTCGCTGGTGCGATATTGATAGTCGATGTAATCAGCCGAGCTCTGCGTAGCGGGGGCGGGGCGGCCGCCGCGCATGGCGCGCGCCAGCCGTGCCAGAGACAAGCAAACGGGCGATGGCAAATTTAAGGAGTAGGGCATGTTATCGGGCGCCCAAGGCGTACCTCACCAAGTGCTTGCCGCTCCACCACGGGCCGCGGCCTTGGGGACCGCCATACGCCGCCGGGTGCAACCAAAGCGAATGCAACAAACGCGTCAGGGCCGCGCGCCGGTTGCCTTCGACAAAGTGCGACCAGGCCACGTCGGCGTACATGTACGAAAGGCTGACGGCCCGCAGTCGCGCGTACTCGGCATGCCGCGCGAAAAAACGGTTCAACACCAGCCGATAGTTGTGTTCCATCCGCTCGGCGTGGCGGTTCATCTGCCCTTCGTGCGAGCGATACCACCAGCAGGGGCAATCAACTTGGACGGCGGGAAACCGCGCCGCCAGCCGCAGCCACATGTCGCGGTCTTCGACCGACCGCAGCGATTCATCGAAGCCGCCGACCGCGTCGAACGCTTCGCGGCGGACCAGCACGCCCGACGGGCCGACCGGCAGCGACAACAGAAAATCTTCGACGCCCAACGGCCGCACCGAGGGACCCGTGTCCAAATTCTCCGGCAATGCGCCAGCGCCGCATGAGCCGATTAGGGCCGGTTCGCCGGCCTGGCTGACTGCGGCGAGCTGCACGGAGGTCTTTTCGCGGTGCCAGACGTCGTCGGCGTCGAGAAACGCCACCCACTGGCCACGGGCGGCGCGAATGCCCGTGTTGCGCGCAGCCGACAGCCCGCGGTTGTTCTGATACACGTAACGGATCTTCGAGCCGTATCGTTCGAGCCGCTGCCGCGTGTCGTCGGTGCTGCCGTCGTCGACCACGATCACTTCCAGCGGCGAATACGATTGCGCCAAGGCGCTCTCGACGGCGTCGCCGACAAAGCGGCCGTAGTTGAACGCGGGAATAACAGCGGAAACGAGTTCGTTCATGGGGCGACCTCGCATCGGGCTCGCGAAGCAAATCCCGTAATGGCGCCGTCGACGCCTGTAGGGAACGCCCTCTGTGGCGTTCCGGGGACTGCGGGTGAGTGCCGCGCCGCCCCACACGGAACGCCACGGAGAGCGTTCCCTACAGAATGCACTTCTACGATCTCAATTGGGCTGCGCTTCGAACAGGCTGCCAGCAGGCTTGGCGGATCAAGTGTTTCCACCTCGCGGCGAAAGATCTCGGTGAACGCATCGTAGATCACTTGTCCCGCGGGATTATCGTGAAAGCTGAACAAATTGCCGTCACAGGCCCAGCCGTAATATCGGTTCACCGCGTCGTCGCGTTGGCGAATCGTACGCAGCGTGCGCGAGCCGAGGTGCAACACATAGTTGTCATCGCGATAGGGAAAATCGACGATCGGCACGCCGCGCTTCCGCAATGACGCATGCACGCCTTCGGCCGGCGTGCCCGATTCGTAAAAGGGCGCGATGCTCCGCCGCCAGACCCGCGCCGGATCGAGCAAGAGCGAACTGATATGCGCATAACCTTCGGGCATCTCGTGGTACTGCACCTGGCCGAGCAGACCGGCGCCCGTGGCCCGCGCGCGCTCGACCGCGTCGCGCACCCCGTCGGGCCGCAACACGATTGTGTCTGAATCGAGCACCCAGATGTAATCGGCAGCCGCTTCGGGCGAATGCCGCGCCTGGCGGGCTAGGTAGCTCATCGCCTGGTTCAAGGCCGGGCCGTGGTATCGTTGGCGGCGGTTCAAGATGACCTCGATCAAGCCGGCCTGGGCCAGCGCCTTGAGTAGCTCGACGGAGCCATCGGTCGAACCGTTGTCGACGACGACCACGCGGCGGAATTGATCGCGGCCAAGCACCCGGAACAGCGAGAACAGCAGATGTGCGATATGCTCGGCCGTGTTGTAATTCACCGTGACGATCGCGACGTTCGCCGCATCCGGAAAGGGTGCGCGGTTCTTCGGCCAATCGCGCCGCAGCCAACGCGTGGGCGCGGCCTTGGTCCTGATCGACGCACGCTCGATCGACCGCCAACATTGCACCCAGGCCGGATTGACCGCCCGCCACGCGGGACGCAGAAGTCTTTTGAAACTGCCAATCATGGTTCCACCGGGTTGGAGGATGGCCTTCCTAGGCCGTCCCGCGTCACTTATTTTTTTGCCTTCCATTTTTTTTGCGTTCTTTGATCGGCTAAGCGGCGTAGGGTGGGCCGAGCGCCGCGAGTCCCACCGTGGGACTCGAATCGTTCATCGCGTTGCCATCATGAATGGTGGGACTC
>DATFDL010000746.1:0-3909 GCA_035252155.1 Pirellulales bacterium | reverse complement strand
ACGGCCTGGAAGGCCATCCTCCGAAGAGCCGTTGCCGCCGGCGCCTTGGATCAACGTGATTGCCAATCCCCAGGCGGGTTTTTTGATTTCCGAAACCGGTGGCGGCTTTACTTGGGCGGGCAACAGCCAGATGAACCGGCTCACGCCGTGGAACAATGATCCTGTCTCCGATCCGCCCGGCGAAGTGGTCTATCTGCGCGATGAAGCCACCGGCGATGTGTGGACTCCCACGCCGTTGCCGCTGGGCCGCGAGGCGGCCGCGACCGTCAGGCACGGGCAAGGTTACACGACGTTTGAACAGCAACGGCACGGCATCGCCCAGGAGCTGACGCTCTTCATGGCGGCCGACGAGCCAGTCAAGCTGGTGCGGCTAAAGCTGCGCAACACCACGAGCCGGCGGCGGCGGCTGGCGGCGGCGTTCTATGCCGAATGGGTGCTCGGCGGCAGCCGCGACGATGCTCCGATGCAAGTCATCACCGAGCAAGACTCCGAAAGCGGCGCTCTCTTCGCTCACAATGCTTTTGCCAGCGACTTTGCGGGCAGCGTGGCGTTTGCCGACGTCACGCTTCGTCCGCATACCATCACGGCCGACCGCACCGAGTTTTTGGGCCGCAACGGGTCGGTCAGTCGGCCGGCCGCGTTCGCTTACAAGCACCTGTCGGGCAAAACCGGGGCGGGCCTCGATCCATGCGCCGCGCTGCAAGTGAATGTCGAGCTGCCGCCGGACGAAGAGCGAGAGCTGACCTTCCTGCTCGGACAGGCCTCGACCGCCGACGACTGCCGGCGGTTGCTCAGGCAGTATCGCACGCCGAAGCAGGTACAAGCCGCCTTCGATGAGGTTCGTAATCGTTGGCAAAAGCTGCTCACGACCATCGAGGTGCGCACGCCCGATCCCGCCCTCGACCTGCTTATCAACGGCTGGCTGCTTTACCAGGTGCAAAGCTGCCGCGTCTGGGGACGGTCGGCGTTTTATCAATCGGGCGGCGCGTATGGTTTCCGCGATCAACTGCAAGATTCGATGGCGCTGGTCTATGCCAACGCCGCCGAAGCGCGCGAACATCTGCTGCGGGCGGCCGGGCGACAGTTTTTGGAAGGCGACGTGCAGCACTGGTGGCACCCGCCCGCCGGCCGCGGCGTGCGCACGCGATTCTCCGACGATCTACTATGGCTGCCGTTTGTCGCCGCACATTACATAACGACCACCGGCGACGCGGCCGTGCTCGATGAACAAGTGCCCTTCCTCCGCGCCGCGCCGCTGCGGCCTGAGCAAGAAGAAGACTACGGCCTGCCGGAAGTCGCGCCCGAAACCGCCTCGCTCTACGAACACTGCGTCCGTGCGATCGAGCATGGTAGCCGCCGCGGCGAGCACGGTCTGCCGCTGATGGGCACGGGCGACTGGAACGACGGCATGAACCGCGTGGGTGCCGGCGGCAAGGGCGAAAGCGTCTGGGACGCCTGGTTTCTGCTGGCGATTTTGCGTCAATGGGCCGACTTGGCCGAGCGGCGCGGCGACCACGAGCGGGCGACGCCGTGGCGCCAGCTTGCGGCGGAGCTGAGCGAAAGTGTCGAGGCGCAGGCCTGGGACGGCGGCTGGTATCGCCGTGCCTTTTTCGACGACGGCACGCCGCTGGGATCGAGCGAAAATGTCGAGTGCCGCATCGACGCGATCGCACAAGCCTGGTCGGTGATTTCCGCCGCGGCGCCTGCCGAGCGCGCCCGGCAAGCGATGGACGCCGCCGACCATCTGTTGGTGCGGCGCGATGCGCGGCTGATCCTGCTGTTGACGCCGCCGTTCGACCAGGGGACGCTCGAGCCGGGCTACATCAAGGGCTACTTGCCCGGCATCCGCGAGAACGGTGGGCAATACACCCACGCGGCCACCTGGGTGGTCGACGCGATGGCCCGGTTGGGCCGCGGCACTCGGGCCGTTGAACTCTATGGTCTGCTGAATCCGATTCATCATGCCCAGACGCGAGAGGATGTCGATCGTTATCGCGTCGAGCCATACGTGATTGCCGCCGACATTTACAGTCAGCCGCCGCACGTGGGGCGCGGCGGCTGGACCTGGTACACCGGCTCGGCGGCCTGGATGTATCGCGTGGCGCTGGAGTCGATTCTGGGCTTTCATTTGCAGGGCGACCGTTTGCGCATCGAGCCTTGCATCGCCGCCGATTGGCGCGAGTACACAATCACCTATCACCGCGGTTCGGCCACGTATGTCATTCGCGTCGAAAACCCCGAGAGGCTTGAGCGGGGAGCGCCGATCGTGACCCTCGACGGCCAGCGTGTCGACGATGGCGTCATTGTGCTCGCGGACGATGGCCGCGAGCACCAGGTGGTTGTGCGGCTAACATAGCCATTGCGGCTGCGCGTAGATTTGGCGACCACGTGCAGATCCCCTGGCGGTGTTGACGCCGTTTCGCAAATTCGCTAGAATCTCCAATGGCTCATCAGAGAGGTTTAGATTCCAAAGGGGGCCAGAGCAGGAACGCGTAGGATGCACGTCCGCTCGACGGCCGCGGGACTTGAAGTCCTGGCGCCAGCCAAGCTGAATCTTTTTTTGGAGGTTCTCGGCAAGCGCGACGATGGTTTCCATGAGATCGAGACGCTCATGTATCCCATCGGCTTGTACGATACTCTTATCGTTCAGGACGATCCGAGCGGGCAAATCAGCCTGACCTGCCAGCAGGCCGACGCCAAGACAGGCGGCCAACTCGCGTCGTCCGAGCCCGTAGCGTCCACCGCCGCCGGCGATTTGTTACCCGCCGGGGCCGACAACCTGGTGGTTCGCGCGGTCGAATTGGTGCGAAGCCGCCTGAGCCTGAGTCGGGGCGCTCGTTTGCGGTTGGTGAAGCGCATTCCGATGGCGGCCGGTCTGGCGGGCGGATCGAGCGATGCCGCGGCGGCCCTGGTGGCCGCCAACCGCGTGTGGCGGCTGGGTCTTTCGTCGGCCGAGCTGGCCACGCTGGCCGGCGAATTGGGCAGCGACATTCCGTTCTTTTTGCACCGCGGTCCGGCGGTGTGCCGCGGGCGGGGCGAAATTATCGAGCCGGTCGATCGGCTCGGTTTGCTGTCGTTTGTCGTGGCCCGGCCGCCGGTCGGCTTGTCGACTCCGGCGGTCTACCGCGCTTGCCGCCCGGCCGCGCAGTCGCGGCGCGTGGCGCCGCTCATCGACGCCCTGCGGCAGGGACGGCTGGCAACGGCTGCCCGAAATCTGCACAACCAATTGCAAGCTGCCGCCGAAAGCCTTTCGCCCTGGATAGCGCGGTTGGCCCGGGAGTTTGCTCGGCTCGATTGCCTGGGGCATCGCATGAGCGGCAGCGGCACGAGCTATTTTGGTTGGTGCGGCAGTGCGCGTCACGCACGGCGCGTGGCCGCGTATTTACGGGGACGAGGCGTAGGTCAGGTCTACGCCGTTCAAGGAACTTGTTGATCCAACGGGTGAAGGAGAACGGCCGTGGAAATCACCGAGGTGCGCATCAAGCTGATGGAAGAGCAGGGCGAGCGACTGCAAGGGTTCTGCTCGATTACGCTCGACAATTGTTTTGTCATTCGCGACCTGAAGATCATCGAAGGCTCGAGCGGGCCATTCGTGGCCATGCCCAGCCGCAAGCTGACGGCCCACTGTCCGGGCTGCGGCTGCAAGAACCACCTGCGGGCGGCATATTGCAACCAGTGCGGCGGACGCTTGCGCGACGACCGCGTGGCCAAAGACGAAGACGGCCGGGCGAAGCTCTATGCCGACATCGCGCATCCGATCAACCCGGCCTGTCGCGAGCTGATTCAAGAGCGCGTAATCCGCGCGTTCCGCGAAGAGATCGAACGATCGAAGCTGCCCGGCTACGTGCCCAGCTACGATGACTTCGACGAAGAACCCGAGCTGGACCGACCGACGCGCAAACAGCGCCC
>DATFDL010000745.1:0-2201 GCA_035252155.1 Pirellulales bacterium | reverse complement strand
AATCTCCTTCACCATCCAGGCAAGCTGGATGGGGTCGAGGAAATGTGGCGATTTGCGACTAGCACACCATCTTCTTCACCATCGAGACAAGCTCGATGGGGTCGAAAGCGCAACAGCAAAACTTGCGTTTCGGGATCGTGTGGTCTTGTTCAACAGTGATTCATTCCCATGCACGACGACGCTCAATCCACCACGCCCCCCAAGCTTGATCGCCGCGCGCTGCTGATCGGGGCCGGAGCCGCCACGGCCGCGGCGGTCGGTTGGCCCTGGCTGCGCGAGTTGTTCCAGACCCCGGCGCCCGTCTTTCTGGCGCGCGGCCAACGTTACGACGGGCCGCTGGAGCAGACCATCCGCGATGGGCTGCTGGCCACGGGCATCGTGCCCGAAACCATGCGGGGCCGCAAAATTCTCTTGAAGCCCAACCTGGTCGAACCGAGCCGCGCCGCGCCGCACATGACCACGCATCCGGCGATGGTCGCCGCCGCCGCCGCCGTGTTTCGCCGCTGGGGCGCCGACGTCGCCGTGGGCGAGGCCCCCGGGCACTTGCGCGATACCGAAACGGCCCTGATCGAGTCGGGCCTGGCCGAAGCGCTCGACGACGCCGACCTCGATTTTCACGATTTGAACTATCAGCCGGTGGCCTGGACGCCCAACCGCGGGCGGAAAGCGAAGCTGGAGGGATTTTACTTTCCGCAAGCGGTGGTCGAGGCCGATCTGATCGTCTCACTGGCCAAGCTCAAAACGCACCACTGGGTCGGAATGACGGCGGCTCTGAAAAACATGTACGGCGTGCTGCCCGGCCTCAAATATGGTTGGCCGAAGAACGTGCTGCACCATGCCGGCATTCCGCAGACGGTGTACGACATCAACGCCTCGCTGGGCAAGACCATCGCCATCGTCGACGGCATCTTGTGCATGGAGGGCGACGGCCCGATCATGGGCAGCCCCAAGCCGCTCGGCCTGGTGGCCATCGCCGCCAACCCCACGGCCCTCGACGCCACGCTCGCCCGCGTCATCGGTCTCGATCCGACGCGCATCAGCTACCTGCGCCTGGCCGCCGGCCGACTCGGCCCGATCGACCAGCGCCAGATCCTCGAGCGCGGCGAACCCTGGCGAACGCTCATTTCGCCCTTCGAGGTACTCGACGAGCCACACCTGCGCGAGCTGGTCGCGGACGCTGTGTGAGAGGCGTGTCTGAAGGGAACCCCGGCGCGCCGAGGTGCCGTTCCACTGCGGGGTTGCGGGGTGGTGCCGATGACCGACTCCTTGATGATCGGCTTTGCGTCGCGCTAAAACAGCACATTGAAACCTGCGGCGACGAAGTGCTTGTCATTCGTGAATGCCTCCGTGATGCCCAAGCGCCGCATTACCTGGAACGACACAGGATCGACAACGCCCGCGCGGACAGCGTCGCCACGATCATAGGCAACCCAGGCGTCTTCAATTTCCTGGGCCGTGGGTTCGGCCAACAGTCCCTCTTGAATCAGACGGCGAAATAAAGCCTGCTAAACGGTGTCTGCCTTCGCATGCCATTGATCCTGATTATTCCAGACGGCGAGCAGCCCGACAGTATCCAGGAATACGTCGTGCACCTCGACCTCTTGTCCTTCGAGGATGCCAAGGTCTTCATCCAGCTCAATGGTCCTACCGCGCACCTTCCCGTGTAATGTCTTGGTCATCGTTCGTGCTCCTTGCTCCTTCTGCTTGGTCTTCCGCTGGAGTTTAGGCTTGGCCTTATTGGCGCTCCCGCGGCGGAGGAGCTGCGGTAGGCATCTT
The DNA here is from genome assembly GCA_035252155.1 of Pirellulales bacterium. Taxonomy (GTDB): domain Bacteria; phylum Planctomycetota; class Planctomycetia; order Pirellulales; family JAICIG01; genus JAICLL01. Next base: position 425 of record DATFDL010000745.1, on the reverse strand, counting down.
CGGCCTCGATCTGCTGCTGGTCGTCGAGCTGGGCCAAGTTGAGGCGCCTTTTTCGTAGAGTGCGCGGTGGCTCTGCTCGGCAGAATAAACCAAAACCAGCGGCACGTCGAGTCGGTCGTGGCCGTTTCACGGCGACGTCGGATGCAACGGCGCCGACGTCGTCACGTCCAGAACCAACGACTCCTTACGGCCGGATGGCCGCCGGCCCTTCTTGGCGCGCGCGACCCTGACCGCGATCTTTCCACCGACCGCGGTAAATGCACGAACGATTTGATCCATCGAAACATCCGACGCGGCGCGCTCGATCTTGGCGACGCGAGGCTGGCTCGTCTTGAGGAGCGTTCCAAGTTGCTTCTGCGACAGGCGAACGGCTTCGCGCTGACGTCGAACCGCCAGCGCGAGCTTAACGCGCATATCGAGCAACT
>DATFDL010000744.1:0-45786 GCA_035252155.1 Pirellulales bacterium | reverse complement strand
CCGCATACTGATGTCGGGTGGCCATGCCTGGGCGGTTTTGTACTGCCCGCTTCGAGCTAGGGATGGTTGCAAGATGTCAATTTTATCGACGCCCCGCAACCCACAAAATCACGCCAAGCAAATCCTGCGGTTTATCGCAGGGTGTACCCACAAGAACTGAGAAGTGCTCAATGGCAACTGCTACGAGTCGCCCGAAGGTCAAGACGTTTCACTTTGTGGTCCGATTGGTTGCCGCCGGCAAACTCACTCGCCGGCTTCAAGACCGCGTCTACGAGGCCGGCTGTGATGACGCGGCTCTCATCGAGCGCAATGGCCAAATTATCTTGGATTTTGACCGTCAAGCGAAGTCGATGCCCGAAGCGGTCGAGAGCGCTCTTTCGGATCTCCAGCGGGCCGGCTTGCGCGTGAGCGAAGTTGTTTTTCCCTAGTACTGGCACTAACGGCCATGATTAACGAGCTTGGCCGACATCGTTGATAAATGGATGCTTCAGGAATGTATGATGGTCCTGCCCTGTGGTCGTTCCAGCAAAAACTTGAGAGAGATGCCGGCCGTTGCGAGATCGGCCTTGGTTGTCGCCTTTGCCGCAGCCATTCTGTTCGTCATCCAATCAATAATCCGCCACGCTTGGATTGATTATTGGTTACTCAAGGACGGCCAGCCGGGAAGCGCCGTGGTTACCGCGAACGGCGCCCATGGTGACCGTTCTTACACCTATTCGGTCGAGCAACATCGTTATACTGGTCACGACCGCCACCCGCTCAATCAGGCGGAACCGATGCTTCCCTACCAGACGAGCGTTTTCTTTTCCGTGTCCCACCCGTGGATCTCCGGCTTACGTCCGGGAGAAATCCGCGTGGGCGAACTGCCTCTGTTTCTGATGGTACTTATCGCCTGGAGCATTTTCTTTATGGGACTACTTCTACAGGAGCGCGCTGAGAACGACGAGGCACAGGCCGCGCGGCATCCACCTCCGTCCAGCACAAAAGAAAACCTTGGCGACGACCCGATGCTTCGGCTTTGGTTGCCGGTTGGGCGATCGTGGTGGGCCATCGCGGCGGGATACCTGGGCCTTTTCGCCATGTTCTGCGCGCCGGTAATCGCGGACGTGCATGAGCAGCTTCCCGGGGCGACAGTGGTATTTGCAGGCTTTTGCGTTCCGGCGCCGCTGGCAATCGCGTTCGGCGCGATCGCGATCGCACGTCTTCGGCACAACCCAAAGCTTCACGGCTGGGGTCGCGCATTCTTCGGTCTGGCGATGGGCATCGTATTCACGATCGTGCTAATCGTGGCGACGATCGTTCATGTGCTCGGCGGTGGAATTACATAAATGCCTGCAACACTTCATCCGGTGCGGGACCGTACGCCGTCGGCTCCATCGAGCATGAGGCGCGACCCTGGCTCAGGCTGCGAATGGCGCTGGAGTAGCCAAACAAATTGGCCAGCGGCGCCTCGGCCTCGATCACCGTGTTGCGGCCGCGGGGCTGGGTGTGCGTGATGATCGAGCGACGCTGTTGAAGATCGGCCACGATGTCGCCCAAGTGCTCTTCGGGCGTAGTAATGTCGAGCTTCATGATCGGCTCCAACAGCACGATGCCCGCCTGCGAAAGCCCCTTGCGAAAAGCGTCGGCTGCGGCCCGGCGAAAGGCGATCTCATTCGAGCCGGTTTCGCTGGTTTCGCCGCCCAACGTGGTGATGCGGACCTTCATCAGCGGATAGCCGAGCGAGCCGCCGCCCTCGGCCTCTTGCACTAAGGCATCGAGCACGGCGGACAGAAAGTCGGGCGGAATGCCCTCGCCCCCGCCGGGAACTACGGTCACGGCGCGTTCGCCTTTTTCGTAGGGCTCCAGGCGAATCTTCACGCGGGCAAACAACGTCTGCCCGGCAAGCACCTGGTTGCACTCGCCCGTCGCTTCGACCGCGTTCTTGACCGTTTCGCGATAACTGACCTGCGGCTTTTTCACTTTCACATTCAGATTGAAGTCGCGCAGCAGGCGGTGCTTGATCACCTCCAGGTGTAGCTCGCCCATGCCGCTAATCAGCGTTTGCCCGGTCTCTTCGCTGGTGGCGGCGCGGAAGGTGGGGTCTTGCCGCTTGAGCATTTCGAGCGTGTCGGCCAGCTTCTTGCGCTCGGCCGAAGTCTCAGGCTCGATGGCCATCGAAATGACCGTCTCGGGAAACTGGATCGATTCGAGCAAAATCGGCTGCTTGGCGTCGCACAGCGTGTCGCCCGTCACCGAGTGCCGCAACCCGATGATGCCCACGATGTCGCCCGGCTCGACTCGCTCGATCTGTTCCTTGCGGCTGGCCTGCACATGCCACAGTTGGCTGACGTTTTCCTTTTTGTCTTTGCCGGGGTTATAGGCCCGCGTGTTGGCCGTGAGCACGCCGGAATAGACCCGCACGTAGTGCAAGTCGCCGTGTTTGTCGGCCTGCACCTTGAACACCAGTCCGCTGAAGGGCTCGTCGGACGAGGGCTCGCGGCTGAGCTTTTTGTCGGGCTTTTTAGGATCGGTGCCCTCGACCGGCGGGCGGTCGAGCGGACTGGGAAGGTAGGCGGCCACCGCATCGAGCAGCGGCTGAATGCCAATGCGATCGAGCGCCGAACCACACAACACCGGCACAACCAGCCGGTGAACGGTCGCCTCGCGCAGCACACGCCGCACCAGCTCGTCGGGCACAGGCGACTCGGCCAACGCCAGCTCCATCAGCTCGTTGCTGTAGTCGTAGAGCTTTTCGAGCATCTGGTCGCGCCACAGCTTGGCATCGTCGAGCATGTCGGCCGGTACGTCTTGCTCGACGATTTCCTGCCCCAGGCTCTCGGCGTTGAACGTCAGAAACTTCAGCGAGATCAGGTCGATCACTCCGCGGAACGCGCCGGGCATGTGCGGCGGCCCGATGCCTACGGGAATCTGCACCGCCACCGGATTCGATTCCAGCCGTTCGCGGATCTCGTCGAGCGTGCCATAAAAATCGGCCCCCTCGCGATCAAGCTTATTGATAAACGCGATGCGCGGCACATGATACTTATCGGCCTGCCGCCACACGGTTTCGCTCTGGGCCTCGACTCCCTCGCGGGCGCTGAACACCACCACGCCGCCGTCGAGCACCCGCAGACTGCGCTCGACTTCGGCCGTGAAATCGACGTGCCCCGGTGTGTCGATCAGGTTGATCCGCGCGTCCTTCCACGGAAACGTGACGCAGGCCGAATAGATGGTGATGCCGCGCTGCTGCTCTTCCGGATCGTAGTCGGTCTCGGTGGTGCCCTTGTCGACGTCGCCCATGCGGTGCGTCGCGCCGGCGTAGTAGAGCATTCGCTCGGTGACCGTGGTCTTGCCGGCGTCGATGTGGGCAATGATGCCGATGTTTCGCAGGTTTTCTAAGGGACGGCCCATGGCTCGATCATAACGAATCTGGCGGGCGCATAAAAACGCCGCGACGGACAACCAGGCCCGGCACGGCGTACATAGAGTTTCGTTCTTACCAGGCGAAATGCGCGAAGGCTTTGTTGGCGTCGGCCATGCGATGCACGTTTTCGCGCTTGGTGACCGCCGCCCCCTCGCGATTATAAGCGGCCACCAATTCGTCGGCCAGTTTTTCGTGGGTCGGGCGGCCCTTCTTTTCGCGCACCGCCCCCAAAATCCAGCGGATGGCCAGCGACTGCTGCCGGTTGCGGTTCACCTGCATCGGCACTTGATATGCGGCGCCGCCGACGCGCTTCGAGCGGACTTCGACTTCGGGCCGGACGTTATCGACCGCTTTGGTAAACACTTCGATCGGTTCGACGTCTTTGACTTTCTCTTTGATGATGTCGAGCGCGTGGTAAAACACGCGCTGCGCGGTGGCCTTCTTGCCGTCGTGCATCAAGCAGTTGATGAACTTGCCGGCGAGGATCGAGCCATGGCGGGGATCGGGAGCGAGTTTTTCGCGGCTGGCGGTGATGCGGCCCATGCGGTGATCGGTCGTTGTGGTGGTTGTTGGATGTAGGTCAGGCTTTCTAGCCTGACATTCCTTCGTTGAGCGGTTTTCTGCGGCCGTCAGGCTAGAAAGCCTGACCTACGATTTCTTAGCCCCATATAGGCTGCGCGACTGCTTGCGGCCCTCGACCCCCAAGGTGTCGAGCGCGCCGCGAACAATGTGATAGCGCACGCCCGGCAGATCGCGCACCCGTCCGCCGCGCACCAGCACGATTGAGTGCTCTTGCAGGCTGTGCCCCTCGCCGGGAATGTACACGGTCACTTCCTTGCCATTGGAGAGCCGCACGCGGGCGATTTTGCGCAAAGCCGAGTTGGGCTTTTTGGGCGTCATTGTCTTAACTTGCAGACAGACGCCCCGCTTTTGCGGACATTTATCCAACACCGGCGACTTACTGAACTTACGTGGCGGCCGGCGGTTCTTTTTGACCAGTTGGTTGATCGTGGGCATCGAGCGCTTTCTAGGGCAAACTGGGCCACGCCTCGGTCGTCGGCGGCCCAACCGCCGAGGAAACGTGGAATCCGTTATCGTAATGATGCCCGGCCCGGTGTCAAGGCGTTTCGCCGGCGGCGGCGCGGTCGGCCAGCACGAGGGCTTGATGCCGGCTGATGCGGCCGGCGGGAATCGCGGGGTCGCCCTCGCGCAGACGCCGCAGCATGCCTGCCTTCGACTTGCCGGTGACCACCCACAAAACGCGGCGCGAGCGATTGAGCATCGGGTAGGTCAGCGTCATGCGCCGCCGTCCCTGATATTCGCCGGTCAATGCCACGTCGGCATCCACAATATTCAGCACCGGGTCGCCGGGCACGAGCGAGGCCGTATGCCCGTCGGGCCCCAGCCCCAGGTGGGCCAGATCGAGAACCGCCGGCGAGCCGGCGATCCGCCGCAGCGTCTCGGCGTAATGTCCGGCGGCCGAGGCCAGATTGGTTTCTTCGACGGGCATGGCGTGAATTTGCTCGCGGGCCAGCGGCGTGTGCTCCAGCAGACTTTCGTGCAAGTGAGTGAGATTGCGATCGGCATCGCCGACGGGGGCCACGCGTTCGTCGACTTGGAATAGATGCAGTTTTGGCCAAGGCACGTCTTCATTGGCCAGCGCCCGCAGCATTTGCCAGGGAGTGGTTCCGCCACTGACGGCCAATACGAAGCGTCCCCGCGCCGCCACGGCCGTACGCGCCTCGGCGGCGATGAACGCGGCCGCCCGTCGGGCGACCGCCTCGGCGTCAGAATCAAGCTCGATCTGCATGGCGGTCTCTGGCATGCTTCGATTGTATCGCAATCGCAGCCAGCCGGAAGCCACGGACGGTTCCCAATCCGGGTTGGCTGGTGCTCAGTCATTCGATGGATTGAGGAATGGAAAAGAGTGTGCCAGTGTGCCACGGCATCCGTCGCAGCGCGAGTGATGGAGTCGTATGCAAAGGCGCGGTTCGCTGCGACGGACGCCGTGCGGATCTGCTCTTCGGCCCGACGTCGCACGGCGTCCGCCGCGGCGATTAATGTTGCACGTCGGATCGATCCCAACGGCGCCGCGGCGGATGCCGTGGCACCCATCGGTGCCTTCCGGGAATAATTCTAACCATCAACATCCCCTTACGAACCGCGTGAAATATATCTCCTGCCCAGCAGCCCCGCCGGGCGAAAGCGCATCAACAAAATCAACGCGAGTCCAAAGAACATCAGCCGCCAATTGCCAAACACCAACCAGGAATGATCTGCGGCGCCGGTCTGGCTTTGCAGCCAGCGGTCAAGCCAGGGCGCCAAGAGATTGTCGAAACCGAACACCAAGAAGACGCCGGCAACCGTTCCGCGAACGCTTCCCAGTCCGCCGACCAGCACCGCGCATAGCACGATGACTGACCGGCTGAAATCGAAGGCGTCGGGGCTGGCCGTGCTGGTGATTTTGTAGGCATAGAGTGATCCGGCCAGGCCGGCCAGGCCCGAACCGATCGTCAACGCCGCCAGCTTGACTCGCACCCGATTGATTCCCAAGCTCGCCGCCGCGAGCTCGTCTTCGCGGACGGCCCGTAACGCGCGACCCAGCGACGAGCTGCGCAGCCGATGCACCAAAGCGGCGACCACAAGGAGCACACCCAGGTTCAGCCAATAATAGAGCCGGTCGTCGCGGGTGAAATCGGCCTCGACGCCGACCGTCGCGAGCGCCGCGGCCAGCCAGCCGGGCAATTCCGGCGGAGGAATGGGACTCAAGGCCCGAGTGCCACCGGTGATTTCCTCGAGATTCCGCATTGCGAACCGCACGACTTCACCAAAGCCCAACGTCACCACGGCAAAATAGTCGCCGCGCAATCGCAGCACCGGCGCGGCGAGCACCAGCCCCGCCGCCGCGGCGCCGACGGTAGACGCGACCAACGACAGCCAAAAGCCCGCATGAAACGGGTTGGCGGGCACCGTCAGCACGCCCGTGATGTAGGCCCCCAGGCCGAAAAACGCCGCAATGCCCAAGTGCAGCAAGCCGGCATCGCCGACAATCACGCTGAGTCCCAGCGCCAGAATCGAAAAGATAAACAGGTTGGTCACTTGGTCGGCCAGCGCCGGAGCACGGCCGGCAATCAGCACATAGCCGCCAGCCAGCACCGCCGCCAGCAGATACCAGCCGATCGCGCGCGCGGGCTTCATACTTTCTCTCGCAGGCGGCTGCCCAACAGACCTTGCGGCCGAAGAACCAAAATCAGGATCAAAATGGCGAACACCGCCGCGCTGGTCCAGCGCTCGCCCAGATACGCGCTTCCCAGCGAGCGCACCAGCCCGATCACCAGGCCGCCTAACATCGCGCCGGGCAAGTTGCCGATGCCGCCCAACACGGCCGCCGTAAAGGCGTACAGCCCGTTCTGAAAACCCATTTGAAAGCTGATGGTGTTGATGTAGAGCGCGTAGATCACGCCGGCCACTCCGGCCAGCCCGCCGCCCAGCGCGAACGAAGTGGTGATGGTTCGTTCGACCGGGATGCCAACAAGCTGGGCTGCCAGCGGGTCTTGGGCCGCGGCGCGCATCGCCTTACCCAGCCGCGTGTACTTGACGAACACGCTTAGTGCAATCATCGCAGGCACGGCAACCACGACCACCAGCAAGTCCTTGAGTGTGAACCGCACCCCTGAGCTGGCCAGCAGATCACGGTTCGGTAGCAGGTCGGGGAAGCTGACATCGGCCGCGCCGCCCCAAAACAATCCCACGTTCACCAGCACCAGCGACGCGCCGATGGCCGACACCAGCGACGCAAGTCTCGATGACGATCGCAGCGGCCGATACACCAACCGGTCGACGATCACGTTCAACGCCGCGCAGAACAACGGCACTAACACGAACATCAAAACAATGCCAGCCGCCGCCGCTGCGGGCTCCGCTTCGGCCAGTCCGAACCAGCCGACCAGCGTCAGAGCCAGAAATGCCCCGAGCATGAATACATCGCCGTGGGCGAAATTAATCAGCTCAACGATGCCATAGACCATCGTGTAGCCCAGGGCAATCAGCGCGAAAAGCGAGCCGTTGGCCAGGCCGATCAACAGATGTTGCGCCAGCGACGGCCAAAACTCGGGTTGCATTAGTCGGCCGACGGAATGTCGAGATCGAATAGCAGGGCACGGACAAACCGCACCGGCGGCGAGCCGAACGACAGCACGCCGTCGTGATAGCGCTTGAGCGAAAAATCGTCGCCCCAACGCTGCTCGGCTTCGGCCCGCAGGTCGCGGTGCTCTTGATAGCCGACAAAATAGGTCGAAAGCTGCGTTGACGTGAGCTGCGCACGCACCCATTTGGCGGCGGCCTCGCGCTCTTCTTGAAAGGTCGATTCGATCATCAACTCCATCGCCTCGTCGCGATCCATGCCATCCACATGGATCGCCTGGTCGATCAGCGCGTTGCCGATGCTCCGCAAATACCACTTCAGCGCGATCAGCCGCATCAGCGGATCGCCGTCGAGCAACCCCTGTTCGGCCATCAACTGCTCGGTGTAGACCGCCCAGCCCTCGATGAACACGCCCGACGCGAGCACCGCCCGCAAGGTCGAGGGGTAGCGGTTGGCGATCGCCAATTGCAAAAAATGGCCGGGCATCGCCTCATGCACCGTTAGATCGTAGATCGAGCGCACGTTGTATTCGCGTAGAAACGACTCGACCTGGGCCGAAGTCCAATCGTCGGGCAGCGGCGCCACGGCATAAAACGTCTTTTGCCCCACGTCGAGCGGTCCGGGCGAATCGCAATAGGCCAGCGCCACGCCCCGGCGAAACTCCGGCATGATGATGATCTCGACCGGATCGGGCGGAACCGTCACCAGGTTTTTCTCGCGCACGAACTTCGTGCAGCGTGCCAATGCCTCGCGGGCCGTCTCGACCACCTTGTCAGGCGCCGGACGGTCGGCATAGGCGATTTCGAGCGCCGCGCGGATGACCGCTTGCCGATACGCCTTGCTGGGTTTATCTGGGAATTTGGTGTAAGGGTTTCGCTTGGCGTACACCTCGCGGGCGATGTTCCACATTTGTTCGCGTACGCGGGGAAGGTCGGCCTCGGCCCGCCGCCGGATCTCTTGACGCGACAGCCGCGAGTTAAACGTGAACTCCAGCTTTTCATCGAACAGCTCGCGGCCCAGCCGAAATTCACCCGTCGCGTGGGGCAGCAGCTCGTCTTCGAGCCATTGCTGGTGCTCCTCGACCGCCTGACGGGCCGTTTTGATGGCGGCCAGCAGCCGCCGGCGGTCATCGTCGTCGAGCACTTCGGCCCGCCGCTCGATCATTTGCTCAATGATGCTGAGCACGCCGCGGTTCTGCTTGGCCGCCGTCTCGGCATGGATTTTGGGCACTCGGGCTGGTTCGAGCGTCTCGCGCACCTGGCCCAGCAGCCGCGGAAACGCTTCGAGCCGCTCGGCGGCGTGGTTCAGCCGCTCGACCTCGGGCGCGAACTCGCGAGCAACGAGCCCATAAACGGCGTCGCCGGCCAGCCCGGTGTAAACCAACGGGTTCGACGCCCACTCGCGCAGCCGCTCGATCTGCCAAATAGTCGCGCGCAGTTGCTGGCCCAGTAGCTCGGCATCGACCTGCCGATCGCGCGAGAGCTTGTCGCGCGGAATCTGTGCGAGGCGATCGAGATACGTCCGGCAAAAGTCGACTTCGCGCTGGCGGCTCTCTTCGCTCACTTCGTCGAGCCGACCGTCGAAGCGGTGATCACCCAGCAGCGTGGCCGACACCGGGTGCAAGGCCGGGAACTCGTCGATATATTGCTTGGCCAACTGGTCGAACTCGGCATCGTCGGCGTGAAGCACGGCTGGCGCAACTGCGAAAAGAACCACAACACTGACGATCGAAGTTTTCATGCCACTACAAGGCCAGCTCGTCGAGACTGTCCATCAAGTTGTCGAGCTCATCTTTCTCGCGCGGCAATTCGCCGGTCTGGCGCTTAGGGATGCCGACGGCCATGCCGACCGCCTCTTTGCCGGCGGCCACCAACTCGACATCGCGCTCGAGGACAGCCACTTGTAGAGCGTCCGGCGCGCCAAACAGTTTTGAGAGATCGATTTTCAATCCGCCCGCTTCGCCGTTGGGACTGCCGGCGATCGCCGGCGATTTGTGTTGCGGAAAGATAATCGCGTTTTCCGGGCAGACGCGACTGCACGCCGGACACCCCTTGCGGCAATTGTCAGGTTGTTCGACCAGAATTGTCTCGGCCCCCGAAATGCCATAGACGCCGAACAAGCAAAAATCGAGGCATTCCAGGCAGTTTGTGCAGCGACTGTAGTCGATCACCGGATACCAGCGGCGGGCCGTGGGCTCTGCGATCCGGTGCGGGCCGGGGAGGAGGGACTCGGGGCTAGGGACTAGGGGCTGGGGACTGGTTCCGGTGGCTGGGGCAGAGTGTAACGATGCCCCGGCGGAACTGCCTTCGGCGTGTGAACTACCGAACGGCGACGCGACCTTGTTGAGCGGATTGAGATATCGCTGCAACTGCTCAGGCTTGGGCGAGCCCTGAATCCAGCTCATCAAGTCGACATTGACGGTCTGCACCGAAGTCTCCGCCGCGATCCGCCGGATTTCGGTCAGAAACGGCTCAACGCTGTTGGCTGCCCGCAGGTCGAGACAATAGATCGTGCGGTCGGGCGCCGGCCGGCTGTCGATGACGCGCGGCTTGTCGTCGGCGACCATCTCGTCATCGAGCTCGTCCTCATCATCTTCATCGTCGTCCTCGCTGACGAGCAATATCTTGCCGACGCGCCCGCCGATGGCGTTGCGGTCGAGAATCCAGTGCGCCGCCCGCGGATAGAGCCAACTCAGCAGCACCATGTCGCCCGTGATGCCTTGCAGGCAGAGCATGCCGGTGCCGTCAGGCGGCAGGTCGTAGAGGTGCGGAATCACCGTCACCTCAACGCCGCGCTCGAAAAGCAGCGCGGCGACCAGATCTTCTTCGAGCTTGCGCTTGATCGGGTTGGCGCTCTGGCCCTGCGAGATGACGACGGTGAGTTTTTTATTCATGGCATCGGTCGTTGGGACAAGGCTAGCCTCGACAAATCACGGCAGTCTCGATGAATCGCCAAGCAAGATTGTAAATCCGGCCTGCTCGAAATGATGATCGGAGGTTAACGCCCGCGTCAACTGGCGGCGGTTCATTAGCAGAAACGATAGGCAATCGGTCACCGACCAAGTCTTGTCAGGTCGATTTCCGTAAAGCTCGACTGCCCGCTCGAACGATTCATGAGTGGCGGGATCGATAACAACTCTCGGATCCTCAGTAAAATCGCAGATGAACGGCTGGAAGTGCGCGCGATTTTTTCGACGCGATAAGTAGTTCCCCAATTCCGTAAGCACCCAGTCGGTCGTGACGATTTGGCCCTCATGATTCGCCATGTAATCATATGCTGCCGCGTGATCTAAATCGTCCGCGTTCAAAAAGGCAACAAAGAACGACGTATCTGCGAACAACGAATTCACTCGTTCGCACCCCCGCAAAGCTCTTCGTCGATCCGCCTTGACGCGTCAGGACCCAGACCCTTGACCGTTCCAGCGTGCTTCAATACCGGACGGGCGCTCGTCGCGTTGGAACCATGAGATGGAATTACCCGAATCTCAACCGTCGCACCTTCGGGCAATGGCAGAGGGCTATCCACCACGATCATTCCGTTCTGTACGTGTCCGTGAAGCGTCATGTGTTTATTCGCAACGGAGCGTGTCAATCTTCATTCATCTGCCCCTTGATGGTCCGTTGGGCGACGGCCCAACTTGCCTCCAAGTGGCGCAGATACTCTTCAGGCGAGAGCAGCGTGTCGCCCGGCCCCTCGATCTCAAATAGCCAACCGTCGCCGTAGGTGTCTACGTTAATGCCCGACGGGTCGGAGAGCAAGCGTTCGTTGAACCGCGCCAACCGCCCGGCCATCGGGGCATACAGCTCGCTTTCGGCCTTCGAGCTTTCGATGGCGCCGATGGCCTGGCGTTCGGCCAGCGACGAACCCGCGTCGATTGACCACTCCAGAAAGTAAACGTCCTGCAGAAGCCGCACAGCGTAGGCCGAAAAGCCGAAGCGAAAACCACCCGCGACTGGCTGCGCCCACATGTGGTTCTTGGCATATCGCCGATCGGTGGGAAACCGAGCGGCGAACTTGCCCATCAAGAAGGTCAGGGCATCATCGCCACCGGCGTCGTCATCGCGCGTCATGGCTGTCCGAGATGCGCCGCGGCGTCGTGCAGGGCTTTGCGCATCGCCGAGCCGTCGCTATTGGGAAGGCCCGTGCGCTGCAAGAGCAAGATGGTGTAAACGCCCTTGACCGGGTCGATCCAGCCTTGTGTGCCATACGCGCCGCCGTGGCCAAAGCTGCCGGCCGACAGGTTCTGGGTCACGCCTTGAGGCTCGCGCACCAGGCTGAGGCCATAGCCCCAGGCGCTGCCGTCGACAAAGCCGGCGCGCAAGTCGCCCGTGTGTTCGCGCGTCATCTCGGCGAGCGTCTTGGCGCCGATGATCTGAACGCCGCCCTGCGTCCCGTGGTTCAAGAGGCACTGGTAGAGCTTCGCCAGATCGTCGCCGGTGCTGAACAAACCGCCGGCCGGCACCGGGTGCTTGGCACCGCCGGCATAGTCAAGCACGCCGCCGGGCCGCGCTGTCAACCGGCCTTCTTCTTTTCCATAGGTGACGGCGACCCGCGCCAGTTGCTCGGCCGTCGGATAGGGCGTGGTGTCGATCATGCCCAGCGGCTGAAAGATTCGCTCGGCCAGGTAAACATCATACGGCCTGCCCGACACCACTTCGACAATCCTGCCCAGCGTATCGATGCCGGGGTTGCAATAGCTCCATTTGCTGCCCGGCTCGAAGGCGAGCGGCGCCTGGCTGATGGCGATGGTGGTTTCGCTCAGCGTGCGGTTTCGCTTTTGGTAGACGTCGGCCAGGCCCGGCGGATAATTCGGCAGGCCCGAGGTATGTGTCAGCAGGTCTTTCACCGCGATGGGCCGCGACGGCTTTTTGAGGGTCACGGTGTCGCCTTCTTTCGAAACAAGCAGCAGTTGCCCCTTGAATTCGGGCAGATATTTTTCGACCGGGTCTTCGACGTTCAGCTTGCCTTCTTCGACAAGCTGCATGATGGCCAAGGCGGTGATGGGCTTGGTCATCGAAGCGATACGGAAGATCGTATCTCGCCTCATGGGAAGCTTCTGCTCGATGTCGGCCACGCCGAGCACCTGCACATCGACCACGCCATCTTTGTTGCCGATGAAGGTGACGATGCCGGCGACGTCGCCCGAATCGACGAACGGCTGCATGGCGGCCCGGACCGAATCCGATTGCGCCGCCGCCGGACATACCGCCGAGAGAATCAGCAGGGCTACAAAGATCAACGAGCGAAATCGCATGGTGTTTCTCCCACAGGCAGCAGCCAAACGCGGTTATGTCCCGTCGACGGCCCTCAACGGAACGCCACGGAGGGCGTTCCCTACAGACCCGAAAACGGCTATCGGGACAGTATAACTCGCCGCTGGGCTGGTTACCGCACCAGCCCCCGCTTGCGCAGATAACTGGCGATAAGCTGATCGACGGGCACCTGGTTGTTGGCCAACAGGTACGACATGCCCCGCCGCGTGCAAAACTCGCGGGCACTGTCGATGAACGCCGCCAAGGTTTGCTTATAGCGTTTCAAAAGCGGCGCGCTGACGGTGATCTCGGCCACGTCGGCGTCTTCGCAATCGATCAGCCGCAGATCGCCCTTCACGTCCGGCTCGATCTCTTCTTGCGAGAGCACATGGATCACGTACACGTCCATCTGCTGGGCCACCAGATAGCGTAGGGCGTCTTGAAAGCCGGCCTTGTCCAACAGGTCACTGATTAGCACCACAATGCCCTTGCCCGAATTGCGCAGGCAAAAGTTCTTCACTCCCTGGGCCAGCGGCGTGGTTTCGCCGGGTTCAAGGTGTTGCAGAAAGTCGAGCATGCGCCACAGACTGCGGCGGCCGCGCCATACCGGTCCCGGCTGGTGGGCGGGCTGCCCAATGGTTTCAATCTTCACGCGGTCGGCGCGGACCAGCCCGATAAAGCCCAACGCCGCCGCGAGCTGCTTGGCATAGAGCAGCTTGCTTGGCTCGCCAAAATCCATCGACGTGCTGGCGTCGATTAAGGCATAGAAGTGCAGGTCTTCTTCTTCGAGGTACAGCTTTAGAAAGAGTTTGTCGAGCCGGGCGTACGTGTTCCAGTCGATAAACCGCAGGTCGTCGCCGTGCACATAGCTGCGAAAGTCGGCGAACTCGACGCTCTGCCCTTTGCGTTTGCTGCGCCGCTCGCCTTTCATCCGGCCGCGAAAGACCTTGCGGCTGACCAGCTCCATGTTTTCCAACTGGGCCAGCAGTTGCGGGCTGAGCAGCGGTATTTCGACGGTCGGCTGAGCGGCGTTCACACCAGCTCCGGCATGGGCTGCGTGCCCGACTCGACGAGGTATTGTGGACGGCCGTGGGTATCGAGCGCGGTCACCGTGTTGACGTCGATGCCGATGTTGTGAAACATCGTGGCAAAGACTTCCTGAAACGTGACCGGCCGCGACGCGGCGTATTCGCCCAAGCGATTGGTGCGGCCGATCACCTGCCCGGTGCGCATGCCGCCGCCGGCCATGATGGCGCACGAGACCTGCGGCCAGTGGTCACGGCTGGCGTGCTGGTTGATGCGCGGCGTGCGGCCGAACTCGCCCCAGCAAACCACCGACACGTCGCGATCGAGTCCGCGCTCGTGCAGATCGGTCACCAGCGCCGAGAGCGCTTGGTCGAGCAACGGCATGTCGATCCGGCCTTGCACGTAGTTCATGCCGTCGGGACCGTGCCAGTCCCAGCGGCTGAAGTTCATCGAGACCACGCGGGCGCCGGCCTCGACGAGCCGTCGGGCGACGCAAAACGTTTCGACCATCCGCGGCGCGCCGTCGCGCTGATAGGTGGGGTCGTTCTTGCCGTAGCGCTCGACAACGCGGGGATCTTCTTTCGACAGATCCAGCGCGTCGGCCAGGCCCGAGCTGGTCAGAATGCCCATCGCCTGCTGGGTGTACGCGTCCATGCCGTCCATCACGCCGCTGGCGTCGGCCTGGCGGCGGAAGTTGTCGAACGAGTTCAATAGTTGGGTGCGGTCGCGCAGCCGCTCGACGGTGATGCCGTCCAGCACCATGTCGCCGGCCAGCCGCTGCCCGCGATCGCCGACCAGGCGGAATGGCGCGTGGGCCGCCCCCAAAAAGCCGCCGCTGCCGGGATTTCCCCAGGTGCTGGCGCCCGTCTTATACATCAGTGAGAGGTGCGGCGGCACGCCGGGCCGCACGGCGCCCTGGACCTTCGACACCCAGGCGCCCATGGCGGGCCAGCCGCCGCCGGGCGGGTTGTTCGGCACGCGGCCGGTCATGCACTGATAGCCATCGTGCCCGCCGAACGCTCCGACGATCGTGCGGATGGGCACGAACTTATCCATCATCGAGGCGATCCGCGGAAACATCTCGCTGATTTCGATGCCCGGCACCTTGGTCGGGATGGCCGAAAACTCGCCGCGAATCTCGGCCGGGGCCTCGGTCTTGATGTCCCACATATCGAGGTGGGGCGGGCCGCCGGGCAAGAAGATGTTGATGATCGCTTTGTGCGACCGGCCGACGCCAGCCTGGGCCTCGGCGGCCAGCAACTGCGGCAGCGACAGCCCGCCCAGCGCCATGCCGCCGATCTTCAAGAAGCTGCGGCGGCTCAAGCCGTCGCAAAACCCGCCGGCCGGTTTGCCAAGGATGGTCAACATGCGGTTGGTCTCCTGCACACTCTGTCCCGCAGGCGCCGAAGCACCCATCAACGCTTAGTGATGTATCGACCGCATCATAGGTAATGGTCTACGGCCGTGCAAGCGTTTTCGCCTGCCGACACTAACCCGTGCGCAAGCGAGGCGTGGACCGCCGAACGTGCTCGCTTGCGCTTCGGGTTGGTGTAATGCCGGATTGCCGAACGCGCTGCGTTTTGCACAAACTGTCGCGATAGCGCAACAGGGGTTGTTTTCCGGGCCCACTAACGCGTGGTCGAGACGGGGCCGCGACGCCCGTGTGTAAGCCTCGGCCGCAAGCCCATTTGCGAGCGCGAACCCGCCGGATGCCGGCCGTGTCAATCGTAGGGATCGGCCTGCTGGCATGAGAATAGCTCTCTCTCCCAGCGGCAGACGTTGCTGCCATAAACGGCCAAACAGCCTGCGGCGGCCAACGACCATATCTTCTGGGAGCGCAACGATGAGCCAAGCATCCAAATCGGGCAGCCGGCCCCGACCGACGGTCGACCACGATCGGCGGTTTGGCCTGCCCGTCGAGACCGACGACTTTTTAGCACCCTTTGCCACCTGGCTCGATGGCGAGCTGGACAAACTCGTCTCCCGTTGGATTCACTTGGCATCGCCCAACGCCGGCCGCCGCGAACGTGCGGCATTGAGCCGCCGCCCGTAGAACGCAACAGAACGGAATGAATTCCGTTCTACTGCTTCAGCAGCCAGTCAATTGCCTTTTCGGCCGCCTCTTTTTTGTCGCCGATATAGACCGTGAAATTGCCGGACTTGCCTGCCGCGGCATACGCCTCGTCGACGGGCGCGGGCGCCACCGTCTCGCCGGTCAGCCATAGTGGATGCGGCGCGATCAAAGCGATGAAGGCCGGCAGATCGCCATACTTGACGCTGCCGGGCAAAAAGTCGGCGTCGTCAAAGCTCTTGAGATTTCGGAACCGAAAACCCGCTGTGTCGAGGGCCACGCGGTCAATGGCGTCGCCCGCCTGCGCCGCGGCGGCGGCTGCCCAGCGGCCCGCGCCGCCCAGTCCCACCAGGTCGATGTATTCGGGCTTGCGTTCGTTGTTCTTGACGAACGAGATCAACGCCAGCACGTCGTGGACGCGGTCGGCAAAGAGCGCGTGGTTATAGCCGTAGGTGAACCCCGCGAATTCGCGCGGATTCTTCACCCGCCGGTTCTTCAGCGGCGCTTGTCCGGCTGCGAGAAACTCACCCTGGCCAAGTAAATCGACGCTCGCCAGCGCGTTGCCGCCCGCCAACAATCGGGCGATTTCGGGCATGGGATTGCCGGCCTCATCAAGTAGCCCCGCCTTGCCGGACTCGCTGATCCAGATCACCACCCGCTTATTCCAGTTTTTCGGCTCTAGAAACAGCGCCGGCAACTGTTGACCGTGCAGCGGATTGCGCAGCACGCCGACAAACTGCAGATAGTCGCCGCGATCCTGCTCGGCGGTCTTGTCGAACTCGGGCGTGCCGATGTCGGACAAACTGTGCCCGATCAGGACGTCAACCGCCCCGCCGACGACCTCGCGGTACTTGGCCAGCGAGGTGGCGTCTTTCGGCGTCAGGGCGGCCATCTGCCGCTGGGCGTCGTCGGTGAGATACTTGACCAGGCTGCGCTCGTAGTCGTCGCCCGCGGGCGGCTTGGGATGCGATGTGTCCCACACCGTCATCTCGGCGATCGACAGCGGCACAAAATCTTCTTCGACGATTGGGTCGTGTTCGCCCAGCCCCAGGTGCTTGTTGAACCAACTGTACATCACCGCCCGGCTCACATAATTGTAGTTGTGCGGGAAGTGTACGAGCGGCTTGGCCATCACTTTGCCATCGGCGCCGAGCAGCTTGTAGAGTTGCTGCAACTCGGGCAGCCCCTTGGTGGCGATCTCCTTGGTCCAGTCGTCGGCGCCGGTCATGCCCAGCGGCTTGGGGGCGAACAGCCCGGCGATTTCGATATTGCCGGTGTCGATCCGCAGCAGGCTGCAGTTTTCGCAGGTGCAGCCGCCTTGCATGGCGGTCGAAACCATCACGGCGGGAAACGCCACGGCGGGCCGCGGATCGACCGCGCCCAGAATAAACGTCTGTGTGCCGCCGCCGCTGGCGCCCGTCACGCCGATGCGCTTGACATCGACTTCGGGAAGCTGGCTGATCCAATCGAGCGCTCGCACCGAGTTGTACGTTTGCAGGCCCATAATCGACTGCTGCCGCAACTCGGCTTGCGTACTATAAAAGCCCCAGTTCTCACTGGTGTCCATTGTCGGGCGTTGCTTGGCATAGCCATGGACCAATTCGCCCGAGAGCTGCAAACTGTCCGCGCGGCCGATCATATCGTAATGGAACACGATGCAACCCATCCGGGCCAACTGCACGCACCGGGCTTGCAGTGGAAACCGGCCGCTGTTGACAAACCGCTCGGCCCCCTCGGTGATCTGCCGCCGGGCCGCATCGACGCCGGCATCGAAGAACCGCCCGTTGGCCCAATGCCCGTGCGGGCAAAGCACCGCCGGCAGCTTGCCGGTGCGTCCGAGCGGCCGATAGAGATTGCCGGTGACAAAATGCCCCGGATAGCTTTCCAGATAAACTCGTTCGACGGTGTATCCTTCGCGTTGGACCGCGCCGTGAACGACCGCATTCAGCGGCGTGCTGGTGGGCATGGGCCATATCCCGGTGGCAACTTTGATCTGCCGGCGCACGCGTTCGGCGCGCTGATTCCACTGCTCGACGCTGCCGGGCACGGTCAGCGGAAAATAGCCATCGAGATCCTTCGGTGGTCCCAGCCGCTGGTCGTCCGGCGTCTTGCCCGGCGGCAACGCTCGCGGTACGTCGGCCAGGGCGGTGGAAACCGCGGCGACGAATACCAATGCAGAACTAGCGAGGCCCGGGCGACAGAAACTTAGTGAGGGAGGATTCATCATTGGAGGGTTGTTGAAGAGGAGCAGGTATTTACCGGCACGTTTTCCCTCACTAATGTAAGCTCAACGCATACAGGTTTCCACTAGGTATAGGTGTAGGGTGGGGCATCGCCCACCACATTTGCATTGGTGGGCAATGCCCACCCTACTTGCTTACGTACTTCACACGCCAACGGATTTTTTGCCATGAACCCAACCACCACACGACGACGTTTTCTCGCATCCGCTGGCGCGGCGCTGGCCGGCGGATCGCTGATCCAGCCGGTGGCAGCGATCGAACCGATTCAACGGCCAGGAGCGGCGAAGTTCAAGTTCAGCCTGGCGGCGTATAGCTACCGCAACTTGCTGTCCGGCAAAAACCCATCGCTGACGCTGGCCGACTTCATCGACGATTGCGCCAAGATGGGTCTGGAAGGGACTGAGCTGACCTCGTATTACTTTCCAGCCAATCCCACGCCCGATTACTTGCGCGAATTGAAGCGGCAAACGTTTCGGTTGGGTCTCGATATTTCAGGCACCGCCGTCGGCAATGATTTTTGCCATCCCTCCGGCGCCGAACGCGACAAGCAGATCGCCCTGGTCAAACAGTGGGTCGATCGGGCGGAGTTGCTGGGCGCGCCAGTCATTCGCATCTTTTCGGGCAATACGAAGAAGGGCATGGAAGAAGCCGACGCCCGCCGCCTGGCAATCGAGGCCATCGAAGAATGCTGCCAATATGCGGGCCAGCACGGCGTGTTCCTGGCGTTGGAAAACCACGGTGGGCTGACCGCCGCGATTGACGGCCTGCTGCAACTGGTCCAGTCGGTGAAGAGCGAGTGGTTCGGCGTGAATCTCGACACGGGCAACTTTAGAAGTGCCGATCCGTATGCCGATCTGGCGCGGCTGGCGCCCTATGCCGTGAATGTCCAGGTCAAGGTCTCGATGCATCCGGCCGGGGGCAAGAAAGAGCCCGCCGATTTCAAGCGGCTGGCCAAAATTGTGCGCGACGCCGGATATCGCGGTTACATCGTATTGGAATACGAAGAGCCGGAAGACCCGCGGCAAGCATGCCCGCGTTATGTCGAGCAGATCCGCCAGGCGTTTGCATAACGCTTGGTTTCTAGAGGTTGAAGAATTGATCGGGGTGCCGCGGATTCAAACTAACCCGAAGCGCAAGCGAGGAGAATCCGGAAACGCGCACGCGACCGCCTCGCTGGCGCTTCGGGTTGGTGTGGCTGCTTCTCAAGCCAACTCCGCACGGCGTCCGCCGCGGCGAACTACGTCGCGCATCGGGCCAATGCTGACCGCGCCGCGGCGGATGCCGTGGCACCCAGAATCCGCGGGAATTCTGCTACCAGTACTCCACCGCCAGAATTCTTACGAATTCTGCTACACCAACTGGCTGGCGATCTCGGTCAGAGCCGCGACCACGCGATCGACCTGCTCGGCCGTGTTCAAGGCGCCCAGGCTGAGTCGCAAGGTGCCGCCGTCGGCGAGTGTGCCGAGGTGGCGATGCATCAGCGGAGCGCAGTGCAAGCCCGAACGGGCTTGAATGCGATACGTCGAATCGAGCACCGCGGCTAACTCTTGCGGATCGATGCCTGCGAGCGTCAGGCTGACCACCGGCACGCGCTCTTCGGCTTTCTCTGGTCCATGCAACTTGATGCCGCGGACCTCGGTGAGTTTGCTCAGCAGGCGGTCGAGCAACTCAAGCCCCTCCGCTCGAACCCGCTGCACGCCATGCTCGGCCAGCCAGGCCACCCCCGCGCCCAGCCCCACGATGCCGGGGACGTTTAGGTTGCCCGATTCGTATTTGTCGGGCAGCGTGTCGGGCTGCCGATCATCGTCGCTGCGGCTGCCGGTGCCTCCTTGCCGGAGGCTGGCCACGCGTTCTTCGACGCCGGGCCTGACATACAACACGCCCGTGCCCAGGGGACCGAGCAACCCTTTGTGCCCCGGCGCGGCCAACAAGTCGACGCTGAGCTGCTCGACATCGATAGGCAGCTCGCCGAGCGTCTGTGCGGCATCGAGCAAGAACAAAGCGCCGGCCTGCCGAGAGAGCCGGCCCACCTCGGCCGCCGGCTGCAAAGCTCCGGTGACATTCGAGGCGTGCGTCATCACGACCAGCCGCGTTTGGCGGGTGATCGCCCGGCGAATGTCATCGACATCGACGGCGCCCGACGGCCCCAGCGCGACGCGCGTGACCGTCACGCGGCCGGCTTCTTCGAGCGTTCGCAACGGCCGCAGGACCGAGTTATGGTCGGCCACCGTGGTCACGACATGGCCGCCCGCCGTCAACGCGCCCTGAATGGCGGCGTTTAGCGCGTCGGTGCCGTTGAGCGTGAAGATGACGCGACGGGGATCAGCGACGCCCAGCAGCCCGGCGACCGCTCGCCGCGCGGCCTCGACGGTCCGCTGTGCCTCTTGAGCTTCGGCATACGAGCCGCGGCCGGCCGCCGCCCCGAGGTGGCGTTGATAGTGATCGACCGCCTGATACACGGCTTCGGGCTTGGGCCAACTGGTGGCCGCCTGATCGAAGTAAATCCGCTCGCGCATTAGCCGCCGATCTGAAACATGGCCCGCTGGGGCTTGATGAATTCTTCGCTGTTGATGCCGTGCCCGGCCTTTTTGGACCACACGCACGAACGGATGAGATCAGCGAGCTCATCGTCGCTGCCGCCGCCGCGGAGCACGGCGCGCGCGTCCCACTCAACCGTGGAAAAGAGGCAGTTGCGCACCTGCCCTTCGGCCGTCAGCCTCAGCCGATTGCAGTCGGCGCAAAACGGCTGCGTCACCGGATTGATGAAGCCCACCGTCCCGCCGCCATCGATAAAGCGATAGTCGGTGGCCGGTTGGCTCGGGTCGTCGGGCGGCACGGGCTCAAGTGGGCCGAACTCTGCTTGCAGCATGCCGATGATTTCGTCGCCCGAGAGCACCTGGTCGTTCTGCCAGGCGCCGTCGGCGTCGAGCGGCATGTATTCGATGAATCGCAACTCGAGGCCGCGCTCGCGTGCGAAGCGGCCCAAGGGAACAACGTCGGGTTCGGTGAGCCCCTTGATCGCCACGGCGTTGAGCTTGATTTTGTCGAAGCCGACTTCTTGCGCGGCGGCGATGCCCGCCAGCACCTGCTCAAAACCATCTCGCCGCGAAATTTTTTGGAACGTCTCGGGATTCAGAGTGTCGAGACTGATGTTGAGCCGCCGCAAGCCGGCCTCGCGCAGCGGCGCGGCCTGCTCGGGCAGCAGCATACCGTTGGTGGTCAGCGCAATGTCTTCGATGCCACGCACTCGGGCGAGCATGATTATCAACCGCGGCAGGTCGTGCCGCACCAGCGGCTCGCCGCCGGTCAATCGCAGTTTGCGGATCCCCAACCGGGCGACCACGCTCACAAACCGCTCGATCTCTTCAAACGTCAGCAGCTCGTTCCGCGGCTTGAACCGCACCGGTCCGGCCGGCATGCAATAAAAGCAGCGGATATTGCAGCGGTCGGTGACGCTGATCCGCAAGTCGCTGTGCACGCGGCCGAATTGGTCGATCAGCGGTGAGTAATCAGCCTGCGACATTGCTTTCCAGTCCCGGATGGACCCACTCCACGGTGCCGTCGGCCAAGTTCTCTTTTTTCCAAATGGGCGCCACCTGTTTCAACGTGTCGATCAGCCATTGCCCCGCCTCGAATGCCGCCTGCCGATGAGCGCTGCTGACCGCCACCGCCACGCTGGCTTCGCCCAACTTCAGGTGGCCCAGCCGATGCACGACGACACATTCCACCAAGGGCCACCGCCGCCGAGCTTCGGTTTCGAGCTCGGCCAACTTAACACGGGCCATCTCGGGATAGCATTCGTAGTCGAGCGAGGCCGTTTGCCGGGGGCCAGTCCACTCGCGGGTCGTCCCCAAAAATAAGACCACCGCCCCCGCCAGGGGCGAACTCACCCGGTCGATAACCGCGGTCGGGTCGATGGGCTGATGGGTCAATTCGATCATGGACACTTGCATTGTAACCGCCGGGCCCCTTGTGGTGCAGTGGCCGAGTGCGGTGCAGTGGCCATTCCGCCGGCCACCGCTTAGGCTACAATGAGAGTTCTGTCGCTTTATCACGCGGTCATTCGCTCCATGTCTGATACGGTCGCTGCTCTTGCCCCCCCGCGTCGCCGGCGTTTTGGCTGGAAGACCGGTGCATTGGCCTCGTTGGTGGTCTTGGGGGCCGGCGTTTTCTTGACGGGGTCGAATTGCCGCCAAACTTCGCCGGGCAGCGAAGAATCAGCGGCACGCCCCGAAACCGCGGGACCGCCCGACACGGCCGGCATCGACTTTGCCGACGTGACGCGGCAAAAGGGAATTAGCTTCACCTGGCCAAATCAGCCGCGGCCCATGCGGGCACGCGAGGCCTTTGGCTGCGGCTGCGCGTTTTTCGACTACGACAACGACGGCTGGCTCGACGCGCTGCTGGTGGCCGACCCGCACGCCATTCTCTACCGCAACATCCAGGGCCAGCAGTTTGAAGATGTTTCGGCGGAGGCGGGCCTGACGCTCACCCGCGCCGAAGACTGGATCGGCTGCGCCGTGGGCGATTATGACGGCGACGGTTGGCTCGATCTGTTGCTCACCGGTTTTCATCGACTGGCCCTGCTGCGCAACGCCGCCGGCCAACGCTTCGAGGAGGTGACCGGACAAGTCGCGCTCGATCCGTTCAATCACGAACACTGGGGCTCCAGCGCCGGCTGGATGGATCTGGATAACGACGGCGATCTCGACCTGGTGGTGCTCAACTACGTGGTGTTTGGCCCCGAAGTGAAACAGTATTGCGAGCTGCATCCGGGCGTACTTTCGGGCTGC
Organism: Pirellulales bacterium; assembly: GCA_035252155.1. Lineage (GTDB taxonomy): Bacteria > Planctomycetota > Planctomycetia > Pirellulales > JAICIG01 > JAICLL01. The sequence goes on along the minus strand of DATFDL010000744.1, from coordinate 22,851 downwards.
CCGCCCCGCGAGTATGAGCCCGAGTTTGGCGAAGTCTGGCGGAACAACGGCGAGCGCGGGTTTGAACTGATCGACTCCGAGACTTCGGGCATGAGCACCACCAGTGGCGTGGCCTTAGTGCTGGCGTTCACCGATTACGACGACGACAACCGGATGGATTTTTACATCGGCAACGACGGCACGAAGGCCGAGATGATGCACAATCAAGGCCAGATGCGGTTCGAGAACGTGGGCGAGATGAGCGGCCTGTCGGTTGGCCGCGAATACAAGCCGATGGCCGCGATGGGCGCCGACTGGGCCGACTTCGACCGCAACGGCCTGCTCGACCTGACGGTGACCGACTTTCAGAAAAACTGCTTTGCCATCTACCGCAATGAAGGCGGTGGCTTTTTTTTGGAGGTCGGCAACCTGACCGGCATCACCCTGAGCACCTGCAACCGCCTGGGCTTCGGCGCCAAGTGGATCGACATGGACAACGACCGCTGGCCCGACATCTCTTACACCAATGGGCACGTCTACGACAACATCGCCGATATGGAAAAGGGGGCCGACTTCCGCCAGCCGATTATGCTCTTTCGCAGCTTGGAAGGCGCCCGCTTCGTCGACCTGGTGCCCGCGCTGGACAGCGAACTCAAGCGTCCTTTGGTGGGCCGCGGCTCAGCGACGGGTGATTTCAACAACGACGGCCGGGTCGACCTGCTGGTGGTCGATTTCGAGGGGCCGCCGATGCTTTTGGAAAACCGCTCGCAGACGCCGCATCACTGGCTGTCGCTCGATCTGCGCGCCGCAGCGCCCAACGTCTTTGCCTACGGAGCGCGGGTCGTGGGCCACGCGGGCGGCGAGGTGTGGATCAGCGAGGTGACACCGGCTTCGAGCTATCTCTCGTCGAGCGACCCGCGCATTCACTGGGGCCTTGGCTCGTTCGAGCGGCTCGAAAAGCTTGTGGTCCGCTGGCCCTCGGGCGAGGAGCAGACGTTCGACGACGTGGCCGCCGATCAGTTTTTGCGAATCACCGAAGGCCAACCGCTGGCGAAGCAGCCACTGGCTGAGCCGGATTAGCCGGCGCTGCCCACCTGCCTGTAACCGACTTCGTGAGAAGTCGGGTGCGGGTGCGAGTTGCCACCAGAATTCTCACGAATTCAGCTACGGCGCGTCGTCGTCTTCGACGATCTCCACTGGTAAGCCATTTCTCCATTTTCCCATAAACTTGGTGATCACGATGTCGCTTTCGGCCAGCCCTTCGAGAACCTCGTAGGCATCTCCCCCGCCCCCTCGCAGCCGGACCGGAGTTTCGGCGACGCGCCCCTCGACCACGCGGTAGACTAAATTACCTCCATTTTGTGAACGAACGAACGCGGATCGCCGTATTGTGAGCACATTGCGACGCGTCTCCAAAGGAATGGCGACCGCGCCGAACATGCCGGGGCGCAATAGTCCTTCGGGATTGCTCAGGTCGATTTCGGTCCGCAAGGTACGGGTACCCGGATCAATCGCATAGGCCATGCGGCTCACCTTGGCGGTGATCGGGCGATCCGGCAACGCATCGAAGCGGACCGTTGCCGCATCGCCGGCCTTAATCCTCAGTGCGTCACGCTCGGGCACATTGGCGACCGCTTTAAGCAGATCGATGCCCGAGACCACAAACAGTGGCTCGCCTTTGCCGCTGCCGGCGGTCACCAAGCCGACGTTCGCGCTGATCTCTGCGATCGCCCCGTCAATCGGCGCACGAATCTGCAGATACTCGGTGTGTTGCCGAATGCGCTCCAAATGGCGCTGCGCGGCGGCGGCGCGGAGCTTGGCGACGTGTAGATTCGCCTTGGCCGCCTCGTACTGGGCCGCCGCGCGGCTCAAGTTCGCTTCGGCGGCTTTGCGGGAACTGACAACCGACCGCAACTCGGACTGGGCCGCGTTCACTTGCTCTTCCTGTTCGTCGACTGCTGTTGACTCGACCGAGCGCTCTTCGACGAGTTTCTTCATCCGCTCAAGCGCCTTGACTCGGTACTTTACTTTGCTCTCGCTGGCCTCTCGCTCAGCGCTGTTCTGATCGATCATGGCCTTGGCCTCGGCGATATTCGCCTCCGCTACTTCGACGCTGGCCTTGGCCTGAAAGTTGGTGGCCTCGGCCTCGTCGGCTTCGGCCTGGGCGATCAATACTTCCTCGGCGATCTCTGGCGCATCGATCTCAGCCAGCACGTCGCCTTTCTTCACGCGATCGCCCAGCTCGACGTTGCGCCGAGTGATGACGCCCGACGCGCGGGAGTACAACTGCACAGTGCGCCAAGGCACAAGCTCGCAGGGCTGCGCGGTCTGAACGACAAAGTCTTCACGCTTGACTTTTGCAACCCGCACCTTGACGGGTTGCTCGTCTGTGGTGGCGGGCCGCTTGGCTTCCGTGGCCTCCGTGCGATCGATGTCGTTCTCGCCCTTGGGCTTCTCTTCGGCCTTGGTCTTGTTGTCTGGTTGCGAGTCGCTTTCGGGTTTTGTCGGGTCGGCCGGCCGATCGGCGGCCGGTTTTTTGGCCGACGGTTCTTCGCCGAATGCGACTGCCAAACGCTCCAGGTGTAGCGTGGCCAACGCGCCGGCGCAAAACAGAATGAGGCAGGCCAGGCCGGCGCGAACCGGCCAATTCAACAGGCAGCGCGGCAATGCCGCTCCGCATTCGAGTTGAGCCAAACGGCGCTCGAGCCGAGTCGAGCGGGTGATCGCCATGCCCAGACTCGCCACCGGACGGCGCACCAGCCCCGTGGCCAATTCAACCAGGGTTTCGCGATAAGCCGCCGCATCGCCCAGCCAAAACAGGCAGACCCGGTCGCACGCCTCCTCGCGCAGGCGAGCGATCGTTTTGCCCGCCAGCCAAACCAACGGATGCGGCCAATAGATCGCTTGCGCCAGTCGCAACAGCAGGTTCCAGGCGTAATCGCCGCGGCGGGCGTGAGCCAACTCGTGCAGCAACGCCGCCCGCATGGTTGCGCGATTGGCCGAACGTGCCAGACTCTCGGGCAAGAGAATCGTCGGCCGCCGCCAGCCGACAAATAGCGGCACGCCAATCTCCGCAGAGCTGCGCAGCTCGACTCGATGGGCCACACCCAACCGGCGTCGCTCCTCATCGAGTGCGCGGTTCCAATCGGCATCGGTGACTGCGGCGCTCGACCGCACGAGACCAGTGGCACGCCGCCACGAACCGAGCAGCCGGACCAGCAAGAGCCCGACGCCCGCCAGATAGACGCTCGCCACGGCAATCAGCGACCACCGCCGCCCGTCGATGGGCGGCGTTTCCGCGCTGGTCGTCGCCGCTGGCTCAGCCAATGTCGTCTTTCGCTCCGCGAAAGAACGCGGTTCCACGGCCTGCACCTGCGACATGAAGCTGGCCTCATCGCGCGAAGTCGTTATTGAACGCCCAGTCACCGATGGATCGGACAACCCGATGCGCGCCTTGTCGCCGGGCAGACAGGCCACGCTCCATTGCGGAAGACACGCCGTGGCGGGGATAAGCAACAGCAGGCCCAACAGACAGCCGTGCCATAAGGCGGACCGGGCCAGCAGGCGCCGGCCGAGCAACCGGTCGGCCGCGAACGCCGCCAGGCAAAGCACGGTGGCTTTCAGCGCCACTTCGGCCCCGAGCGAAACAAGCAGATCAATCTCAGCGAGCAGGCCCCAGAAGCGGTCGATCATGGCGAACCTCCTTTACGTGGCGTTTTTGTTGCGGCGCGAGCGGCGCGACGCGAGCGTCGATTTGCGGATCCGGTCGAGTTGTTCCGGCGTGATCTGTTCGTTTTCCAGGAGCCTTAGCACCAGGTCTTCGGCCGAGCCGCCGAACAACCGGCTGACAAAGCGGCGAACAGCCGCCCGTTGGGCTTTGGCGCGGGGCACCGCCGCCCGGTAGACGTACGATTTTCCCCGCACGTCGTGCTCGACGTAGCCTTTGCTCTCCAACACGCGCAGCAGCGTGCGGACGGTCGAGTCGTGCGGTTCGTCGGCCAGGGCGGCGCGAATCTGCTCGGCCGTGGCGGGACCGAGCTTCCAGAGGGCTTCGAGCAGTTGGGCTTCGCGTTGGGTCGGCAGGTCGGAAGTCGGGCGGGGCATGGGACAATCCGTTAGTTCTTTAACAGATACCGGCATCCTACCGCCGCCGGCGACGCTTGACAAGAGGTCCTGTTAAGAAAATAACGGCTGGCGTTTCCGATCCATCAGGTGGCTGGGGCAGAGGCTTGCCGATGCCCCGGCTTTCGCGCCAGCGGCTCTGTAGGGAACACCGGCTTCCGAAAGTGTTTCCTTACGGCGCTCGGCGGGCGACCGTCAGCGGGGTGGCGTTCGCGGACGGCGCTGTGGCGGGTTGCATCGTCAAGCGGAACCAGCCGTCGGCCAGCGACGGCGCCGGCGACAGCCGCGGCCCAACGCCGCCGGAGCTCGTCAGCCAAGCCACCGCCTCGGGCGAAAGCGGCTGGCCCGCCAATTCGCGGGCCAGCCCCACAACGCCCTCGCGCAGCCACGCGCCCAAAAGCTGCCACGATTGCGCGACACTCAACGCCTGGACCGGAACGGCTAGTACCGCCGCCGCGTCGCCCATCGAATCGAACGTCGCTGGGCTACCTTGTTCCCCCGACGGCGCCACGCCCGCATAGAGTCGGTCGGCCGTCGTATGGAAGCAAAGCCGCCGCATCGCCGGGCCCTCCCCCCCGCGCAACCAGCGGCTGGCCAGCATGGCGTTGGCCTGCTCGATCAACGCGGTGCAACGCCGGTCGAACGAACGCCCCAAGTCGCGCTCGGCGTGGCGTGCGGCAATCTCATCAGCTTCTTCGTGCGAGCTCTCGACGCGGCGCGAAGCCAGCCGGCGCACGAACCACCCGCGCAAGCCGTGCCAGTCGGCGTCAATGGCTGTAACCACCGAGTGGGTCTCGGCGCGGCAGCTCGCCGGTTGCGCCTTCAGACCCGCGTCGTCCAGATAAAAGCGCTTGGTCAGCGTGAACCGAGTCTGGGCGTCGCTGTGAATCGACACCGGCGGCGTGCGGCCGGTGGTCGCCGATTTGGCGGTGCCTCGAAAAATCACCTCGAAGACAGCCCGCTCGGCGTCGGGCAAGAGCCGCAAATGCGTCGACCCGGTCACCCGCGCGCGGCCCTCGATGGGCACGCCCAAGATGGAGTCACGCACCGCGAGCTCCTCGTCGACCGTTTGCCGCGAAAGCTCGTCGAGCAGCGCGGCCGAGGCGTGCAGTTGAAGATGGTCGAGCAGAGAGGAGGCGGGCTGCGCCGTGGCGGCACGGGGAGCAAAAACCCCGACACACACAATCCAGCACCCGCAGGCGCGAAGTCGGCCGATCATGGCACGATACCCGGCAGAAGCCTTGGCGGCGGCGAAAACCATGCTCGCCGCTCGGCTTCATCTTAATCCTACGCTGGCATTCGGCGGTGGCAATTGCCGGCTGCCGCAAATCGCTGTCAGCGACATTGTTTGCGTGACGGCCGCGCGACATTTGAGTTAAAGTCGGCCGACGCCCCCTGCCGCCCCGCCGGAAGAGTCGGCCACAGTTATTCTGCCGGGGGTTTGGAAATTTTACACCGCCAGGGCAGCTATCACCTGCTTCGGCCCCGTCGCGCGACGACGATTTCGGGGCTTTTTATTAACGCAAACCTTTAACTGACAAGGCATTACGCATGCCTGACCCGAGGCAGGCGGGCATCTTGGCACGCCGGATGCAAAACCACTGTTCCCAACGGAATTACCAAGTCTGGCCCAGCCACGGAACGGAGTCGACAGATGGATCGCCACGCCCGCCTGCTTTGGATGAAGGAAGTCATCGAACATCTCAACGATTGCCACCAGCAGTGGCATTCGGCCGAGGGTTCCGACGAGTATTTTCTGGCCGAATCGATGAAGCGCGACCTGGACGAGCTGCGGCGGATTTGCGAGCTGCTCCGCGGGCGGACCGCCGGGTGTCCGGCCCTTGCTCTCGTAGGTCAGGCGCTTTAGGTCAGGCTTCCAGCCTGACGGTATGCGGTAGCGGTTGGAAATACCGGACCAGCCGGCCACAAGGGCCGGGACTACCGCGCTGCTAGGCCAATGGGGCCTTGGCCGCCGAGTGGGGCAGTTGCCGCGGCGAGCGATTCCTGTCAGGCTAGAAAGCCTGACCTACATGCTCGCAGCCACCTCCATGCCTTCTGAGTCGACGCCCGCCGCCTATCAGGCCGCCCTGGCGTTTCTCTTTGACCGAATCGATTACGAACGCGCGCTCCATGTGCCGTATAGCGAAGGCGCGTTTCGGCTCGAACGGATGAGGCGGCTGCTGGCGCTTTTGGGCGATCCCCAGGCCGGGCTGCCGATCGTCCATGTGGCCGGCACCAAAGGCAAGGGATCGACTTCGGCGATGATCGCCGCCGCGCTGTCGGCCGCCGGCTACCGCACGGGGCTTTACACCTCGCCTCATTTGGAACAGCTCGAAGAGCGTTTTGCCGTCGATGGTGATCTCTGCACCGCCGGCGAGCTCGTGGCGCTGGTCGATGCCCTGCGGCCCGCCGTGACCATAATGGAGCGGCAAGGCGCGCACGCCGATGCCAGCCCCACCTATTTCGAGTTGACCACGGCGGCGGCGCTCTTGCACTTTCGCCGCAGGCAAGTTGACGCGGCCGTGCTCGAAGTGGGCATGGGCGGACGGCTCGATTCGACCAATGTTTGCCAGCCGCGGGTGGCGGTGATCACCAGCATCAGCTTCGACCACACCAAGCAACTGGGTAACACGCTGGCAGCCATCGCCCGAGAGAAAGCGGGCATCGTCAAGCCGGGCGTGCCGTTGGTCAGCGGCGTGACTGCCGAGGAACCGCGTCGCGAGATCGAGGCGGCCTGCGCGCTGCGCGGCGCGGAGCTGATCCAGCTTGGGCGCGAGTTTGACTTTGTCTACGCTCCGCCCGCGGCGCTCGACCAAGGGCCGGTCCGCGGCAGTATCGACTACTCATCGCACCGCGCCGGCGCCCCGTCGCGGACGGGCGTTGAGCTGGGACTGGTCGGACGCCATCAGGGCGCCAATGCGGCGGTCTGCCTGGCCGTGCTCGACGAGCTCGCGCGGCAACGCTGGTCGTTGCCCGACGCCGCGGTTCGGCGCGGCCTGGCCGCAGCGCGGTGGCCCGCCCGCGTCGAAGTGGTCGACCGCCATCCGACAATCGTGCTCGACGCCGCCCACAACGTCGCGAGCGTGGCAGCGCTCATCGAGACGTTGCGCGAGAGCATTGCGGCGCGGCGGCGAATTCTGGTGTTCGCCACGACGCAAGACAAAGACGCGGCGGGCATGCTCGGCTTGTTGTTGCCGTACTTTGATGGAGTAATTCTGACCCGTTACCAGAACAATCCGCGGGGCGTCTGCCCGACGGAGCTGGCGGCGCTGGCGGCGCAATTTGCCGAAGCACCTGTGCAGGTCTGCCCGACCCCGGCCGCCGCCTGGCACGCAGTACGAGCGGACATCCAAGAAGATGATCTGGTGTGCGTAACCGGGTCGTTCTTTATCGCCGCCGAGATGCGGACGCAGTGGAGCGCAAAGCCGCTTAAAAAGGGTTCAGGGTTTAGGGTTCAGGCTTCAGCAGAAATTCCAGCAGGTCGGCCAAGTCTTGCTTGCTGAGCTCTTTCTCGACCCCTTCCGGCATCAACGACATGCCGGTGCTTTGTAGTTCGTCGATGTTGATGCGCAGCACCGTGTCGCTGGCTGCTTCGGCGCGCCGCAGCGTGACGCTGGTGGCGGTTTCGGCCGCGATCATGCCGGTCAGCGTGCGGCCGTCATCGGTGATCAGCACATAATTGACAAACTGCGGATTCACCTCGCGGTTGGGGTCGAGTACGTTGACCAGAATCGCCTCGGCGCCGCGGTTCTTGACGGTCGCCAGACTCGGGCCGATCTCGTGGCCCAGATCGCCGACGCGATGGCAGGCGGCGCAGATTCTTTTGAAGGCCGCCCTGCCGCGCTGAGCATCGCCCCGCAAGGTAAGCACGTCGCGGTGTTGCTCGACGACGTCTTGCCGTCGGCCAAGCTTGAGCGATGCCATCAGCTTTTGGGCCCGGGGCCGAAGCGCGGCGTCGCCTCGCACCGCAAGCTGCTTGAACCGGGCCGGGTCGATGTCGGCCGCCTGCACCGCGCCTTGGTCGATCGCGTCGAGCAAAGCCTTGGTCCACGCGGGCCGGGCAAACAGCAACTCGGTCGCCGCGGCCCGCAAAGGTGGACTGTAACGCGGCCAGCCATCAAGAACGATCGCGGCGACGGCAGGGTCGTCGAACTTCGCCAGAAGTTGCATCGTCGCCGACTGCACCACCTGCGGTTGACGGTGACTCAGCAGGGGCGCCATCAATTCTTCGATCGGTGTGAACGACCCGAGCCGCAAGATGCCGATTGCTTCGACGCGCTTGGAAACCTCCGCCTGGTCGTCGATCGCCGCGGCGCGCGCGGACGACAGGAGTGACGCGAGAATCTCGGTTGCCCGGCTGCCCGGCTCAGCGGCCAGCACAGTGCTTAACTTTGTGCCGCGCTGCGCGGCGCCGTCAGCCAAACCACGCAACAATGCCAAAGCCGCGGACGGCTCGTCATTGGCCAGACCATCGAGCACCTTCAGCGCCGCGCGCAGCGGCTCGGCCCGATTGGCGACCGCCACCTGCCGGGCCAGCGATTCCAGAACAGCCATTCCCGACGCGGATCGGCGAAAGTCGCCGTCGGAAGCCAGAATCCGCAACACCTTGTCGGCCCCCTCGGCCAGCGAACTTTGCACCGCCAGCCGCATCCAGCGATCGGCGGCGTCGCGGCGGGCCAGCTTGGCGAGAGCCTGGTATTGCTCAGGCGAGTCAAGCTCACCAAGCGTAAACGCAAGCTGGTAGCGCACGCGTGGGTCGTCGTCGTCCACCAGGGAAAGCACGGCTGCGGCGACCTTCGGTTTGTCGATCAATTGCTCCGCCAGCCGCAGCGCGTGTTCGCGCACGCCCGGATGCTCGTCGTGCAAGCGGTCGACCAATACCTCTTCGTTAAGCGCCGCGAGCCCCGCCAAGGCATACAGGGCGTGCATCCGCCCCAACGGCGATGTTGACTCGGCCGCCAAGCGGGCCAACAGTAGCGGTGCCGTGCGATCGTACCGCTCGACGAGCAACCGCGCCGCCGTCTCGCGATGCCAGCCGTTGGCGTGTGCGAGCAGGGCGACTAATTCTTCCGTCGTCGCCTGGCTCAACTTGGGCGGCGGACGCTGACGATAACCTTCGGGCACGATCCGATAAATCCGTCCGCGGTCGCGGCCGCTGGTGAGATCGAGGTGCCGCTTGATGACGGGCGGCAAACTGGCGGGATGTTCGATCACCTCGCGGTAGACGTCGAGTACGTAAAGCGTGCCGTCGGGCGCGTTGAGAAACTGAGCGGGACGAAACCAGATGTCGCGCGACGCCACAAACTCGCTTTGACGGTCGATGCGCCGCGCGATGAATTGGAGCCCATTCGGTTGAAGCTGTTTGCGATGGACCAGATTGCTGCCGACATCGCCAACAATCGCCGTCTCAAACGGCGTGCTGGGCCAGGCGTCGCCGCGGTAGATCGTGACGCCGGTCGCACCGGTAAAATAGCCGGCCGCCCGACCGCCGCCTTCGATCGGCCCCGGCGCCGCGCCCGACACGCGCAACCGCGTGCGCACCAAGCGCCACGGCTCGACCGGGCTGATGCGATAGACTTCGGCCTGTGGGCCGTCGGCCGCGATGCTGACGCGCGGACCGGGAGCACTGAGGTATGGATTCCGGGCGATGTAACGGTCGTCGAACATCACCTGTTGAATGTGGTCGCTGTTGGAGCAGACGAACTTGCGGCCCCAGGCATCGAACGACATGCCGTGCTGGGCGCCGCCGCTGGTGGCCGATAGTTCGAGCGAACGAGGATCGAACGCGAAATCGCGGCCATTGAGATTGATCGGTTTGTCATCTGGATGATCAGCGCGGCGCACCTGCCCGCCGGCGCTGCTGGTGGCGCCGTGAACGCGGTTGTCGAGTCCCCAGGAGAACGAATTGAGCAAGCCTTGTACGTTCGACTTGCCGAAGCCAGTGAAGACGACCCGCCGCTGGTCGGCCTTGCCGTCGCCGTCGGTGTCTTTGAAATACCAGATGTCAGGGGCATCGCCGACAAACACGCCGCCGTCGTAGCAGAGGACGGCGGTGGGCCACGAGAGCCGATCGACAAACACGGTGCTGTTGTCGAATCGGCCGTCGCCGTCGGTGTCTTCGAGCCGGCGGACACGGCTGAGCTGCTCGTCGGGCTGCTCCGAATAGCCGCGCATTTCGACCACATAGAGGCGGCCGTCTTCATCAAACGCGGCCGCCACCGGATCGTTGACCAGCGGCTCGGCGGCGACCAGCTCGATGCGAAAGCCCGGCTGCACCTGAAACGTCTTCAGCGCATCGGCTGGCTCGACCGGCGGAATCCGCGGCAACTCGGCACTGAAGTCAGGTTCGGTCTGCTCTGCCTGGGGCTCAGCCGCCGCTACCGCCGCGTGCAGAACGACCACCGCAACGCAAAGCCATGAGGAGATACAACGCATGACGATTTGAACAGAAGGCAACGAAGAAAACAAAGAGCGAAAGTACCGGTGAAGGGCTTGCTCGATTCCTTCGTTTTCTTCGTTGCCTTCTGTTGAAAAATATTACCAGGTCAAGGATCACCGTTGCGCCCATTTTTATCGCACGATGCTGCGCCTGCAATGATTTTTTCGTCTAGCAGACCTCGTCGTGTTGGCGTCCATTCTTTCGCCTGTTGGTACCGTCGGCCGGTTGTTTCAGGGGCAGTTTCTGTTGTGTTTGCGCGCGATCGGCGCGCTTCCGCAGCCGCTTCCCCTCGGCGGTGGTGGGTGCGCTCAAGAGCGGTTCGGCGGGACCGTCGAGCGGCTGACCGGCTTGAATCGCGTCGAGCCGTGCTTGAATGTTTCGCACGTATTCCTCGGATAGTTCAAACCCAATCCAGCGCCGCCCTAGCTTTTTGGCCACCGCCAGCGTCGTGCCGCTGCCGCCAAACGGATCGAGCACCAAGTTGCCTTCGTTCGAGCTGACCCGAATGATCCGACCGAGCAACTGTTCGGGCATCTGGCAGCCATGAAAACCCGCCCGTTCTTTGAAGGTGCCCGCCACGCGCGAGAAATACCAGGTGTCTTGCTCGGCGCCGAAGCCCTCGGGCACATCCTGAGGCCGTAGAATCCACGTATCGTCGGGCAGGCGGCCGGCGGGGTTCGCCCGCACGTCGGCATAGACCAGTTGCCGAGCCGAGGGGACTCGGACCGCCGGATCGGCATAGTTGAACGTGAAATTTTCCGGGTCTTTCACAAAATGAAACAGGTGCGCGTGCGAGCGAGTGAACTTGCGGGTGCAGTTGACGCCGAAGGTGTAGTACCAGATTACCCAGCTTCGGCAGGTCAGCCGCAGGTCGTTTTGCGCGATCAGCTTGATCTCGGCGGCATACTCGTCGCCGATGGCGATCCAGAACGTCCCGGTGGGTGAAAGCGCCCGGCAGACCGACTCCATCCATTGGCGCGTCCAGCTCAGATATTGGTCGTAGGGCTTGCGGTCGTGATAGACGTCGTATTCATAGCCGATGTTGAACGGCGGATCGGCAAAGGCCAGATCGACCGAGCCGGCCTCAAGTTCTTGCATCCGGGCGATGCAATCGCCGTGATAAAGTTGGTTGGCGGCCAATGCCACAGTAGACGGCCTCCTTGCGGATTTCTAGCTTTCATTCAGCACGTGCTAATTATGCTAGCGAAAAATCGTACACGATCAACGCCGGCGTGCGGAAGTACAGGTGTAACCGGTCCGACGACACGCGGCACTGCATTTGTCGGAACGGAAAAATGGAAATGGAATGCGGGCGATCTTGTCTCATTGCGCTGTGCGGCGTTGGTTTGGGCGTCTCACTCTCGGGCCTGCGGCGCGTGTCGAGGTTTAAGATTTGGGTTCCCGCATGGTTGCCGTACCTGTGGGTCGGCCTGTCGCTGGGCCTGGCCGGTGGCACCACTTTGATGCGGTATCTGAACTATCGAATCTGAGCGAATGTGTTGATGATCAGTGGGCTTTTCAAGCTTTGGCGGCGAGTGCGCTGGGGTGGGCCGCACGTTCGGCTGGAAATCGCGGCGCTGCTCGTCGGCCTCTTCACAGGATTCACGCTTAGCTCGGGTGCGATGTACACCCTGGGGGTAGAAATTCCGGTGGCGCCGCCGCTCAAAGGACCAGGCCGCGGCGCCGGCGAACTTCCACCGCTTTTGCAAGCCGGGGGTTGGAGCGAAGGCATTCCGCTCGACTGGCAACAGCTTCGAGGGCGGGTCGTCGTTCTCGACGTATGGGCGCTCTGGTGACCACCGTGCGAGCGTCTCGCGCCGGACCTGGTTCAGGTCTATCAACAATTTCGAAGCGACGATGTTGTCTTTATCGGTCTGACGCCTGACGACGAAACGTCGGCCCGCACCTTCTGTGAAAAATACCAGATCGCCTGGCCGGTAGGCTGGGGCGCCGGTGAGTTTCTCGATGAATGGCTCGACAATGGGTATCCCGCGATGTTCGTCATTGGCCGCGACGGCCGCATCTGTTGGAATGACGGCGGCAGCCGGCATTTGCACCAAGAACGCGAACTTTGCGAAAGGCTGGCCCACCAAATCCGCCGCGCTTTGTGAGGGCCGTTCCTGTAAACTGCGTCGACAGCTTTCGGCAACCTAATGAAGCGGCTATGCTGAACGGCATGAAACCTTCGCATCGCTTTGGTCCAATCGCCCGCAGGCTGTTGGCGGCTGGCTGCCTGGTGCTGTTGACTTGGCTGCCTTCACGAGCCTTCGACGAAGAACCGTCCGCCGGCCACCCAACCGACTCGGCCGCCCCGGCAGACACCGCCGGCAAAAGCGAACTGTTTCGGTTGCATCCCAAAGAGCCGATTTGGCTCGAAAAAAAAGCCGGCCGCAAGCGCGTCGTCATGGTCGGCAAGATCTGTTTGCGTGAAGGCCAGCTCGAAATGTTCGCCTGCACGCGGGGAAGCAAAGAGCACGAGTCGGTCGTCTCCCTGCCCGTCGAGGCAAACATCGTCCACAGCGCGCTAGTGGCGGCGGGCGCCGAGCCGGGCAAACCTGCCCAGTTTCAGCCTGAGTATCATCCCGCCTACGGCACTGAAATCGACGTGCTGGTGTACTGGACCGACGCCTTCGGGCATCGCCGCAGGGCCCGTGCCCAGGAGTGGGTGAAAGACGTACAGACCGGCCGCGAGCTCGCCGAGCCGTGGGTCTTTGCGGGCAGCGGGTTCTGGGTCGATCCCCAAAACGGCCAGCGGCACTACCTGGCCGACATGGGCGATCTGATCTGCGTCTCGAATTTCAGCACCGCGATGCTCGATCTCCCGATCGAAAGCTCCGACCAGGCCGGGCAACTGCTGTTTCAAGCCTACACCGAGCGCATTCCCCCTGTGGGCACCAAGGTGACGCTGGTGCTGGAGCCGAAGGCTTCGAAGAAGAACCCGGAAAACGGCAAGTAGGGCTACCCAACCCGGCAATGCTTGAGCATCTCGGCCGGCGACATAATGTAGCTGACATAGAACGGGCCGAACTCGGCGTACCGTGCGCTGGCCTCATCGAACCGCATGGTATAGACAATCTCTTTCAAGAACTCTGGGTTGCGGGCCCAAAGCGTCACGCCCCACTCCCAGTCGTCGAAGCCGGTCGAGGTGGTGATCAACTGCGTCACCTTGCCGCCGAATTTGATGCCCGAACGCGCGTGCTCGCCCATCATCCGGTTACGCTCATCGAACGGCAGCAGGAACCAGTTCTCGCCCACCTTGCGCTTTTTGTTCATCGGGTAAAAGCAGGTCGTCCGCCACTCGGGAAAATCGGGCGTGAGCCGCTGGCGGCGCATCATGGCTTCGCGATTCTCGTAGGCCTTGATTTTGGCCTGATACGCGGCGCCGGCCGGGTCTTCACCTTCGGCCACGAGCCGCCGGCCATACTGCTCGACGCTGGGCACGTATTCCGAAATCTCGGTGAGCGACACGAACGAGTACGTCGGCACCAGGGCCAGTCCCAGCGGCCCAGCCATGAGCCGCTGATGTACCGCGTCGATTCGCAACGGGTCGGCGTCGAGCAGCATGAGGCCGAAGTCGGCCTTGTGCCCGCTGACGACCGACGTTTGCAGCCGAGCGGGAGCTTCGCTGCCCGCCGGGTCGAGCGTGGCGATCAGCTCCGTCTTGCCCGCGGCCAGCTCGGCGCCGCTGAGTTGCTTGATCGCCCGCCGATCGAAACGGTAATAGAGATGCGAGCAGTGCCAGCCTTCGCCGGGCCGAAGGGAATCTCCGTTAGTGTCATTCATGCGAGCATTCTAGTCCCAACACGGTAGTTGACCAAGGTGGCTGGCTGGAGTTAGTGTAGCGTTTATGAGCATTGCCATCGAGTCGCATCAGGCATTTCACCGCGGCACCGCACCGCTATTTGCGATTTTAACTCACGAGCAGATTCGCCAACTGACAGAATTGCAAACGGATCCGTCGCTGGATGACCGCCTTTCCGAACTGGCCAATAAGGCCAATGAAGGCGAGTTGTCCGACGCGGAACGCGCGGAGTATGAAGCGTATATTGAAGCTAACGACCTGTTGGCCGTTTTACAGGGAGAGGCCAGGTTTTTCTTAAACTCCGGTGGCGCCTGACCCATGGACGCTGCCACGCGCATCGCGGTGCGCGAGCGAGCGGGCGACTGCTGTGAATACTGCCATCGCGCGCAAGTGGATTCTCCGCTCGCCCCGCTTCAAGTCGAGCACGTGATCCCATGCAAACATGGCGGCACCGATGATTTGGCGAATCTTGCGCTTGCGTGTCCAGCGTGCAATCTTCACAAGGGTAGCAATCTCACAGGCATTGATCCATTGTCAAAGAAGATCACTCGGCTTTTCAACCCTCGCCGCGACCGATGGAATAGGCACTTTACTTGGGAGGGGTTACGCGTTGTCGGACGAACGGCAATCGGGCGAACGACGGTTCGCGTCCTCGATCTGAATTCTAAAGCGCGGTTGCGAGTTCGCTTTGCAACTCGACCCAAGTAAACATCAGCTATTTCCCCACCCTTGGCCCGGCCTGCTGTGTTTCGATGCTGGCCGATGCACCGTACAGGGCAAAGTGCCGATGAAATAGGCCGGCCAGCTTTTCGACCGAGCGGCGATAGGCGTCGTGGTCGGTCCAGGCGCGTTCGGGCGTGAGCAACCGCGGCGGCACGCCCGTGCAGGCCCGCGGCACGCGCAGCCCAAACCACGGTTCTTCAGCGGTTTCGGCCTGGCTCAGCTCGCCCGAGTGAATGGCGTCGATAATCGCCCGTGTGTAGGCCAGCGGAATGCGCGAGCCGGCGCCATAGGCCCCGCCGATCCAGCCGGTGTTCACCAGCCAGGCGTGCGCGCCGTGGTCGTGAATGCGCTGCGCCAGCATCTCGGCATACTTGGTAGGATGCCAGACCAGAAACGCCGCCCCGAAGCAGGCCGAAAAGGTGGCCTGCGGCTCTTGCACGCCTTGCTCGGTGCCCGCCACCTTGGCCGTGTAACCGTTGATAAAATGATACATGGCCTGGGCCGACGACAGCTTGCTCACCGGGGGCAGCACGCCGAAGGCGTCGCAGGTCAAGAGAATGATGTTTCGCGGGTGACCGCCGATGCAGGGAATCTTGGCATTGGGAATGAACTCGATTGGGTAGCTAGCTCGCGTGTTTTCGGTGATCGCAGCGTCGGCGTAATCGACCTCGCGCGTGACCGCGTCGAAGACCACGTTTTCCAACACCGAGCCGAAGCCGATCGCCCGGTAGATCTGCGGCTCTTTTTCGGCCGACAAGTTGATGCACTTGGCGTAGCAGCCGCCCTCGATGTTGAAGACGCCGTCGTCGCTCCAGCAGTGCTCGTCGTCGCCGATGAGCTGCCGTTGCGGATCGGCTGAGAGCGTAGTTTTGCCGGTGCCCGAAAGGCCGAAGAAGAGCGACACGTCGCCTCGCGGGCCTTCGTTGGCCGAGCAGTGCATCGAGAGCACGCCCCGCTTGGGCATCAGGTAGTTAAGGATGGTGAAGACGCCTTTTTTCATTTCACCGGCGTACTCGGTGCCCAGCACCAGGAACTCGCCCCGCTCGAAACTCAAGTCGATGCTGGTTTTCGAGGTCATCTGCCGGGTGTGCAAATTGGCCGGAAATTCGCCGGCGTTGAAGATCACGTAGTCCGGCTCGCCGAACTCGCGCAGCTCCCGCTCGCTGGGCCGGATGAGCATGTTGTGCATAAACAGGGCGTGATACGGGCGGGCGCAGATCACGCGCACCTTGAGTCGGTGCTTGGGATGCCAGCCGGCGTAGCCGTCGAACACGTAGAGCCGCTCGCGAAAATTCAAAAAGTCGACGGCCCGTTCGCGGTTGGTCAAAAACGTTTCTTCGGAGCACTTGATATTGACGTCGCCCCACCAGATGTCGCCCGCGCTGGCCGGGTGGTCGACGATGCGCTTGTCCTTCGGGCAGCGGCCGGTTTTGGAGCCCGAACGGGTGAGCAGCGCGCCTGCGGAACTGATGAACGATCGGTCGTGTTCGACGGCCGCTTCGTAGAGCCGCGCCGGCGCGGCGTTGCGCCAGACGTCGGCCACGCCGATGCCGTACCTCCGCAGATCGAAGCCCTGTTCCATGCCTCCTGCCATTTCGCTTTATCATCCCGTTGTAACACGTACATCGTTAAACAGCCATTCAAGCATAGCGTACCGTCGGAGCCGGTCCTACGCCGACAGGCCGCGCGGTGTGCCGCACCACATTGATGTGGGCTGCCAAAAGACTAAAATAATTGGGGCGACCCGCACAAATCGTGGAGCGTCTAGTTCGCATGTCGATCGAAATACCGTCAAGCCCAAAGCCGAAGCCGAATCACCGCCGTTATCTGGAAATCCTTCGCGGAATGACGCCGGAGCAACGTTTGTCCAAGGCGTTTGAGCTTTCCGACGCAGCAAATCGCCTTTTCAGGCAAGGGCTTCGACAGCGGTTTCCTCATCTAAACGATGTGGAGTTTCAGCTCCTGTATCTGGATCGGCTGGCCAAATGTCACAATCGGAACTACTGAAAACTGTGGTTCGCGTGCTCGACGAGGCAGGAATCGAGTACATGGTCACTGGCTCGATCGCGTCGAGCTTGCAAGGCGAGCCGCGTTCGACACACGACGTCGACTTAGTGGTCGCGTTGAAGCCATCGGGCGTCGATGCATTGATTCGCGCTTTTCCCGCGCCCAATTTCTATCTTTCCGCGGAAAGCATTGACGATGCTCTTCGGCACCAGAGCATGTTCAACTTGCTCGACGTCAATCAAGGGGACAAGGTTGATTTTTGGATTCTCACGAACGAACCGTTCGACCAATCGCGATTTCAGCGGCGGCAACGGCAGGCGTTCGAGGGCATCAGCATCAACATGTCCTCCGCCGAGGACACCATTCTCGCGAAATTACGCTGGGCTCAACTGTCCGGCGGCAGTGAAAAGCAGTTCCGCGATGCATTGCGGGTTTACGAGGTGCAATATAAAGTACTCGATCTTGGTTACCTTCGAACCTGGGCGGCACGCATCGCGGTCGAATCACTTTTTCAGCGTCTGCAGGACGAAGCCGAGACGCTGTGATGAAAGCTATGCATCGAAAACCGCTGAAGCCATGATGGTAAAACCAGCTAACAGCGTTGACGCCGCTGAATCGCCTCGTCGAAATACGCCTGCTTCGGCGTAAGCGCCGCCCGTGAGTGTCAAGACTGTAATCGTCTCGTTCTCTGGATTTACGATCCAGTATTCCGGCACGCGGGCCTCGGCGTAGTCGGCGCGCTTCTCGACCGTATCGCGTTCGACGCCATCGGAACTGATGACTTCAACCACCAGGTCGGCGCCGGTCCAATAGCGGTCTTGTCGGCGCGGATCGCTAGCTGATCGCAACACGATGAGATCGGGTTCGCGGTACTTGCCGGGCCTAATCTGCAAGCGCAATGGCGAAAACAGCACTTTTCCACCGAGCGGAGCCACGAAGCGATCAAACGCATAGAGCAAAAACTTGACGATCGATTGGTGCTTGTCCGTCGGCAATGGCAGGATTTCCAGAACCCCGTCCGTGAATTCGACTAAGCGCCGGGCGCCGTCGGTAAGCGTCAGATACTGCTCATCGCTCCAATTGCCTTGGCTGGGAAGCAGCTCGACGAGCACGTCTTTCCAGGGCGGTGAGCCGCTTGAACCTACGCCGTAGTCCGCTGTCGTCGACATAGAATTCAGTGTAGTACGACTATTTAAACGCCGCAAACTCTTTGCCCAGCAGCGCCGCGGCAATCTTGAGCTTGAGGATTTCATCGGTGCCTTCGTAGATCCGGCAGACTCGCACGTCTTGCAGGTGGCGGCCGACGCGATAAAGCTCTGAAAAACCGCGACCGCCGAAGACCTGCACCGCCCGATCGGCCGCGTCCCAGGCCGCGCCCGCCGCGAACAGCTTGGCCTGGGCGACGCGCAGGTCGGCCTCGGCGGCCAGCCGGGCGTCGTCGGGCTGCGCGTCGCTGGCTTGCTTGGCCTCGGCGGCTCGCTCGACCATCGCTTCGCTCGCCGCACGGTGCATCTCGATCGCAGCAATGTGCTCCTGCACTAGTTGGTGCCGGCCGATCGGCTTGCCGTGCTGGTGCCGCGTTTGGCTGTACGTGAGCACTTCGGCCAGGCAATCTTCGATCACGCCCACGCAGCCCGCCGCCACGCTCAGTCGGCCCGAAACCAGCGTACCCATCGCCACGTGAAAACCATTGCCTTCTGTGCCCAATAGATTTTCGGCCGGCACCGGGTGATCGGTCATCTGAAACATGCCCGTGTTGGCCGTGAACATGCCCAGCTTGGCGGGCAGGTCTTCGCGCTCGAACGTGTCGCCGGCCGTATCAACGATGAACGCGCTCATTCGCTTTTTCGACCCGCTCGCGCCCTCAGGATAGGCGAAGACAATCACCGCGTGGGCGATCGAACCGTTGGAGATCAGATACTTGACGCCGTTGAGTAGAAACGTACTGCCCTGGCGGCGATAGGTGCTCGTCAGTTCCAGCGGATTCGAGCCCGCCTCCGGCTCGGTCAGGCCAAAGGCCATGATGCACTCGCCACGGGCGGCGCGAGGCAAATACTTTTTCTTTTGGGCGGCGTTGCCGAACCGCAAAATAGGGTACTCGCCAATGGAGGTATGCCCGGAAAAAAACGTCCGCACGCCCGTGCCCTCACGGCCGATGCGGGCCAGGGCGCGAGCATAGCTGACGGCGTCGGCGCCGCGTCCACCTAGCTCGACGGGCACCGGCATCGCCAGCAGGTTGTGTTTCTTGGCCAGCGCAATCGTCTCTTCATTTTGCCGGTGTTCGACGTAGCAAAGCTCTTCGATCGGCCGCAGCTCTTGGCAAAAAGCATCGACATCGGCCAGCAGTCGGTCGCGGTCAAGGGGATCCATGCGTTTTGGTAATGCGAGAAGGGAAACCACGAATGACACGAATGAGACGAATGAAGAATCGTTACCAGCGAAAGACGTCAAATCAATGCTTTCATTCGTGTGATTCGTGTTATTCGTGGTTGACTAACGTACTTAGATGGATTTCTACCGACTCGGCCAGCGCCTGCGGATTGTATCCGCCTTCGAGCACGCTGACGAGCTTGCCGCCGGCGTAAGCTTCGGCCACATCGAGCACCGCCTGCGTGAGCGGTGCGAAATCTTCAGTCTCCAGACCCAGCGACCCGATCGGATCGGTGCGGTGGCTGTCGAAGCCCGCGCTCACCAGCACAAGCTGCGGCTTGACGCGCGCCGCCAGATCTTCCAGGCCGCCGCGAAAACGGTCGAGGTAGATTTTGCGCGACGTGCCAAACTCGACGGGCAAGTTCAGCGTAGAGCCTAAGCCCGCCCCGCCACCGGTTTCGCTGGCCCGGCCCGTGCCGGGATAAAACGGCCAGCGATGGATCGACAAAAAGCCCACCTGCTCATCGCGCCAAAAGGCATCTTGCGTGCCGTTGCCGTGGTGCACGTCCCAGTCGACCACCAATACCCGGTCGAGGCCCAACTCGGCGGTCGCGGTGCGTGCCGCGATCGCGATGTTATTGAACAAGCAGAAGCCCATCGCGCCAGCTTGCAGCGCATGATGCCCCGGCGGCCGCACCAGGCACAGCGCCGTGCGGTCTTCGCCCCGCACAACGCGCTCGACGGCGTCGCAGACGGCGCCGGCCGCACACAAGGCCACGTCGTAAGACGCCGCGCTGACGACCGTGTCGCTCTCGATCTGCCCACCGCCCGCCTCGACAAAGTGCCGCACTTCGTCGGCATATTTCAGTTCATGCACGCGGGCCAGTCGCACGGGCGACACCGGCTGCCAACTCGGCCGCGTGCATTGCCCCACCAACCCCGCCCGTTCCAGATGTTCAATAGCCGTGGTGAGCCGCAGTGGCCGCTCGGGGTGGCCCGGCGTGCCGTGTTTCAGAAAGATGGGATCGTAGTAGAGGAGCGTCATGGACCGCGGTTCCGCGAGCAACGTCTTGGGCCTACTTCCCATTACCGTAGGGCGATCGTCCTAGGTCGTCCAGACCCGATCGCTAATCCTCTATAAGCGCCGTCGTGAAGAGTTGCTAGAAGCCACACCCGATCAGCGTTGTAAATCGACCGAAACCATGAGGCGACCTCGTGGAGGTGTGAATTTTTAACGCCGGCAGATCGCGCCGTAAGAGCTGGATGAATTCCTCAAAGTCCGCGGCGCCAAAATAGTGTCCGCCGCAAGGCGGGCGCATGTGCGCGATCCGTAGATGCTTGAGCTTGGTGTTGCGTTTGAGCACCGAGACGGCCAAAGCATCGATTTGCGATGGGTCAAGGCCAACTTTCACTAGCGCGGGAAACTGCGCGAGGCGATTGAGCCCTTCCTCGGTTACTCTCGTGTATGCGATGTCGAGATATTTCAGCCGCAGAAGCGCACCAAGGTGCGAAAGGCCGGCGTCGCCAATGGACGTCTCCGCGAGGTCTATTCCCTCAAGATTGCGGAATTCGGCCAGCCGCGCCAAACCGGCGTCTGTAATGCGTGATGACTGTAAGCGGATGCATCGGATGTCGTCGTCGGCTATTAATTCATGCAGTTGCGCATCGCCGACCGATGGCCCCGTTAAGTTGATCTCATGCGAAACCCGCGTACCGGCTCCGCCCAGACCAGGCGACGCCTTGCTGGAGTGCCTGGCTATGCGCAATTCGGGACGCGCGAATTCCACTCGGTCTCGTTCGCTATCAGGCACCCAGGCTTGATCGATGTCGAGCCGCTCAAGACGCGACAATCGGTCGAGATCCAGCCATTCCAGTGAGGCCACTTTCGTTTTCGACAAGTTAAGTTCGCGCAATTCAACGAGTGAAGCCAATGCGCCTAGGCTCGCCTGGGTTACGCGCGTGTCGGATGCGTCCAGGAACTCAAGCCGCGGAAGCTTGGGGAGCGTGCTCAATCCGCGATCGCCGATCTCAGTAGTCGCAAGTCGAAGTGATCGCAGGTGCCGCAAAGCAACGAGCTGCCGCAAGCCTGTTCCGGTGAGTGGCGTAAACTGCAAGTTCAGAAAGAGAAGCGATCGCAAACCGCCGATCGCGACGAGCCCGTCGTCCGTGATGCCCGAGCCTGCCAGGTCAAGCGTGTTCAGCCGTGGGAGGCAAGCCAGAGCACCGAAGCCGCTGCCGGTGACGCGTGTGCTGTGCACCGTCAGTTGCTCTAATCGCCGCAGATCAGCGAGTGCCGCCAATCCCAAGTCATTCACTGTCGCATCGCGCAATTCGAGGCACCGTAAGTTCCGCAGTCGCCCCAAGTGCGCAAGGTCGTCGTCGTTCGCACCGTCCAGCGACAGCATTTCGAGCCGGTCGAGCGAGCCAAGCGCGGTGACGCCCGCGTCGCCTAACCAGCGGCGTGGCACCCGCACGTGCCGCAATTGCCGCAAGTCGGCCAGCCGAGCGGCGACCGCAGGACTGAGGATCACCCCCTCATCCTCAATGGTCAAGGTACGCAGGTCACGGAGGGACTCTAGGCATGCAAACACCTCATCATCGGCGCGTCCGAGCATGATGTGTCGCAAGCGCGGCAATCTTCGTAGGTAATCTGCGCCCAGAAATGATTCCCTTCGTGTGATCATGGAGGAATACTCCGGGACAATCAACAGGCACCGTTCCGGATAACGGTCGACGATGGCGCAAATTGCGGCCATTTGGTCATCGCGGGCGGGAACAACGTCCGGCAGCTCGAGCTCAAGTTCGACCGGTCGCATAACTCCGAGCTTCGCCAACCCTTCGTCGCCAATCGCTTCACGCACCCAAGTCGGGAAAGTCGGCTCGGTATACCAAGCGATGTCGCCAGCCTGAGCGACTTCGGCGGCCCGCGTCAGATTGCGTCGCTGTCCGGCATACCACGTCATGAAGCAACCCACAGCGAGCGTCGCGAGAAAAACGTCAACCAGTGTGAATTGCCATATTCGCTGCCTTCGCCGGCGCCGGTATTCGAGCGCGGCAGCCAGCGCGACGGCGATCATCAGCGCAAGACTCAAGTTAACGGCCAGTGCAAAAGCATCGAACCTGCACACATCGGCGGTGAGATCCCAGAGGCTCGTCGTTGTTCCGTGCAGGCCTTGCCGCACAAGCCAGGTGCGCGGCCAACCGTGTTCGCAAAACTCGTAATAGTTGTCGAGAAGGCCCGGCCGAAAAGTGACGTATTCGCCCGGAAGATTCGCCAGTGCGATGGCAGCGATCACGGGCAAAAGCGCAAACCACGTCGAGGCGTGCAGCCGAGGGAGGATCAAAAGATTTCGACGAGGGGACATAATGCCGCCCGGGGCAATAGCTCAAACTCCTGCGTTAGGCCAAC
>DATFDL010000743.1:0-19803 GCA_035252155.1 Pirellulales bacterium | reverse complement strand
CAGAGACTTTGCCAATGGCGTCAATGACATCGGCCGCCGCTGTGCCTGAAACTTTCGTGCCGAAACTAGTTTTCGGCGTAGGGAAGTGGGCCGGGAGCGACCAACGTCCAAGGCGACATGACCCCCAGCCGTAGCAACAGCTTGTTGAGCATCTTCTGCTCGAGATTCGGATCGCGGCCCTGTGGTATCCAGCCCGACACGGTCGGCTGCTGGCCGATGGCCATCTTCACGTGCCGCTGCGAGGTGTCGTGCCGCAACGTGCCGGCGCCTGCGGTCGCCGAGACCGGTTTGGGAACATCCTCTAGCTCTTTAAAGACCGCCAGTTGAACCTGGAAACCCCCTTCGACGGGTGTCACTTCGACCTCGGCCCGCCGGCGGTACGATTGGAACGTGCTTTCCAGCTTGTCGTAAAACGTAACGGTGTCGCCGCGCCAAAACTCGATCAGTGCCGAGCTAGGTTCCGGATACGTCTCGATACGTCCGTTGATGAGCATGTTATCGACCACGCGCACCCGCTCTTCGCGCTTGATGTGGAAGTGGTCGTCGACGACGTCGACCAGGGTGTTCCAAACACGTTCTGGATCGCCGACGGGCACGAAGACCGGGTTCGGCTGCCGCACCATCAGCCAGGGCGCGCCGCAGCCCACGCAGGGCGCAACCAGAGCAAGCCAGCCGAGATAAACCAGCCGGGGCATTCGCGATACCTGACGATGTGACGTGACGGTGCTCGCCGCGGAAATCCCGCGGGCGCGGAATGGGGGCCGTAGTGTGGCAAGAAGTGCGAGCGGACGCAAGACGGCTCGTCGCGTGAGGTCGGCGGCTTTGGGAGGATGGCCTTCCAGGCCGTCCAAAATGGCGGGCAAAACCTGGCTAGTTTTTTCTTTTACCGCCGCCAGTTATCTTACCCATAATGACAATTGGTCACCGTTGGACAGTTGAAACCGGACAGCAGGGCTTTGCGAACGGCTATGAACACTCGCGATGAAAACAATCGAGCTTTGCTTTCACGGCGGCGGATGTTGATGACCGCGGCCGGCGCGGCGGTTTTCTCGCCGTTTTGCCGCGCGGTGTCCTCGCTCGCCAACGATCAGCCTGTCGGCAAGCGAGCGTTGCCCCGCGTCGCGGCCATCAACTCGATCTATCGCTATAAGTCGCACGCCTATCATATCGCTGGGCGTTTCATTCATGGTTATTCGCGCGAGGGCGTTCATCATCAGCCGCCGTTTCGGCTGGTGCGCATGTACAACGACCAATATCCCGACGACGACCTGGGGCGTGAAGTTTGCCGCCGCCATCACATCGCATTGTCGGCAACCGTCGCCGAGGCCCTGGGCGGTGAGCAGCTCGACATCGACGCCGTGCTTCTAATCTGCGAGCACGGCGATTACCCGGTGAACGAATTCGGGCAAATCCTTTATCCGCGCTATGAGTTCTTTCAGCAGATTGTCGAAGTCTTTCGGCGCAGCGGCCGCAGCGTGCCGATATTTGTCGATAAGCACCTTTCGTACGACCATCGCCGCGCTGCCGAGATGGTCAAGACGGCCCGCGAGCTGGGTTTTGGGTTGATGGCCGGATCGTCGTTGCCGGTCACCTGGCGGCGGCCCGAGCTCGAGCCGCCGCTCGAAACGCCGTTTCGCGAAGGTCTGCTGCTCTACGGCTACGACCGCAACATCGCCGAGATTTACTTATTTCATGCGCTCGAATCGCTCCAGTGCATGCTAGAGCGTCGCAAAGGCGGTGAGACCGGCGTGCGGTCGGTCGAATGTCTGTCGGGCGAAGCGGTGTGGAAAGCGGGCGACCAGGGGCGCTGGTCCTGGGACTTGCTGCGCGCCGCCTCCGGTCGCAGCCCCAGCTACAACATCGGCGACCCGCGCGAAAACGTCCCCAAGCCGATGGCCATCCTCATTGACTATCGCGACGGCACGCGGGGCGCGGTGGTGAACCTGCCCGAGCAGCTCTCCGACATGAATTTCGCCGGCCGCATCGCCGGACACGACGAATTGGTCTCGACCGATTTCTATCTGCCCGCCCCGCCGGGAGCGAAGTTTTTCGATCCGCTGGTGGCGAATATCGAAAAGTTTTTCACGACGGGTAAGCCGCCGTACCCGGTCGAGCGCACGCTGCTGACCAGCACGATGCTCGACCTGGCGTTGCACTCGCTGGCCGAGGGCCGGGCGATCGCCAGTCCCGCGCTCGACATTCGCTATCAGGCCCCCGCCGACAGCGGGTTCATTCGAGGGCGGTATACCGATGCGGGATGATGTGCCGCTGCCGCAGACCTGTCTCCCCGCGTGGCAGCTCGCCGAGCTACCAAAACCCCCGCCCCTGTCGTGGCGGCACTGGACGCGCTTCATCGGGCCGGGCGTGGTGATGATGGGCATCCAGATCGGCGGCGGCGAGTGGTTGATGGGTCCCGAGGTCACCGCGCGATACGGCGGCGGACTAATGTGGATCGCCACGATCGCCATCGTATTGCAGGTCTTTTACAATCTGGAGTGTGGCCGGTACGCGCTCTATTGCGGCGAACCGGTCTTCACCGGTTTCATGCGCACCCGGCCGGGGCCGACGTTTTGGATCGGCGCGGTGCTGCTGCTGAATCTGCCCGCCCTCATTCCCGGCTTATCGACGCACGGCGCGGCGATGGTGGCGGCGCTGATGCTTGACCGTCCGCCCGGCGAAGCCGATCGGTGGCTGGTCACGCTGCTGGCCTATCTGCTGCTGTTCGCGGTGGTGCTGCCGGTGCTGGCGGGCGGCAAAATCTACAACACGCTTCAGGCCGTCATGACGGCCAAGGTGGTGATCGTGTTGGGCTTCTGTTTGCTGATGGGCTTATGCTTTGTCTCGCTGCAAAACTGGCTGCTCGTGCTGAGCGGCTTTGGCAAATTCGGCAACTTGCCCACCGTCGACGCCACGGGACCGGCCACACTCAACGTGCTCGACTATCGACTGACGACGGGCGGCTGGCCGGCGGTGGTGGTCGATATCGCCGTGCTGGGCGCCTTTGCGGGCTACGCCGGCGGCGGTGGGCTGGCAAACGCCACCTACGGCAATTTCGTCCGCGACAAGGGTTGGGGCATGGGCGGCGCCGTCGGTGCCATTCCCAGCGCGGTGGGCGGCCGCGGCATCTCGCTCAGCCATTTGGGCAAAGTGTTTTCGCTCACCGAAGAGAACGTTCGCCGCTGGCGCGGCTGGTGGCGATATGTCTTTACCGACCAGGTGTGCATCTGGGCGCCGGGCTGCTTTATGGGCATGGCGCTGCCCGCCTTGTTGTCGCTGCAGTTCGCTCCCCACTCCGAGTTGCAGGGGGCCGATCTGGAGTGGGCACAGTCGCTCATCACCGCCGACGGCGTCCGCCATACCCCAGGGATTTCGTCGCTCGCCGCGCGGCTGTTGTGGACCGTCACGGTGCTCGTCGGGCTGACGGTGATGTTGCCCAGCCAGATGTCGATCGTCGATGATTTCAGCCGCCGCTGGACTGACATCCTCTGGTCGGGCAGCCGGCGAATCCGCGAGACGATGTCGGGCGGCCAGGTCAAGCGAATCTATTACGCCATTCTCTGCGGTTACGTGCTTTGGTCGGCGGTCTGCGCCTACCTGTTCAGCACCTACGGCACGCCCAAGCTGATGACGCTGGTGATCGCCAACCTCAACAATCTCGCGATCGGCGGCACGGCGTTCCATCTGTTGTGGATCAACTGCCGGCTGTTACCGCCCGAGCTGCGTCCGCGTTGGTATCACCGGCTGGGGCTCTTGGCCTGCGGCGTGTGCTACCTGAGCATGTTCGGGCTGGTGCTGTATCAATCGGTCCGTAGCTGACTTCATGAGAAGTCAGGTTGCCCGGACGCTCGTGGCCAGAATTCTTACGAATTCTGCTACCGTGCGCGCTTGCCCGGATACCGCCGATTGACGACCCCTTGGCCCAGCAGTCAGAATGCGCGAGTATGCCTTTTCTTCGCCCATCCAAGGTCATCCGCCGCATTTTCCAGCTCGCGGTCCTCTCGTTCGGCTTCGTCATCGCACGATCGGCTGATGCGGCGGTTGCCGTTTTTGCCAATCAGGCGGCCCGCCCGGTGCAGTTCGCTACCGTGAGCGCTGACGGGCAAGCGACGTCGCATACGCTGGAAGCCGGCCGCGTGATCGCGGTGCCGGTCGACGACGCCAGCGCACTCGAATTCGGCGCGGGCGATTCGCAGCGGCAGTTCGATCTGAAGCCGAACGCCGCCTATTTTTTTTACGAAGTCGAGCGGGGCGGCAAGCTCGAATTCGGCCAGATCGGCATCGGCGCCAGCGACCAGGGGGCGAATGACGAACCGTCGGAGAACACCGGCGGCGATGAGGCTGGCGGCACGAAAGTCAAACCGCGCGCTAAAGACGGTCGCGCACGACGCGCCGCTAAAAAACCGCCACGGTTGCACGATCGACGGCCCTTCCGAATTCCGGTCAAGCTACTGGTCGACGACGACCATCCGGGCACGCAGCTTTTCTGGGAAAAACAACTGCGCGACCGCGTGACGGCGGCCTCCGAGATTTTCGAGAAGCATGGCTGTGCCGGCTTCGAGGTGGTGGCCGTGGGAACCTGGCGGTCGGACGACGCGATTCGCGATTTTGAAATGAGCTATCAGGAATTCGAGAAAGTCGTCCGCCCCGCGCCCGCCCGCCTGGCGATCGGTTTCACGTGCCAGCATCCGCTGCCCCAAGCCAGGGCCGACCTGGGCGCGGCGCGGCGGCCGCTGCGCTCGCACTTGCTGCTGTGCGAAGCATCGGGCAGCGCTTCCGAAGGCGAGCGATGCGAGCTGCTCGTACACGAACTAGCCCATTATCTTGGCGCGGCGCATAGCCCTGAACCCGACTCAGTCATGCGGCTGGTGCTGGCCGACGGGCAACCGCATGTCCGTGGGCGGCGGCTGCGCATCGACCCATTAAATACCCTGGCCATCGGCATGGTCGGCCAAGAGTTGGCCGAGCGAAGCATCACGTCGATCGGCGATGCCACTCCGCCCGTCCGACAACGGCTGACCGAGCTTTATGGCGTGTTGGCCCGCGCAGTTCCGCAAGACAACACCGCGCCCCAGCTTCTCAGTTGGTTGGAAAACGCGGGCGATGCCGGTCAGCCGGGCGCCGCCCCCGCCGGCGATCCCGACAGTCTCCGCTCGGCGGCGCAAAGCGTGGTGCGGGCGGTAGTGGCCGAGGCTTCGTCGTTGACCGCAGCCGACACCGACGGCGAGAAACTCACCGAACGCTATGCGCGCAGGGCCGCGGCGGCGGCGGACGAGCTACCCGACACGGTGCGCGTGCAGGCGCTGTTTTTGGGACTGGCGATCGCGATTGACCGTTCGGAGGCTTTGCGCAAATATCCGGTAATGGGCGACTTTGTGCGGCAGATCGAAACCGACCAACAACGCCAGGCCCGCCTGGCCGTGCTCCGCCAGCCGACCATGCGCGGCAGGATCGACCTGGGACAACATTTCTTTTTCTCGGCAGCGATCATGGCGATGGCCGGCGAAAAATCGGCCGAAGCCGCCGGACTGGCCAAGGAACTGCACGACGCCCGCGGCGGCAGCGGCTTCAGCTTTAGCGACTGGTGCGCCGACCTGTCGGGCATTGCCCTGGCCCGGCACGTACAGGCGGGCGACTTGGAGTTGGAAAACCTGGCCGAGCAGTTCACTGTGGCCGGCCATTTGCCCAAGATCGACGGCCTCAAAGACAACTTGACCCAGGCACAGTTCACCCGCTTGTACGGCGGCGTTTCCGATCAGCGATTCCAATCCGTCGATGCCGAGATCCGCCGGCGCATTGGCCGGTTGTATGCACCGAAGGCTGGCGCCGAATAAGTACGTGGCTCTGTGCCGGGATTCAGGATCGGTTTTGATAAACAAAACCGGCAAGTCTCGGTGTGCAGTCACAATCTCGTGCAATCAGCAGCCGGGTTGATTTCCGATTATGGCCAAATCCGATCCACTGGCACCTAAAAGACCACCGCAACCCACAAAGAATGCAGCGTCTTACCGAGTTTGTCTGTCAAAACCGGTCGGAGGCCATTACGGTCGTGAATGACAAACCGATCGGATGCTAGTGCGGACGACGCGAGGCTCTCACGAAGTCAGCTACCGGCAGCGACCCACTCGACCGGTTGCGGCTGAATCTCGTCGGTGGGACGAGCGCCCACGTCTTTCTTGCCGCTGCCGGCCAGCCGGCTGATGGCCCGCACGCTCATGTCGTGATCGCAAACCATCTGGCAGCTTAGCCGCACTCCGCTCAGACCGCGGGCGGCGAGCACCTGTTTCTCGGCGGCGGTCATCTGGTCCGGCTCGCCGGCAAGAAACTCAACCCGGCATGTGGTGCATCGGGCGTTGCCGCCGCACGAGTGCAGTTGATCGATGGCCACTTCATCTTCGAGCGCCAGCACCAGGCGCTTGCCCTGCGGCACATCAAATTGGCCCACCCCTTCGACGTTCAGTTTTGGCATCGTTAAGACTCCTTAGCTTCGTTCCGTTGCATATTCGGCCGTCTGCTCGCCGTGCCGGCCCTCGCGATTGATCCGGGCGAAAACGTCATTGAGCACCCAATGAAACAACGCCAGATGAATGCTCTCGACCATTCCCATGTCCTCCAGCGGCACGTGCAGGCCGGCCTGCTGCATCTGCTTCAGCTTGCCGCCGCCGAAGCCGGTGAGGCCAAACGTGCGCAGCCCGTGCCGGTTGGCCCAATCGACGGCCTTGAGCACATTGGGGCTGTTGCCCGAACCGCTG
Source organism: Pirellulales bacterium (assembly GCA_035252155.1). GTDB lineage: Bacteria > Planctomycetota > Planctomycetia > Pirellulales > JAICIG01 > JAICLL01. The sequence goes on along the minus strand of DATFDL010000743.1, from coordinate 13,054 downwards.
ATGGCGATGGCCAGATCGCCCGGCCCGCCGTAGTTCATCAGTTGCTGCACGAAAATCTGGTCGTATCCGCAGTCGTTGCCGACGGCCAGGATCCAGCCCAGATTGTCGGTAAGGCTCATCACCTTGAGGCGTTTTTTGGTTTCGTCTTGCAGGTCGCACTCGCGGAGCGAGCTTTTGCCCAGGTCTTCGCTCATGTGAGTGGCGGTGGTGCCCGACCCGCCGTTGCCAAAAATGAACACGAACCGTTCGTTCCGCCAGGCGTCGAAAATCCAGTCGGCCATCTGGTGCATTTCGCGGGGGTCGATCCGCGTCAGCTCATGTTGCAGCCGTTCGATATAAGCGGGTGCTTGCAAAGTAGCGCCCAACATTCGAGAATCCTCCGCAGCATCGGTAATCGATAAAACGGTCTGTAGGGAACGCCCTCTGTGGCGTTCCGCGAATGGCGAACCGGCGTCGCGCCGCCCTGGGCGGAACGCCACGGAGGGTGTTCCCTACAGAGGTGTCATTGTATCGCATAGGCAACGGCCGGCACAGTTGAAGATCGAGGCCCCGCTTGGCTACTCCGATTGTTCCTCAGATCAACGCGGTACGGCTCGCCCGCTGGACGGTGGGGCTGCTCTTGACGATCAACCTGCTCAACTACGTCGACCGCTTTGTGCTGGCTGCCGCGGTCCCAGAAATCAAGGCCGAGTTTTTATCGCCCGACGATCCAGAAAGTCGGTCGAAGATGGGCACGCTGAACGCCGCGTTCCTCTGGTCGTATATGCTCACCGCGCCGATCTTCGGCCGTCTGGGCGAACGCATGTCGCGCTGGAAACTAATCGGCCTGGCGGCGATCGGCTGGAGCTTGGCGTCCGGGGCGTCGGGGCTGGCACAAACCTTCACCATGCTCTGGCTTACGAGGCTCTTCGTGGGCTTGGGCGAAGCGGCGTATGGCCCTGTTGCGCCCACCGTGCTGGCCGACTTATTTCCGCCCGAACGCCGCGGCCAGGTGCTCTCGTGGTTCTACATGGCCATTCCGGTCGGCAGCGCCATCGGCTATGCCTTGGGCGGCACGATTGCTGACCACTGGCACTGGCGGTGGGCGTTTTACATTGTGGTGGTGCCGGGCATGTTGTTGGGAGTGGCGTCGTTCTTCATGCCCGACCCACGCCGGGGCGGCGCCGAGGTCCAGCCCGTGGTCGAGCACCGGGCGCGGCTGGCCGATTATGGCATGCTGCTGCGCACGCCGTCGTATGTCTTCAACACGCTGGGCATGACGGCCCTCACGTTCGCCATCGGCGGAGTGGCGTACTGGATGCCCGACTACGTGAGCGTATTTCGCGGCGAAGGAGAGTTGGGGCGCGTGAATCTGATCTTTGGTTCCATCACGGTGGTAACGGGCATCACCGCCACGCTGTTGGGCGGTCTGGCCGGCGATTGGCTCACCAAGCGTTTCGCCGGCGGATACTTTCTGGTGTCGGGGGCGGCGTTGCTGCTGGCGTTTCCCTGCTTTCAACTGGTGTTGCACACGCCGTTTCGCCCGTTCCCCTGGGCGTGGATCTGGATTTTCATGACCGAGTTTTTTCTGTTCTTCAACACCGGGCCGACGAACACGATCATCGCCAATGTCACGCACCCCTCGGTCCGCAGTACGGCCTACGCGGTGAATATCTTTATGATTCACTTGCTGGGCGACGCAATTTCGCCCGCCCTCATCGGCGCGCTGGCCGACCGGTTCGGCGGCGACATGAACATCGGCTTTTCGGCCGTGTCGTGCGCGATCGTCGTCGGCGCGGTGTTTTGGTTTCTGGGATCGCGATACCTGAAGCGCGATATGGAGCTGATGCCCACCCGCGTGCGGTCGGCCAAGCCGGTGGGCGATGCGCAAAGGTGACGCTGAGCCGCGGTGAGGCGTCTGGCGAAAGTCGCGCCGGCCAACAATAATGATGTCGATGAAATCACTCGCACGAGGTCTGCAAATCGTGGCGTTGTTTGTCCTGGTGCCGCTGGCGGTGATCTTGCAGCTCGCCGAGCGCGTGTCGGTGGGCCAGATGCTCACGCTCTGGGTGGCCGGCGCCTCACTGTTTTGGATCGGCCGCATCCTCGAAGGCTACGCCCGTGCTCAATAGTTCGAGCGCGAGCCGAAACCCCGCAGGCAGACGAAACCCAGCACGACGACGCCGATCAACGAAAGAAACCATTCTTGCGGCCCAAAATGCCGCACATGGTTGGTGAGAAGTTTCAGAATCGACCAGACGGGCATCGTGCTCAACCGCGCGGGGCCAGGCTCTCAGGAGCGGACGAAAAACGACTTCGACCTACCAATTCCTCTCCCTCCGTGAGAGATTAAGTGAGGGCCGTCAAACTCCTCTCCCTCTGGGAGAGGTCAGGTGAGGGCTGTCAAATTCCTCTCCCTCCGGGAGAGGCCAGGTGAGGGCCGTCAAAACCGCCGAAGCTATTCTTCGTCCGCTTCCAACTCTAAGCCATACCGACTCCGGCCGCCTGCCGCGTGGGTCATCGGAACGGGCTTTGCCGTTTGCGCGGGAAGGGATATACGGCCTGTAACGGAGAGGCGATTGATGGCGGCTGAATCTGTCGCTGACTCTGGGCCGCACGACAGTCGCAGGGGTCCGTTTTTTCAGGCATTGCCGGGGCAAATGAATGCCATTCTGTTTCGGAATGTCAGATTCCTGGTGCGATTCTGGCTTCGCCTTCTGAACCGGAGTGACAACATTCAATTGCCCGGCCATGCCTTTTTTTAAAACGCAGGGTCGCGCGACCGAAAGGCGTAGATCCACCCACAGATTCTGTGGAGGAGCCTGGTTTGAAATCGCAGTCCACACCGAGACGAGCAGCCAGACCAGCACGGACAGTCCGATCACGCCGCCCACCGCGAAGACCAGCGTGTAAAACAGGCGTATCTCCTTGTCGCACGCCTCCTCGTCCCAGTTGCGCTTTCTCATGGGTGGTCACTTTTCACTGGCCGCATTCGCGATTATAGCGTCGGCGGAGCGATGTCACGAAACATCTTGGGTCGCGAGACAAAGTACCGGTGGCGTTTCTCTGTGCCGCTCTGTGGGTGGTTTCAGCGCCAGGAGGAGAGCGACATTGCGTTTTCCAAGGCATGGCCGGGCAACTAAATGAGCGATTGGCGGTCGTGCATCATTTATTTGCCCGGAGATGCCTAAAAAAACGCACGTCTCAATTACTTTTGACGGAACATCCCCCACCGATTCTGCGGAAGAACCTTTTCTGAACCAAGAGAAGAAGTAACCAAGCCGGAACGCCCGATGGCTGGCGTCGAGCGGCAGCGGCGCGGTACGCTGGCGCAATGCCCCGCCGTTTCCAGTTCAGTTTAGCTAGGCTTTTCGCCTCCACAACACTCATGGCGACCGCTATGGGAACCTTGCTCGCTGCAACGCGGTGCGAACCGCCGTGGAGCGTGGCCGTATTCATCATCGCCTGCACCATCTGCGGCGCGGCCTTCGGCTGCTTGGCACGAGGAGCAATCCTCGGCGCCATCCTCGGTTACGCCGCAGGCCTTTGGCTGGTGATCTACGCACTCAGTACACTATAATCGTGGCCTCCATGCGCCGCCCCCAATTCACCCTCCGAGCGTTGCTGGTGGTCATGCTGGTCGTGGCCGCGTTTTTTGCGGGCATCCGCTTTGAGCGCGAACGCCGCCGGCTAGCAGCCAAAGCGGCTGCCAGGCGAGCGGATGTCGTCAGGGTTTACCCCCTTGTCGGTCCCGCTAAACTGATAACGCTACCGGATGGAACAACGCACCTTCAGCCCGTAGCGAGCGAGAGCGAGTGATTTCCACGTCCCGCCGTTTTCAGTTCAGTCTGGCCCGGATGCTGGCCTGCATCTCCGCGCTCTGTCTCTCGGCGGCTGCCTTTGCGAACGGGCTTGCCGAGGCGCGCGAGTCAAAGTCGGGTGTCCCACTTTTTATCGGTTGGATGGTGGCCTGGCTGATGGTGGGCGCCGGCGTTGGTTTCCTCTTCAGCAATCGCGTCGTCGTCGCGTTTCTGGGGGCTGTCGCGGTTTTCGCCTTGCTCGTTGTGTTCGGCTTCCTCCTGACACGGTGACCTCGATGACCCGGCCGCAATTCAGCCTGAAGATGCTCTTGTGACTGACGCTCGTCGTGGCGGCGTTTTTTGGCGGATTCTGCCACCTTGCGGGCGGCGGGCGTAATTCTATAATCGACGGTTTGCCACGCCGGGGGCGTAGCTCAATTGGTTAGAGTACCGGACTGTCGATCCGGTGGTTGCGGGTTCGAGTCCCGTCGCCCTCGCTCGGTTTTCATGTGTGCACAAGCAGTGTCAAACCCCTTCATTGAAAGGGCTTGCATTGTCTTGGCGAGTCACTGCCCAAAATCCTCCATGATCCGTCGAGAGCCGAGCCGCGGCAACGGGGCGAAAGCAAGGGTCAAAAAGGCCAGAAAGAAAAGCCGCGCACAGGCCATCAACGAGACACTCGCCGAGCTCGATCGGCTCGATCTCAGTTTGCCGAAAGTTCGGGAGGCGGTCGAGTTATTTCGCGGCTGGCTTACGGACGAGTCGGGCTACGACGAAGAAACGTGGCCCGAGGTGAAGAAGGCGCTCAACCACGAGCGCGCTCGAGTCGGCGCTCGGAGGCTTTTTTGATGCCTGACATAAGGCGATGATCCGTGTCCTCGGTGGTCCATTTCTGGCCAAGTTCTAAAGCACGCCGGAATGGCATCCGTGGATTTTTGAGGCATCGCCGGGCAGTTCAACGATGAATGGCTGCCCTCGGCGGCGCTCTTTTCTGGCCACGTTTTCGTCCACGCCGTTGCTGCATTGATGTGCCCGGCCTATGCCTTAAAAAATCCAACGGTGAACATATTGACGGGTCGCATGAGCATCGAAACCAAACCAACTCTCGACGCGGATACCGAAGCCCTGTTGGAGTGAATCGCTCACGGCACGCCGCTTTCGCCCGACGTTTATCGGCGGATTCGAGATCGCGGTGATCGGCTTCGCGAGGAAATGCGCCAAACGTTCGGAACGGTGGAGATTGCCGTCGATCTGGTCCGTGAAATTCGCGACGAGGAATGAGATACGTCCTCGATTCGTCGGTCGCGCTGAAATGGGCCCTTCCCGAGTCGGATGGCGCCAAGGCGGTTCAGTTGCGTGACGACTGCCGCAATGGAACCCGCGAACTCATCTCGCCCGATGTGCCCGCCCAGATTGCCGCTTTGCCATCAGTAGTCCGTCCATGCCACAACGCGCCGTGGTCAGGCCGTGTATGGTACGGGGCGTATCGGCGAGTCGTCAATCGGCCCGCTGGCAAGGTTCGGAGCTCCGAGCCTCAATGAGCAGGCATCGTGCCAGCCAATGCGTGGTTTCAATGCCGCGCGGCGGAAGACCCTTGGATTTTCGGAGGCATGAGCTCGGGCGTTCAATGGATGCAAGGCAATCTGATTCACCATCCAGGCAAGCTGGATGGGGTCTTTTGCCGGCTTTTGTGCGGTGGTTGCTAGTAGCTCACCATCTTCTTCACCGATCCGCCCAAGGCGGATGGGGTCGGAAAGGCGCGACACACTTCGATCTTGGGACACTCCCCCGCGGCGACCGAGCGCTGGCGGCCGCCTGGAGCGGCCAGTTTTTACGGCGATTTCGCGCGCGAATCGGGCAGTTTATGACTCGATAGAAAATAATTATCGACTTATTGACAGTTAATTAACTCAGCGGTACGATGCCGCATATGTACAAAGTTATACATATGGCTGACGTGGACCGGCCGCCCTGGGCACGGTTCGGTGTACGCCGACTACCGCGGCGAGCGATGGCTGAAGGCTGTGCCACAGGCCGACGCGACAGCCGAGGGCGGCCGCCCCACATAGCCGAGGGCGCCGCCCCACACAGCCGAGGCGACTGTGCCACATGCCACGACCCGTATTTGAATGTCAAAACCGTGCTCGGGCCTCACTGGATGCGTGGGATGCGCACCGCCCTCGTGCCCCCCAATTTGGTTCTTACCCCCCCGCCAGAAAAACGGGCCAAAAAACGCAACGAAACGCCTATGCACCAAGCAGTTGCATCGCAGCGCAAACTCAGAAACTTAGTAAGCGTCATCACTTTTTAATCAAGGAGCAATTCGATGAACGCCGCCGTTGAAAACCAAGAGCTGACCGAGACCGAGGCCCTGCCTGCGACCGAAACGCAAGCCGCCGTCGAGCCGCTTTCTGCCAAGCCGGCCAAAAACCGCCGGGGCAGGCCAAAGCGCCGAGAAATTCGGACCTATGAGCAGTGGGTCAGCGGATGCGCGAGCCAAACTGCGCTGGCCCGGAAGCTGAACGTCTCGCGTCCGCGTGTAGTCCAGATCATCGGCAAGGTCGAACGCTGGTTGGCGGCCCACCCCGACGACCAGATGGCCGCGCGGATTCGAGTGCGCTGCACCACCCGGCTCGAGCTGCTCTATGTGAAATCGATGGAAAGCTTCGCCAAAAGCCGCAAAAAGGTCGAAACCTTCAAGAACCGCACCATGAGCCGCATGCGCTCGGGGTGCCAGCCCGTCGTCACCACCGTCGAAGAACGGGTGAAGCGCGATCCGCTGACCGGCAATGTACGCTTTTTGAACGCCGCCATGCGCAGTGTCGAACGCATGTGGCGGCTCTATGCCGACATCGACGGACGTAAACGCAATGCGTAACAGCCGCCGATTACGATTGCTGCATGTCGGGCGTTTCGTGCTTCGACTGCCAGATCGACCACAACAGCCCGAGCGCCGCCACGACGATCGAGCCCCAGAAGAGCGCGTCGTGCGGCTTGGCGCCCCCGGAAAAGTGCGTCGTTTGCCAGGCCGAACCCATGCGGTCGATCAACTCGCGATCGTAGGGCAGAATCAGCCCGATCAAAAGCAGGCTGACCATGTTCATCACCTTGATCAACGGGTTGATGGCCGGACCGGCGGTGTCCTTGAGCGGGTCGCCCACGGTGTCGCCGGTGATGGCGGCCTTGTGCTTCTCGCTGCCTTTGCCGGTGTTGGCCTCCATGTTCTTCGGTTCGTCCTCGACGGTCTTCTTGGCGTTGTCCCAAGCGCCGCCGGCGTTGGCCATGAAGACGGCCAAGAGCTGCCCGGAGACAATCATGCCGGCCAAAAAGCCCGCCAAGGCGATCGTGCCCAGGCCGAAGCCCACCAGCGTCGGCACGAGGATGGCCAGCAAGGCGGGGCCGATCAACTCCTTCTGCGCAGAGCCGGTGCAGATGTCGACCACGCGGCCGTAGTCGGGCTTTTTGGTGCCTTCCCAGATGGCCTTGTCGCGGAACTGAATCCGGCACTCCTTGACGATCAGATACGCCGCGCGGCCCACCGCCCGGATGGTCATCGAGCTGAACAAGAACGGCACCGCGCCGCCCAAGAGCATGCCGATGAACAGGTGCGGGTTCGAGACCGTCAACAGCGCGGCCACTTCGCCATAGACATCTTCGGTGATGGTGGCCGATTCGCCTTGTCCGCCCGAGCCGACCGACACGATGAAACTGTTGAACAGCGACACCGCGGCGATGACGGCCGAACCGATGGCGATGCCCTTGGTGATGGCCTTGGTGGTGTTGCCGACGGCGTCGAGGTCGGCCAGGATTTGCCGCGCCTCTTTATAGTTGCTTTCGCCCATGGCGGCCTTGTCGTAGCCCATTTCGCCGATGCCGTTGGCGTTGTCGGCCACGGGACCAAACACGTCCATCGAAATGGTGTTGCCGGTGAGCGTGAGCATGCCGATGCCGCACATGGCCACGCCGAAGGCGACGAACGTGGCATTGGTGCCGGCGTAGATCAGCACGCTGGCCAAAATAGCCCCCGCGATGATGAACACCGCCGCGACCGTACTCTCATAGCCCACGGCAAACCCTTGGATGATGTTGGTGGCATGCCCGGTGGTGCAGCTTTTTGCCAGGCTGCGGACGGGCGAGTATTCGGTGCCGGTGTAATACTCGGTGCACTTGTTCAACAACACCGCCAAGATGATGCCGATCAAGCAAGTCCAGGCCGGCCGCATATCGAGACCCTCGACGCCGAGCGTCGCCCAGGTGGGCAGGCCGGCAGTCACATTGTCGGGCAGGGCGCCGGGGAAGCCAGCCGCAGCCTGCGGATATTCGTCGATATAATGTTGATCGAAGTTCAGATAGGCCCAGCCCAGCGCGATGAAGCCGACGACGCTGAGCACCGAGCCGATCACAAAGCCGCGGTTGACGCTCTTCATGGCCTCGGCGGCGGCGCCCTTGTCGCCCGCCCGCACGCTGTAGGTGCTGATGATGCTGGCGACCACGCCGATGGCCCGCACCAGCAGCGGAAAGATCACGCCTTTGTGGCCGAAGCTGGCAATACCCAGAATCATGGCGGCCACGATCGTGACTTCGTAGCTCTCGAAGATGTCGGCGGCCATGCCGGCGCAGTCGCCGACGTTGTCGCCCACGTTGTCGGCGATGGTGGCGGCGTTGCGGGGATCGTCTTCGGGAATGCCCGCTTCGAGCTTGCCCACCAGGTCGGCGCCCACGTCGGCGGCCTTGGTATAGATGCCGCCGCCGACCCGCATGAACAGGGCCAGCAGCGTGCCGCCGAAGCCAAAGCCCAGCAGCGCCTCGTAGGCGTGCTCGCCATAGATCAAGAAGATGACCGAGCCGCCCAACAGCCCCAGGCCGTCGGTGAGCATGCCGGTGATGGTGCCCGTGCGGTAGCCGAGCTGCAGCGCCTGGCCGAAGCTGGTCTGGGCGGCGGTGGCGACGCGCAGGTTGCCGATGGTGGCCAGCCGCATGCCAACAAAGCCAACCGTGGCCGAAAAGATCGAGCCGACCAAAAAAGAAATCGCGCGGCCCCAGGCGATCTTCATGTCGGCGTTGGGCGTTTGGACCGCGGCGAAGTAGAGCACCACGGTGATCACGACGATCAGGGCGGCGACCACTCGGAACTGTCGGTAGAGATAGGCGTTGGCGCCTTCGCGCACGGCCTGGGCGATCTCTTGCATCCGGGCGGTGCCTTGCGGGGCGTTTTTCACCTGGCCCACGAGCATCAAGGCGTACACCAGGCCGGCGATGGCGACGACCACGTTGGCCAGCAGCGCGGCTTTCTCATAGGTGTCGTACTTATCGCTGGTGAGCGGTTCCCAAAGTTCGATGCCGTGATGCTCCGGCTCGTTAGCGCCGACGACGGCCAGCACCTGGTGTCCGCCGACTTGCAGCCAGCCGGCGCCGCCCAGGGTCGCCAGGGCCAAGAATGCCAACAACGCCACGCCCGCTCTTCGCCTTTGGTTTCGCTTCATTTTTTCCCCACTCGCCTTCTTTACTTGGAACGCTTGTTTTGTTGTAAGACGAAAAAAATAGTCAATCGTCCGCGATTGTGCTAGCCCTAACGGCAGACGCGGCGCGCGAGAATAGCGCCCGGGGCAGCCGCGCGAGAGAGTCATGCCGATCGACGGCAAACGGCGGCACAAACTTGCCCAGCGTAGTATACGAGCGAAGCCGAACGGCGCACAGGGGGCGAATGGCACCTAGCCGACCCAGAGAGCTAGGCAATGAGACACGAACCGGTTTACTTGGGTAGTTTCAACGTTTGCGCGCAGCGTTTGCAGCGCTTGCGCTGGTTGTTCAGCTTGCAACCGCACTTGGGACAGCGGCGCGCTTTTGTTTTCAACTTCCGGCGAGTACGCGGACGCGTTTGCATGACAGATTTCCGATCGGGTTGTGAATGTTTTGGCACCGGCAAGATAGAACATTTCGCAGTCGCGGCAAAGCCCGCCCCCGACAAACTGCACTTTGTGCAGGCGGCCGATTGTGGGATATTCACAGATGCGTCCGCCGCCGGAGGCGGCGGACGCAACGCGAAAAGCGGATAAGAAATGTAGGGCGGCTTGCTTTCTAGCGGTCAATCAGCGCTCCGCCGGGGCAAGCCCGGACGGTGGCGTCCGATCATCACCGTCTTCGTTCGTCCAAACCGATCAGGCGTCGACCGCGAGATTACCGGAATGACAAAAGATTCTGTCAAAATCTTCTTTTCGGCCGGCGAACCCAGCGGCGACCTGCACGCGGCCAACCTGATGCGGGCCTTACGCGCCCATATGCCGCAGGCCGAGTTCGTCGGTTACGGCGGTCCGGAAATGGCCGCGGCCGGCTGCCGGTTGCACGCCGACCTGACGGCCCTGGCCGTGATGTGGTTCCTACGGGCCATCCTCAACCTGCACAAGTTTTTGGCGTTGGTGGGCCGGGCCGATCGTTACTTTCGCCACGTGCGGCCCGACGCCGTGGTGCTGGTCGATTATCCCGGCTTCAACTGGTGGATCGCTCGGCGGGCCAAAGCCCACGGCATTCCGGTGTTTTACTATGCCCCGCCGCAGATCTGGGCCTGGGCCAGTTGGCGCGTCAAAAAAATGCGGCGATTGGTCGACCATGTGTTGTGCAGTCTGCCGTTCGAGGAGAAATGGTTCCGCGAGCATGGTTGCAATGCCACGTTTGTCGGGCATCCGTATTTCGACGAAGTGCGGCGGCAAGAACTCGATCAGAAGTTTCTCGACCAGCAGATGGCCCGCGGCGGCCGGTTGGTGACCATCTTGCCCGGCTCGCGCACGCAAGAGGTCGAACACAACCTGCACTGGTTTTTGAAAGCGGCGGCCCGAGTGCATCGAGCGGTGCCCGACGCGCGGTTCGCGGTGGCCAGCTTCAAGCCGCACCAGGCCGAGCTTGCCCGGCGCATGGTCGCCGCCAGCGGCTTGCCGGCCGAAGTCTTTTTGCGGCGCACGCCCGAGCTGATCGAGTTGGCCGACTGCTGCATGGCGGTGTCGGGTTCGGTGTCACTGGAGCTACTGCACCACACGCGGCCCACGGTGGTGCTCTATTGGATCAACCGCATCGCGTACTTTGTGCAGAGCTGGTTCCGCAAAGTGAAGTACATCACGCTGGTCAACTTGCTCACCTCGGACGAATTGTTTCCTGAAGACGTGACGCCTTACGATCCGAAGCAGCCGGGCAGCGAGCGCGTGCTGTTTCCCGAGTATCTGACGTGCGAAGACCGCGCTGAGCAAGTGGCCGAGCACGTGATCGAGTGGCTCATCGACGACGACAAGCGCCGCCGCACCGTGGCCGAGCTGGTCAAGCTCAAGGTGCGCGTCGGGCATGGCGGCGCCTCGCGCGCGGCGGCCGACTATATTTTGAAGGTCTTGCCGCGCGGCCGGCGGCCCATGCCGCGGCCTCACTTTCTGCCCGGCATGGCCGTGGCCAGCAGCGGCGGCCACCGCCGGCTGGCGGCTTGATCGTTGGGCGTTTCGTCCATCGAGGGCGTGCCTGCCACACGGCCGGCGGGCATGATAATATGGTGGCAAGTGGCTATTGGCCGCCGATAGGGTCATGAAGCCAGGGTGCCACGGCATCCGTCGCAGCGCGAACGGCGCGACGATATTCGCAAGCCTAGTCCGCTGCGACGGACGCCGTGCGGGGAAACTACTCTTCGGCCCGGCACACGACCTGGAACCGCACGGCGTCCGCCGCGGCGAGTCGGCGTCGCGCGTCGAGGCATGTCAACCGCGCCGCGGCGGATGCCGTGGCACCCGTGAGTAATTTCCGGCGACGATCGCAACGTCAAAGCACCACAGACCGAACACGAATTCCGGGTGATAACGTCTTATGCGCCGAAGCTTCGTCCATTCGCTGTTCTTGTGCGTTCTCTACCTCATCGTCGCGCCCCCATCACTCGCCGCCGACGGCAATCGGCTGACCTATCTCGACGAAGACAACCCTTGGTATCCACACCGCGGCTTCGCCAAGCTGACCACGCCGCAGTGGGTGGGCGAAGAAGGCGTCGACGCGGTGGTGGTGCTGGCCATCGACGACATGCGCGGCCACGAAAAATGGGAAGCGTACCTGCGGCCGATCCTCGAGCGGCTGAAGCAGATCGACGGCCGCGCGCCGGTGAGCATCATGACTTGCCAGATCGACCCGGCCGATCCACACCTGCAAACCTGGCTGCACGAAGGGCTCAGCCTGGAAATTCACACCTTCGATCATCCCTGTCCGCTCTTGCAAAAGGACGACCTGGCCAAAGCCAAGGCAACGTATGATCGCTGCGTCGATTTGCTCAGCCAGGTGCCGGGCAACCGGCCGGTCGCGTTCCGCACGCCCTGCTGCGATTCGCTGAACACGGTCAGCCCGCGGTTCTTCACCGAGATCTTCAATCGCTCGACGCCGGAGCTGAATTACCTCTCCATCGACAGCTCGGTGTTTAGCTTCTTCACACCGAACGACCCCGAGCTGCCGCGAGAGCTCGTGCTCGACGAAAAAGGGCACAGCCGCTTTTTGAAATACGCCCCGTTCGATCGCACGTTCGTCAACCGCATCGACGATTATCCCTATCCCTTTGTCATCAGCCGGCTGTGCTGGGAGTTTCCCTGCGTCGCGCCGAGCGATTGGAGCGCTCAGCATCTGCAAAAGCCGAACAATCCGCTGACGGTGACTGACCTGCAGCGGGCAATTGACGCCACGGTGATCAAGCAGGGCGTGTTCGACCTGGTGTTTCATCCGCACGGCTGGATTCGGGCCGAGCAAGTCAATGAGCTGATCGACTATGCAGCAACCAAGTACGGCAAACGGGTGAAGTTTTTGACGTTTCGCGAAGCGCTGGAACGGCTGAATAAAAACCTGTTGGCCGGGCAGCCGCTGCGCGACTCGGCGCGGCACACGCGAACCGCCGACCCTCGCAGCGGCTTCGACGGCGGCGTGCGGCTGCTCGACTTGAATAATGACGGCTTTCTCGATGTGGTCATCGGCAACAGCGCGGTGCGGCTGACCCGCGTCTGGTCGCCCGAACAGCGACGCTGGTTGACCGGCGATTTCCCCATCCGCCTGGTTGCACCGGTGCCGGACGGCGCGCCGCAAGACGCCGGTGCTCGCTTTGGCATCGGTCCGAAGGGCCGCGTGTTTCTGCTGGCCAACAACTCTGCCTGGGCGGAGTCGGAACGCGGGCTCTGGCGGTTCGACGGCGAAAAATGGTCACACGATGAGCACGGCCTGAATGGCCTCGAGCTCGGCGGCCAACCGGTTTATTCCGCGGCCGGCTACCAAGACCG
>DATFDL010000742.1:0-2106 GCA_035252155.1 Pirellulales bacterium | reverse complement strand
CCCTGGTCCCTGGCCCCCGACCCATTCCGCTCCCTCTAGGAGAGGCGAGGTGAGGGCTCCGATTCCCGACCTCCGACCGCTGATTCTGGTCGTCTCCCTGTTTTCTATCAGACGAGTGGCTTGGTCGGTTTCCCGCGGGTTTTTCGACGATTCTGCGAGCGCCTCGTTGACTCAGCCGCCCCGGCGAGGGGCTCGGTCGCCGCGCGTGGGAGTGGCCACAACCGAGCCCCAGAATCCGGCCCCTGGCCCCCGACCCATTCCTCTCCCTCCGGGAGAGGCTAGGTGAGGGCTCTGTGATTCCCGACCTCCGACGACCCCTGCTTCCGCCCTCTCCCTGTTTTCTATCAGACGAGTGGCTTGGTCGGTTTCCCGCGGGTTTTAGCCAATTTTTCGCTCACCTCGCCGACCCTGACCTCCGGCCTCTGGATCCCGGCCCCTGCATCTGCTTCTCTCCCCGTTTTATACACCGGAAGTGGCTTGGTCGGTTTTCGCCACCGGCTACCGACGCAGCTAAACGACGCAAACATTGGACGCAAAATGACTTGTGTCGCGGCATCGTCACGGAATCTACACTGGTGCGAAAAGTGGCAATTTAGACAGATTGTCTGTAACAGCCGAACGGCGTATGCAAACCACCGTCCGCGCTTCGACCTTTTTCCACGACACCGGCGGCTCGATGAGCTCGGCGGGCGACAGCGCGGCCAGGGCCGAGTGATGGCGCGGAAGTTATAATTCCCATAGTAGGAATCGCGTCCCTGAATCCGGATACCATGACCGAGCCGATGAAAAGCCTGGCTGACGAATTGCCTCCTGAAATTGCAAGACAAATTCATCACGATTGGCGCAAGAACGAGGCCGGCTATTGGTCACGGCGCGACGGATTACTCAGCCAGCACGAGAGCCAGTGGATTGGCTTCGCAGACGGCGAAGTTCTCGTTGCCGCTTCGACTCCACTTGAGGTCTTTCTGTCGACTCGGGAATCAGGAAAGCACCCGTTTGTAGTGCGCGTTGGTCACGAAGATGAGCCATGGTACCGCATCCGGCGAGCAGTCTTCGCGTACGATGCCACCTACTCGACTGTTGCGCTGCCAGTGATGAGTGCCGAGTTTCGCGCAACCAGCGGCACGCAGGGATCGCGGATTGACCGGGTCATCCCCGACACAGGCGCCGATACGACGACATTGCCGTGGTCAGACTGTCGCCAGCTAAACCTTGACCCCGCCGACGGCGTGCCCGGCGTAATCAGCGGCATTGGTGGTGGCATGGCGGTGACCATTGGTTTTTTATCTGGGTCTGGCTCGATGGCCAGGAATATCCTTGCCAGCTTCAGGCCGACTTCGCCGGGCAAGAGAGAATTCTGGGGCGCGATGTGCTGAACCGCTTGGAGATTCTCTTCCGCGGTCCCTCGGGCGAAATTGTCGTCAATCCGTAGAAGCACTTCCGCGCATGGTGCCGCGGCGATCGCAGGCATGGGTGAGATTGCAGCGGGTGCCGCCGGACATGAAGATCTTGATGCCCGGCCGGCGTTTTTTTTCCAGCAGCAGCGTGCGTCGGCCGCGTTCGGCGACCCGTGTGGCGGCCAGCAGCATGGTGGCCCCCGCGCCCACGACAACCACTTCCCCACTCCGGCGCCCTCATTCCGCCTGATGTTATCCCACGAGTGGCCGCAACTGAAGATGAACCGTTACAGGGGAGCCTTGGCTTGCCCTTCCGCGCCTCGCACGACCATCGGCTCCTGCCCGGAAAAGGATGGATGTCTTGATTCCTCCCCCGAACCGTGAACATTCGGCTTGTGTCGCTATAATGCTGCAGCGGCAGGTGCCAAGATGGACGTAGAAAAAGCGACGTACTCTCAGCCGTTGAAGACCAAGGCGCGACAGGTCGTCCTGGGAGATGCCGTGCGCGCATTAACCGAGGAACGTGAAAGCAGCCCGCTCGTCTCGCTCGACAGATTCGACGCCCTCGCTCGGTACTGTGTGGATCTTTTCCGGACATACCTGAAGCGCGACATTTCCGAGCCGGTCTCCCTGCTTCAACAGCATTGGGAAACCGTCCACGCATCGCGGGTCGGCGAGCGATTCGCGAGCGACCTCAAAGTATTGTTCC
>DATFDL010000741.1:0-8981 GCA_035252155.1 Pirellulales bacterium | reverse complement strand
GCGGAGATCACACGGTTGAAGCCGATCGTTTTTCATCCAGATGCGGCCGAGGAGGCTCACGATGCGGCCGATTATTATGAGGGTCAGCGCCAAGGACTTGGACACGATTTCCGGCAATCGTTGGGTGCGGCTCTTTCGCGCGTCCGGCAAAATCCGCAATGGTTCGCGATCGTTTCGGGCAACATCCGCGCCTGCTCGCTGCACCGGTTTCCATTCTCGGTCTACTTCGAGGAGTTAGCCGACAAAATCTGGATCGCCGGAGTCGGCCATCAGAGCCGCCGGCCCGGGTATTGGAAGTTCCGACGCCCAAATTGATTCACCCACCGCGGACGAGCAGGGAATCGTACTGCTTTGCCAGTGTCTCGCGGGTGCGCTTGACGGCGGCGGCCGCTTCGTGAAAAGTGTCGACCGCGGCCCGATTGTCGATATGATGCTTGGCGAGCTCGTCGATCCGCATGATCAACTCGCCTAGCTCGTTCATGGTCCGCACTAATTGCTTGCGACGTTCGGCGCTCTGTTTTGGGTCCATTGCTGCGTAGCTTTCATGGTGTCCGTCCAGTTCCACGATAAAAAGTCTGAGGGTGGAATTCAAGCCGGGGCAGGGAGTTGGAGCATCTGTAGGGAACGCCCTCTGTGGCGTTCCGTGAACAGCGGGTGGGCCTCGCGCCGTCCCTCTACGGAACGCCACAGAGGGCGTTCCCTACAGACGTCGAAGGGAGAACGACCGCCTTGCGTACCCAGCCGGGGCATCGCCAAGGCTCTGCCCCAGCCACCAAAAGCGGAGAGGGATTACCGGGCGGGAATGGCTTCGGCCGCGCGTGCGGACTGCTCGACGCGCACGGTGTCTTGCCGCCAAAGGCCGCAGTGCTCGGCCCAAGAACAGGCCCGTTCGCAAAGACCGTCGGCGTCGAGGCCCAGGTCGTGGAGCAATTCGTCGCGCTCGCCATGCTCGACGTAGCGGTCGGGCAATCCCAGCCGCAAAACGTGACGGGCATCGACGCCCGCCTGGTTGGCCGCTTCGAGCACCGCGCTGCCGAACCCGCCTTCGAGCGTGCCTTCTTCGACCGTCAGGACAAATGAAACGCGGCGCAACGCGTCGACCACCGTCTCACGGTCGATCGGCTTTACAAACCGGGCATTGATGACGCCCACGTCAAGACCATCGGCCCGCAGCCGCTCGGCCGCGGCCACGCACGCCGCGAGCGTGGCGCCATAGGCCAGAAACATGCCGTCGTTGCCCCAGCGAATCACCTCGGCTTTGCCTAGCTCGACTGGCGCCACGGTGCGCTCGACGCGCTCGGCGTCGGCTTTGGGATAGCGGATTGACGCCGGGCCGGGCAGGTTCAATGCCGCGTCGAGCATCAGCGGCAAATCGGCCGCGTCGCCTGGCGCCATCATCGTGATGTTGGGCAGCGAGCGTAGATAGACGGTATCGAAAACGCCATGATGCGTCGGGCCGTCGGGGCCGGCCAGCCCGGCCCGGTCGAGGCACAACGTCACCGGCAGGTTTTGCAGCGACACTTCTTGGAACAATTGATCGTAGGAACGTTGCAAAAATGTCGAGTAAATGGCCACGACGGGGCGGGCGCCGCTCTTGGCCATGCCGGCGGCAAACGCCACCGCGTGCGACTCGCAGATGCCCGTGTCGAAAAACCGCTCGGGAAAATCGGCTCGCACCTTTTGCAGTTTGTTACCCTCGCACATGGCGGCCGTGACCACGACGGCGTCGCTCCGCCGCCGCATGACCTCGTAGATGGCGTCAGCCGCCACGTTGGTGTAAGCGGACGGTGCGCCCTTGGCTAGCGGAATGATCTCTTCGCCGTCCCAGTCGAACCGCGCGGGAGCATGAAACTTCACCGGGTCCTTGACCGCTGGCTCGAAGCCGTGCCCTTTTTCGGTCATCACGTGCAATAAGATCGGGCCGCCAGCCGGCTTCAAATCTTCCAGGCATTCGAGAAGCGACTTGAGGTTATGCCCGTCAATCGGCCCGACATAGCGAAATCCAAAATTCTCAAACAGGCTTCCATAAGCTTTCGGGCCGCGCAGCGCGTCGGCGTCGTCGACTTTTTGCGTCCGCTCGCCGCGCCGCAGGCCGATGGGATGATCGACTTTGGGTGTCCGATCGAGGTATTGGCCCAACGCGCCGACGCGCGGGCAGATCGACATCTGATTGTCGTTGAGCACCACCAGGAGGTTCTTGTCCAGCGCTCCCGCATGGTTGAGCGCCTCGAACACGATGCCGCTGGGCAGCGCGCCATCGCCGATGACGGCCACTGAGCGCTGGGCCGAGCGGCCAAGCAGGTCGTCGGCGGCCTTCAGCCCCAGGGCGCACGAAATGCTGCAGCCGGCATGGCCGGTCATGAAGAGGTCGTAATCGCTTTCGTTCGGATTGGGGAACCCCATCAGCCCGCCCTTGGTGCGGATGGTGTTGATCCGCTCGTGGCGACCGGTGATCAGCTTTTGCGGATAAATCTGATGCCCTGTGTCCCAGATGATCCGATCGCGCGAGAAGTCGTAGACGCGGTGCAGCGCCAGGCAAAGCTCGACGACGCCCAGATTCGAGCCGAAGTGCGCGCTGCGCAGCTTGAGAATCGAGCGGAGCGCGACGCGAATCTCTTCGGCCAACTGTTCGAGTTCGGCCAGCGACAGGCCGCGCAGGTCTTGGGGAGATCGAAACTTCGACAGCATAAAAAGGGTTCAGGGTTCAGGGTTCAGGGTTCAGGGTTCAGCACTCCAAGTTCCGGATTAAAGGTCAGTATCACAGGTCACAAGGAAAGCCGTGCGCCGCACCAATCGGCGGCCACGAAAATGCTGAACCCTGAAGCCTGAACCCTGAACCCTTTCGAACCGCGAAGTCTGCCCGGTTACTTGCTCACACACCCGCTAACTCTTGCTGGCCAATCAACGCATCAAGCTCCTGCTTCAATTTTGGCAAAATCGCATCGTAGGCGAACGCCCCCAGCTCTTCGCTGCGGCGCTTCAGGTTTACATAATTCGGCCCGCACCAGAGGCCCAGGTCGGCATCATCGGTCTCGCCGGGGCCGTTTACTCGGCAACCCATCACGGCGATCGTGATGGCATGCTCCTTGGCATAGGCCGTCATCTCTTTTACTTGCTGGGCCAGCTCGATAAAGGCTTCGTTCTCAACGCGAGAGCAACTTGGGCAGCTAATGATGTTGAGCGTTTGCAAACCAAAGTCGACCACGCTGCGCACCCGGCCGGCCGCAATGTCGGCCAAGATCTGCCGACCGGCGGCAATCTCTTCGGGCTTGCGAGCGTTGGGCACGGTGAGCGATACGCGAATCGTATCCCCGATGCCCCGGCTGATGAGCTGCTCGAAGGCGATCCGGGTCTTGATGATGCCGTCGGGCGGCATGCCCGCCTCGGTAACGCCCAGGTGCAACGGCACGTCGGGCCGCTCTTCGGCGAACCGCCGATTGACTTCGATCACCTTCCTGGGATCGGAATCTTTCAGCGAGACGCAGTATCGCGTGAAGCCCAGCGAATCGAGAAACTCGCAATGTTCCAGGGCGCTTTCGAGCATGGGAGTGATCGAGTCATCGGCCGCGTACTTGTCACGCTTTGCCGGATCGACCGAGCCGCAGTTAACGCCCACGCGGATGGCGCAGTCGTTCTCGCCGGCGGTATCGGCCAGAAACCGCACTTTGTCTTGCCAGGGTTTTTGGCGTTCGTGGTGATAGAGATGGCCGGGGTTGTAACGCACCTTATCGACGTGCGGAGCAACCTCAGTGGCCAGGCGATAGTTCTCTTGCAGATCGACCGAGAGATTGGCCTTGGTGCGGCGGCGGATTTCGGCCAGCGCTTCGGCGTCACGGGCGTTATCGACGGCGATGCGCACCACGTCGGCGCCGGCCGCCGCCAACGCATTGACCTGGGCCACCGTGGCCTGAATGTCTTGAGTATGGGTGGCGGTCATGCTCTGCACGGCCACCGGGTTGCCGCCGCCGATCGTTGCCGATCCGATGCGAACCGGGCGGGTGGGGTTTCGGGGAAGGTTCATGGATATTCTCCTGCGAACAGTTCGTAGGTCAGGCTTTCCAGCCTGACGCATGTTTGTGTTCCTTGGTGGGCAGCGCTCGTCGTATCAGCCCGCAACCTAATGCACGTCAGGCGAGAAAGCCTGACCTACCGTAAGGCCCGTGGCAGCGGGAAGAGCACGTCTTCCTCACGCACCACGCGCCGCTCGACCTCGGCGTGAAACTCGTTCTTCAACCAGTCGAGACATTCGAGCACCAGTTCTTCCGGCGCGCTGGCGCCGGCGGTCAGTACCACGGTATTGACGTCCTCGAACCAATCGTGCTCGATGTCCCCTACGTCGTCGATCAGATATGCTCGGGCAAACTGCTCGGCCACCTCCGCCAGCCGCAGAGAGTTCGAACTGTTGCCGCTGCCGACCACCAGCACCAGATCGGCCTCGCGGGCCAATTCGCGCACCGCTTCTTGCCGGTTCTGAGTGGCGTAGCAGATGTCTTCCTTCGGCGGTCCCTCGATCTTGGGAAACCGCCGCCGGAGGGCCGCGATCACGCGGTTGGCGTCGTCGACGCTCAGCGTGGTCTGCGTCAAGTACGCCAGACGGCCGTTGTCAGAGACGGCCACTCGTTCGACGTCGTCGGGCGTCTCGACCAGGATGATTTGCTTGGGCGCTTCGCCCATCGTGCCGATCACCTCATCGTGCCCTTCGTGGCCGATCAAAAAGATGGTGTAGCCCTGCTGCGCGAAGCGGGCCGCCTCGATGTGCACCTTGGTCACCAGCGGGCAGGTGGCGTCGATCGTGCGCAGCCGGCGGGCGCGGGCCTCTTCGCGCACCTGCGGCGAGACGCCATGCGCGCTGTACAGCAAATTGGCGCCTTCGGGCACTTCGGAAATGGTGTTGACGAACACCACGCCCCGCGCACGAAACCGGTCGACCACGTGCTTGTTGTGGACGATCTCGTGAAACACGTAGAGCGGCGCGCCGAGAATCTCCAGCGCCCGGTCCAACGCTTTGACCACCATCACCACGCCCGCACAGAAGCCGTGCGGATTGGCTAACAGCACCTTCATACGGCCCCCACGGGTGTGCAAACGGTTTCGATCGGCGGCAGATGGACCGGCGCGGCGGCAGCGCCAACGTAGTCCTCTTCGCCGTCGAATTGTTTTCGGATGGCGACAAATTCGCTTTCGGTGGCCAAGAACGCCTCGACAATGTCGGGGTCGAAGTGCGATCCCGATTCCTCGATGATGATCGACTTGGCCACGTCGTGTTCGAACGCGTCTTTGTAGACGCGTTTCGTAGTCAGGGCGTCATAGACATCGGCCAGCGCGACGATCCGGCCGCAAAGCGGAATGTCTTCGCCGGCCAGCCCCTGCGGATAGCCGCTGCCGTCGAACCGCTCGTGGTGAGTCAGCGCGATGTCGCGGCCCATCCGCAAGAAGGCGGCCTCGGGATGTTGCAGCAGCGCGGCCTCGAGCGTCTCGGCGCCGATCAACGTGTGTTGCTTCATCATGTCGAATTCGCGGTCGCTCAGGCGGGCCGGCTTGAGCAGCACGCTGTCGGGAATGCCGACTTTGCCGATGTCGTGCAACGGGCTGGTCAGGTAAATCATGCGGACGTAATCCGCGTCGACCCGGCTGGCGAACTTGGCTTGTCCCGAGAGATGGTGCGCCAACACACGCGAATACGACCGCATGCGCTCCAAGTGCGCGCCGGTCTCCGGATCGCGCGATTCGGCCAACTTGGCCATCGCAAAGATCGCCAGATCGCGGGTTTCCATTGAAAGGATGCGTTCGCCCGTTCGCATTCGCACGCGCAGCTCGGCGGGATCGAACGGCTTGGTCATGAAGTCGTCGGCCCCGGCCGAAAGTCCTGCCACAATGTCTTTGGTTTCGCCGCGCGAGGTCAGCAAGATCACATAAATATACCCGGCAAAATCGCCCCCGCGGACCTGCCGGCACAGCTCAAGCCCGTCCATGCCGGGCATGACCCAGTCGGTGATGACCAGCCGGCACTCGCCCCGCCGGAGGATTTCGAGCGCTTCGCGGCCGTCGTGGGCCGACTGCACGGGATAGCCCGCCCGTTCGACCGTGTGGCGCGAGATCGCCAGCGAGACCTCATCATCGTCTACGATCAGCACTCGCGGACCGTTCGTTCTCGGATTCGTGTTCATGCGTTTTTGGGAATCAGGTGGCAGGTTTATGTTGGCAGCGATCGTCGTAGAACGGAATTTATTCCGTTTGTAAACGGAATGAATTCCGTTCCACGACGGCGCTCCGGGCATTCGCTTTTTTCAGGATGCAAAACATTGAACGATTACGTTGACTCGGCTGTCCAGGCTGGCAGCTCGTCTCGAATGAATTGATCGAGCCGACGACTTTCGCTGCGCAGGGCGGCCAGACGTTCGTCGGCATTGTCGAGCATGGCCGCGCGGCCCATCCGCTCCAACTCGGCGGCGATACGGCTGACTTCGGTGGCCGAAACATTGGCCGCCGCGCCCTTGATGCGATGCGCTAGTAGGGCGGCTTGCTCGGCGTTGCGATCGAGAATGCTGCGTTCGAGGGCTTCCAAATCGACGTCCACCTGCTGCTGGAATTTTTCTAAAATGCCTTCGACAAATTCCCAGTCGCCAAGGAACCGTTCGATGAGCGATTGGCAGTCGAGGGGCGGCGCGGCCGAGGCGGCGGGGGGCGTGGTTGCGGCAGGCGATCCGACCCGCGGTGTGACCGCGGGGCCGGCCACTAGGGCCGGGGCTACCGGGGCACGGGCCAGTTCGGCCGGGGTTGCCGGCGGTGCGGGCACGGGGCCGGCCGCGTCGCTAATGTGCCGCTCCAGCGTGGCAATCAACTCATGTCGGTTGAGCGGCTTCTTCACGTAGTCGGTCATGCCGGCTTCCAGGCAACGCTGCCGGTCGCCGGCCATCGCGTTGGCCGTCAATGCGATAATCGGCAAAGGACGCCGCCCGCCGCCGCGCGATTGCTCCATCTGACGCACGGCGCGGGTGGCCTCGTAGCCATCCATTTCGGGCATCTGGCAATCCATCAGCACCACGTCGTATTCGGCGTGAGCGAGTGTTTCGACCGCTTCACGGCCGTTGCCGCGGATGTCGCACCGATATCCGGCCGCCCGTAGCAATTCGCTGGCGACCTGTTGATTGATTTCGTTGTCTTCGACCAACAGAATGCGCGTGTCTTTCATCACCACCGGCTCTCGACTGCGACGGCGCGAGCGCGCCGGCGCTGGTTGCTCGACCGCCCCTTGTGAGGAAGGCTGCAAGGCCGACATCATGGCGTTGAACAGGCGGCTGGCCGTGATCGGTTTGCACAAGTATCCGGCGATGCCCGGCACCGTCGAAGGCTGATCGGCGCGTTCATCGCCTGGCGGAACGATAGCTAGCACCGCGGTTTCCTGACCGTGATTGATGGCCGCGCGTGTCACGTCGTCGAGCTTTACTTCGGCCAGCGTGCCGTCGACAATAGCAATCTGATACCGCTGGTTGGCCGCGTGAGCTTCGTTCAGCCGGGCGGCCGCCACAGCCCCGTCGCCCACCAATTCGCAGGCGATTTGCCAGGCGCCGATCTGACGCTGAATCGACGAGACGATGGTCGGGCTGTCGCCCACCAGCAACACCCGCAGCCCGTCCCAAGCGGCCACCGTCTGCGCGTATCGTCCGACGGGCGTGGCCGAATATCCAAACCGGACCGTGAACCAAAACGTGGCGCCCTGGCCCGGCTCGCTTTCGACGCCGATCTCGCCGCCCATCATCTCGGCGAGTTTCTTGCAGATCGACAGACCTAGCCCCGTGCCGCCGTATTTTCGCGTGGTCGACGAGTCGACCTGCGAGAAACACTGAAACAACAGCGGCAGCCGATCTGCGGGGATGCCGATGCCCGTGTCACGTACGACGCACCGCACGATCAATTCGCCCTCGCGCACCGACTCGACGGCCACATCGAGACTGACATGCCCGGCCGCCGTGAATTTGACTGAGTTGGCCAGCAGGTTGATCAGGATTTGCTGCCAGCGGCTAGGGTCGCCGCGCAGCGTGGCGGGCAAATTAGGATCGACGAAGCAAAGCACGTCGAGGCCTTTTTGCCGGGCCTGGTCGGTGATGATCGAGATCACCCGCTCGATGACGGTGCTGGGGTCGAAGTCGATCGTCTCCAACTCGAGCCGGCCCGCTTCGATTTTTGAGAAGTCGAGCACGTCGTTGATCAGTTGCAGCAGCACTTTGGCCGATAGCCGGGCCGCGTCGACGTAGCGCTGCTGTTGCGGCGTCAGCGGCGTGTCCATCAGCAGTTGCCCCATGCCGATGACGCCGTTGAGCGGCGTGCGCAGCTCGTGCGACATATTGGCCAGAAACTCGCCCTTGGCGCGGCTGGCGGCCACGGCCGCCAGTCGGGCTTGTTCGAGCTGCTGCACCTGCTGTTCGAGTTCCGTGAGATATTGCTTGGCGGTGTGGGCGAGCTCGGCCTTTTCCGTCAGCGCCTGGGCCAGTTGCAGCACCTCGACCGCATCGAACGGCTTTTTCAAGATCAGCAGGTTGCTCGACGTGCCCAACTCGCGATGGATCGCGCCCCAGTCGTAGTCCGAGTAGGCGGTGCAGATGACGCACTGCAAGTCGGGCTGCTCTTTCCAGATGCCCTTGATCGTTTGGATGCCATCGATGCCCGGCGGCATTCGCACGTCGACAAAAGCCATCGAGTAGGGCCGTCCTTGCCGCGCGGCGTCGAGCGCCATCTGGATGCCTTGCTCGCCGTGGTAGGCCGAGTCGATCTCGACCTGCGGCAGCGCTTGATCGGCCGGGCCGCCGCCGCCAAACAGCTCGGCTTCGAGCTGGTCGATCTTCGATTCGTGCGCTTGGGTGCTGTCGAAAACCTTGCGGAAATCGGCGTGGATGTCGTGATTGTCGTCGATCACCAGGATGCGACGCTTGGCAGACTTGGTTGGTTCGTGGCTCATGGGTCTGGGTCTTCTTTTGTAGAAC
>DATFDL010000740.1:0-6559 GCA_035252155.1 Pirellulales bacterium | reverse complement strand
GGCCATCCTCCGGGCTCTCAACGCCGCCTACTTTCCTGGCAAGTTCTTCGCGTAGCGCCGACACTTCGGCCGACAGCTCCACCGTGCGGCCCGGCGCTTCGCCGAGCCAAAACGGCACGGTGGCCGGCGCGGCGTGAGCATCCTCGACCACCACTTCGCCGCCCCGCACGTGGACCACGCGCCACGAAGTGTTGCCCAGCAGAAAGACGTCGCCTTTCAGACTCTCAATCGCGAAATCTTCGTTGAGCGTGCCCACAAACGTGCGATCTTCGCGGGTGACCACGCGATAGTCGGCGGTTTCGGGAATCGCCCCGCCGGAGGTCAAGGCCGCGAGCCGGGCCGAACGACGCGCTCGCAGCCGCCCGTGAACCTGGTCGCGATGAAGATAGGCGCCCTGTCGTGTTCGCGGGCTGACTCCCTCGCTGAGCATCTCGATGACCGAATCAAAATCGCCGCGGCTCAACTCGCGATAGGGCCAGGCGCCGCGACATAGCCGATAGAGATCGCCTTCGCTCCATTCGCCTCCCGACACCGCGGCGACGATTTGCTGCGCGAGAATATCGAGCGGCGCTTGGGGGATTTCGATCCGGTCGAGCCGGCGGCTACGCACCGCGCGGATCACCGCCAGGCATTCCAGCAGCTCGTCGCGCGTGAGCGGAAACAGCCGCCCACAAGGCACGCGGCCGATGGAGTGGCCCGCGCGGCCCACGCGTTGCAAGAACGTGGCGATCGACCGCGGCGAGCCGATCTGGCAAACCAGGTCGATGTAGCCGACGTCGATTCCCAGCTCCAATGAGGCGGTAGCGACGATCGCTTTAAGTTGTCCTGATTGCAAACGCTTTTCGGCCGACAGTCGAATTTCTTTCGACAGACTGCCGTGATGACTGGCGACGGCTTCTTCGCCCAGCAGTTCACGGAGGCGATACGAAACTCGCTCGGCAAGCCGCCGGGTATTGACGAAGATCAACGTACTGCGATGAGCGCGGATCAACTCGGCTAACCGCTCATAGATTTCGTCCCAAGTTTCGTGCGAGCAGACTGCGGTAAGCTCGGCCCGCGGTAGTTCGATCGCCACGTCGAGCGAGCGCAAATGTCCCGCGTCGACAATGCTGCAATCGGCCGGCGCGCCGTCGCTCGACTCGCGATTGCCCACCAAGAAGCGGGCGATCTCGTCGATGGGCCGCTGCGTGGCCGACAGCCCGATGCGCGTCAGCGGCTGGGGGCAAAGCGCCGCCAGCCGCTCGAGCGACAAGCTCAGGTGCGAGCCGCGCTTGTCGCGGGCCAAGGCGTGGATTTCATCGACAATCACGGTTCGCACCGTGCGCAGCATTTCGCGGCCCTTGCCCGACGTGAGCAGCAGATAAAGCGATTCGGGCGTGGTCACCACAATGTGCGGTGGGCGGCGGACCATCGACTGCCGTGCCGAGGCGGGCGTATCGCCGGTGCGCACCATCACTCGCAACTCGGGCAGCGCGTGACCCGCGGCCCGCGCGGCCTCGCTGATTTGCGCCAGCGGCGTTTCGAGATTGCGGTGAATATCATTCGAGAGCGCCTTGAGCGGCGAGACGTAGACCACCTGCGTTTCGTCGGGCAGGTTTCCGTCGATGGCCTGTCGCAGCAGCCGGTCGATGCAAACCAGAAACGCGGCCAGTGTTTTGCCCGAGCCGGTGGGGGCGGCGATCAGCGTGTGCCGGTCGGCCATGATTTCCGGCCAGCCGAGCCGTTGGGCGTCGGTTGGCTCACCGAAGCGGGACTGAAACCAAGCGGCGACGATGGGGTGAAATTGCGAGAGCATGAATAGATTGGGCAAGGCTAAAGAAGCGCGCAATAAGGCAAGATTGCAGAATAAGGTCGCCGCGGCAGCATTCCAAGTGCCCCGCTTCGTAGAACGGAATTTATTCCGTTTCGCACATCCGGAGGATCGCCTTCCAGGCTGTCCAGCCGCGCCAAATTGCCGGTTATTTGGGGCGAAAGCGGGACGACGCCCTAGGGCTTTTTGCCGCTTGAAGTCTCAGGAAATCCGCCAGGGACGGCCTGGAAGGCCATTCTCCAAACGCTGTTTGCCGACGATCTGCGAGAGATGGCTGGAATGGGGCAGTCCAGGCAAACGGAATAAATTCCGTTCTAAGGTGCGGCCCCCCGAAAGTTGAAATGACCGGCAAATTTGCATTATCCGGCAAATTCTACCGATAGTTCCATGAGGCGAATGGTGCGCTGATTCCGCATCTCTCAGGCAGCTTCGATGCGTTGGCTCGCTTTGGCGACGATTTGTGTGGTGGCCGCGCTCGGCTGCGCGCAGCCGATGCGCGCCCGCCGGATGCCGATGGCCGACGACGCCAAAGCCATCGCATCTGCCAAGAAGCCTCCTCCCGATGCCGGAACCGGGCGGACCAATCAGCGAGGCATTGAGGGGCGAACGAACGGCGGCCCCGCCCCGTCGCGAATTACGACCACATCCTATCACCAGCAAGCGCGGCTCGACCTGCCGCCCGTCTTGGGGCCGGCGGTACGGCCCGCACGGCTGCAAGAGTCGATCGCGCCGGGTGTCGAGCAGGACGAAAAACGACCGATTCCGGTGCCGCCGCCGGTTCCACCGCAGCCGCCGGGCACCACCCCTAAACAACCGACGGTTCCCCAGCAACCGACGGCCGCCGTGGGCAATTGGACACTCGAGCAGGTCACCCGGCTGGCCCTGGAAAACAGCCCTGTGATGCGACGAGCGCAGGCCCGCATCGAAGCGGCCCGTGGTGTCGCCTGGCAGGCCGGCCGCTGGGCCAACCCGCGCTGGGACACAAACAATCCCGAAGTGCTCGGCCTGGGCCGGCAGAATTTGTACAACGCGGGTTTTCAGATGGAAGTGCCAATGGCGGGCAAAAAACGGCTCGACCGTTCGGCCGCCGAACAATTGATCCGCGAGAACACCTTTTCGGCCATTTCCGACCGCTACGACGTCTTGCAGTCGGTGCGGCAGCAGTTCTTCGCGGTGGTCGCCCAAGAGCGGCGCGTCGAAGCCTTGACCGACCTCGTGCGAATCGCCACGGCGGCGCGAGATACCGCACAGCGGAAATTCGAACTGCTACTTGTGCCCGAAACCGACGTTCTTTTGTTGCTCATGGAATTGCAACAGGCGCAGGTCGAATTGCAACAGGCCCAAACCCTGCTGGTGGGCAAACGCCGCCAACTCGCGGCGGCGATCGGATTGCCCGATTTGCCGATTGGCGACGTTCAAGGCGATCTGACCAGTCCGGTGCCGCGGTTCGACGACGGCCTCGTGCGGCAATTCGTTGGCAACCAAAACGCCGACGTCCTCAACGCCCGGGCCGAGGCCACACGACAACGCATCCTGCTGCAGCGGGCCGAAGTCGAGCCTTACCCGAATGTCTACACCGGGCCGGCCGCGCAATGGGGCGCCGTGCAAGGCGCCAACCAGTTCTGGTACAATTTTCAATTCAACATTCCGGTTTGGGACCGCAACCAAGGCAACATCCGAGCGGCGAAGGCCAACAACCGCGATGCCGCCGCGAATATTCGCGTGGTGCAAAACAAGCTGCTCTTCCAAGCCGCCGACGCCCTAGGCCGGCACCGGGCCGCCGTCGAAGTGGCCGAACAAATTCGTCAGGGGATCCTTCCCACCGCGCAAGAGTACCAGCGACGTGTGCAAACAGGGTACGCCAACGCCATCTATTCGGTCATCCAAGTCTTCCAAGCACAACGCGCCCTTTTTGAAGCGAATTTGCGTTATATTGACGCCCTAGAGAACGTCTGGTCGACCGCCGCCGAGCTCAGCAACCTACTGCAACTCGAGAGATTTCCGTAAACGGCGCGGACTCTTTGGGCTATCTTCCCTCACCGTCGTTCGCCAATCAGAATGGGAACTGACGGATTTGTAATCTTCGGCGCTCGGCCAGGCTGTAATGCCGATACGTAAACAGTAGTGAGCGATGGCGCCCCGCCACCGCCCGCGAACCCGGATCATGCATGCTGGTAGCCCGCGATGATATCGAGAGTTGCTAAAATCGTTCGGACCTCCGTCAGCCTGATCGGCGTGATCGCCATTGTCGTCGGGGCAGTGCTCGTTTATCCCTGGCTGGTGGAGTATTTCAAACCTCCCGAAGTCAAGGCCAAGCGCCACGAGAGCGTCCTTTTTAAGCTGGTGCCAGGGCGGGCCGACACACTAGAGGTTTCCGACGAAGCGGTCAAAGCGATCGATCTTGAAACGGTCGCCGTCACCGCGGCGCACGCGCCCGATCCGTTGCGTTTGCCCGGCTCGTTGGGCCTCGACCCCAATCGCCTGGTGCCGGTGCATTCGCGGTTTCCCGGCGAGGTGGTGAAGATCGGTCCGGTCGATCCCACGCAGACGAGCGATGAGGCCGAGACCGGACGACGATTGCGTTACGGCGATCGCGTGAAAAAGGACCAGCTCTTGGCGATCGTCTGGAGCACCGACATCGGAGAAAAAAAGAGCGAATTGGTCGACGCGATCTCGAAATTTCGGCTCGATTCTAGACTCGCCGAGCGATACGAGAAGGCCGGCATCCAAGTTGTTGCCGGAATCCAAATCTTCGAGGCTCAGCGCAACGTCGAAGCCGACCGCATCGCG
Source organism: Pirellulales bacterium (assembly GCA_035252155.1). GTDB lineage: Bacteria > Planctomycetota > Planctomycetia > Pirellulales > JAICIG01 > JAICLL01. The sequence continues at coordinate 1,959 of DATFDL010000740.1, read as the reverse complement.
ATCAACAAGGCCATCCGCACGCTGCGCTCGTGGCGGCTGACCGAGCAAGAAATCGAAGATGTGCGCCAAGAGGCGATCCAGTTGAACAATCACGACACCGAAACCATCGCCGCGAAGTCCTGGGCCGAACTGGAAATACGGTCTCCCATGGACGGCGTGATCGTCGAAAAAAACATTAACGCCGGCACCATCGTCGATACCAACGACGACCTTTTCAAGATCGCCGATCTCTCACGCATCCAGGTGCTTGCCAGCGTCTATGAAGAAGACTTGCCGTACTTGGAACGGTTGAAGCCCGAAGAGCGCCACTGGCTGATCGATCTCAAGGCCGATCCGTTCGACAATAAAATTCCGGGTGAGTTCGAGACGATCGGGGTGGCCATCGACCCCAACATGCACACCGGCGCGGTCATCGGCTGGGTCGAAAACCGCGGGCAGCGGTTGAAGGTCGGGCAGTTCGTCACCGCGACCATTCAATTGTCGGCCGATCCGGAGATGGTCGAGGTGCCGGCCAATGCGTTCGAAGAGGGAACCTCGTCCGTTTTCGTCGAGACCGATCCTGTTCGGCATGAAGTCACGCGACGCCCCGTGGCGGTCACCCGCCGCGGCCAAGAAACGATCTTCATTCGTTCGCAGCCCAACGAACAAGAACGCCTCGACGGCGCCCAGCCGCTGGCGATCGGTGAAAAGGTCGTCATGTCGGGCGTCATCGAGCTGAACCAAGAGCTGATGAATTTGCAAGCCGGCGGCCAGGACGACGGGGAATAGATGGCATATAAGCTTATTCAATGGGCGGTCAACAATGCGGTGGTGGTGCTGTTGTTGACGTTCGCGTTGGCGTGCGTCGGAGGCTATTCATTCTGGCACGTCAACGTCGAGGCTTACCCCGATCCTGCGCCCGCCATCATCGAAGTCATCGCCAAATATCCCGGCGCCAGCGCCGAGGAAGTCGAACGGCAGGTCACCATTCCGCTGGAAGTGGCCGCCGCCGGCATGCCGGGCTTGAAATATACCCGCACCAAGTCGCTCTTCGGCTTGTCGCATATGCGCACCCAGTTCGACTATGGCATCGACTATTACAAAGCGCGGCAGGAGGTCATCAACCGCCTGCAATTTGTCGATGGGTTGCCCGACGAAGTCTCGCCCACCATCTCGCCGACCAGCCCCACGGGCGAGATCATGCGCTACACGCTGGTCAGCCCCAAAGACGCACTGGGCCGCAATCTCTATACGCTCAACGATCTGAAGGCCATTCAAGATTGGGTGCTCGAACGGCAGTTTCGCCGCGTGCCGCGGATCATCGATGTGGTGAGTAGCGGCGGCACCGTCAAACGCTATGAGGTCCATCCGGATCCTGAGCGGCTGTGGCGGTATGGTATCACCTTGGAACGGCTGCAAAACGCCATTGCCAACAACAACGCCAATGTCGGCGGCAATTACCTGACTGAGGGCGAAAACCTGCTCAACGTGCGGGCCATCGGCCTGATCGGCGGCGGTCTCGACCCGACGCGGGCCATGGACGTGATCACCGCCAAACGCCCCCGCGCGGCCGCCCGCTACTTGCGCCAAGAGGAAAACCGGCGCATGGATCGCATTCGCGACACGGTGATCACCTCGGTCAACACCGTGCCGATTCGCGTGGAAGACGTGGTGCAGGGCGGACCGCTGCGCTATGCCGACGACATCGGCAAAGAGGGTGTGGTCGTCGGCAATCAGCCGCGGCTGGGCCGCGTGAGCCTCAGCGCGCCGAAGAAAGATAGCGACGGCAATCTGGTACTCGACGCCAAGGGCGAGGTCGAATGGCTCAACGAAGAAGAACGCGTGCAAGGAATCGTGCTCTTGCGCAAGGGCGAAGACTCGCTGCCCGCTCTGCACGGGCTCGAAGAAAAAATCAAAGAGCTCAATTCGGAAGAGAGTGGCGGCGTGATGCTGAAGGGCGTCAAAATCGAGCCCTATTAC
>DATFDL010000739.1:0-9587 GCA_035252155.1 Pirellulales bacterium | reverse complement strand
TGAGCGGATCGATGGGGCGGTGATGGCCGACGACCTATCGCGGGCCACTGCCACCTTGCGGCAGTATCTCAAGCTTCGGCCCGATGACACCGAGCAGCGGTTGCGGATGGTCGAACTGGTCGATCGCGGCGCCGCGACTCGCCGCCAAAAAGAGGAATCGTTGCGGCTTCACACACTGGCGGTCGGTTTGGCGCCCGACCGGCTCGACCTGCAACGCCGCCGCGCCCAGTTGTCGTACGAGCTGTCATACTTTGCCGAGGCCGTCCATCAGGCCGACGATATTCTGCGCGCCGAGCGTGACGATGCCGCCGCGCTGCGCGTCAAAGCTCTGGCGTTGGCGGCGCAGGCGCGGCTGAGTGGAGCCATTCCCTCCGACGAAGTCGCTCAATTGTTCGAGCAGGCGCTCAAGCAGTCGCCGGGCGACGTTGAGCTGGCGGTCGGGCTGGCGGACACCTACCGAACCCAGATGCCCCCGCGCCGCGATGGCGACCAGCTTGGCCGGCAAGAAAAGGCATCGCTGGCCGATCGCGTGATGAAGCGTTTGATCGAAGCGGCCCCGCGGTCCACCGACGCATACTTGGCGCGTTATCAGTACCGCCGGCAGCACGGACTGGCCGGCGCCGACGACGACCTGACCCGCGCCTTGGACCTCGACCCGAGCGGCACGCACGCCTCGGTGCGGGTCGCCGCCGGGCAAAAGGCGCTTGCGGCGGGCAATCCCCATGAGGCGGTCGGCTATTTCCGCGAGGCGATCGCCGCCAACCCGCGCGACGAACGCGGCTATTTGGGGTTAGGACAGTCGCGAGACCGCGCCGGAGATCTGCCGGGCGCTCGCACCGCCTGGCAGCAAGGCCTCAAAAGCTCTGACCCGAATTCACCGGCCTTGAACTTTGAGTTGGCGCGGGCCGCCCTACGCGAGGGTGACACCGACGAAGCGCGCCTGCCCTTGGAACGCCTCGAAAAAGAGATCCGCCGCCGCGCGGGGCGAATGTCGCCCGACCTGCAGCAGCAGTGGCTCGACCATACCGCGATCCTCCGTGCCGAGTGGTGTTTGGCGCACGGCGATTTTGCCCATGCCGCCGAGTTGTTTGAAGATCTGGCAAACCAATCGCACCGTGCGGCGCCCGGCCTGGCCGGCGATCAACGCGGCACTCGGATGCGCGCTCGAACCGGTGCCGCTTTCGGACGCTTGGGCCAATGGGACCGCGCGGTGATCGAGCATGAAAAAGCGGTCGAGTCGGCGCCCGGCGACCCCGATCGACGGCTTGAGCTGGCCGATGCTTATGGGCGGGCCGGCCGACCCGATGACGCGGTCGCACAATATCAACAATTGCTCGCACTCGACGAGCCGCCGGCGGCGGTTTGGACCTTGGCCGCGCGAGCCTTACTAGAGCGGCAGCTTGGCATGCCGACGGATCGGCGACAATGGCGCGAGTTCGACCAGGTTGTCGAGCGCGGCCGACGGGCAGCGCCCAACGACACCGAATGGTCCTTGCTCGCAGCCGAACGGGCATTTGCCGAGGGACCGAGCGACGAACCCGCCGCTGCCCTGGTGCACGCCGCCACCGAATCGCGCGACGCCAGTTTCTGTGAAAAGGCTTGCGCGGTCTTGCAGCGATGGCGACGATTCGACGAAGCCGATCGCTGCCTGCTGTTGGCGGCCGAGTCGGGCTTGCCGCCGCGGCGGCAAGCGTTGCTGGCGGCAGATCTTCAGCTTGCCCGTGGCAAGCTGGACGAGGCAGAACGCGTGTTGCGCTCGGCCGTAGGTCAGGCTTTCCAGCCTGACACAACGCCGCGCGGCGACCGTCTCACGTCAGAAAGCCCGAACGACGAGATCGGCCTGCGGTTGGCGCTGGTGCTGCTCGCCCAGGGCCGCGCGAATGAAGCGAAGCAAGAGCTGGAATCGCTACATCGCCTCGATGCCAAGAACCCGCGGCTCGTTCAACTGCTCGCCGAGTTGGCATGGGAGCAGCAAGACCTGGAGTCGCTCGAAGTCAACGAACGGCGGCTGCAAGAGTTGGAAGGGCCGGAGGGTACGGTCTGGCGGTTTTTCCGGGGGCTGCGGTTGTCGGCCGGCTCGCCCGAGCCTGACGACGCGCGGCTGGCCACGGCGGTCAAGCTGCAAGCGGAAATCGAGCAGGCCCGTCCGCAATGGCCTGCCGCCTATCTGTTGAAAGGCCGGCTCGCCGAGGTGCGCAATCAACCCGACGAAGCGATCGCTGCCTACTCGACGGCGCTTCGTCTGGGCGAGCGCCGACCGCAGATTTATGGCTACCTTGCCACACGGCTATATCAACTCGGCCGCTACGCCGAAGCCCATGCCTTGCTCGACGAACTCAAATCTCGCCAGCCCCTGTCAATGGGCTTGACGGGCTTGGACCTGGCATTGGATGTGCGCGCGGGCAACCTCGATTCGGCAGTCGATGCGGCCCGCCGGCAGGCGACCAACCGGCCTGACGATCCGACCGCGCTGGTGTGGCTGGGGCAGATTTTGGACCTGCGCGGCTCGCACGACGAAGCCGCGTCGGTATTGCGGCGCGGCATCGAGTCGGCCCCGACCGACGCACGGGCGTGGGTGGCGTTGCTGCAACATCATATCAGCGGTAAACAGATCGAGCTGGCGCGGCATACCTTCGACGAGATGCAAACTCGGGCCGAGCTTTCCACCAGGGAAGGCCCCTTCGTGATCGCCCAGTGCCACGAGTTGCTGGGCGACCGCGAGGCGGCGGCGGTGGCCTATCGCCAGGCGCTGGAGGCCGCGCCCGATGAGCCGGCGGTGTGGCAGCGTGCCGCGCGGTTTTATTTGGCCTCCGATCGGCGACAGGCCGAGGCCTGCCTGAGGCGGGTGCTCGAGCTGCGACCCAAAACGGCCCTGGCCCGCCGCATGTTGGCGGCGTTGGTGGTCGGCGCTCAGGGCGATCAGTCGCTGGGCGACGCCGCCGAGCTGCTCGACGTGGCCGGTCTCTCTCACGCCGATCAGATCGTCAATCAACGGCTCGGCGCTCGATTGCTGCTGCGCCACGGCGACGCGGAACAGCGCCGCGAGGCTCAGCAGCTTTTGGAACAACTGGTGCAACATGAAAAATCGCCCACCACGAGCGACCGGCTGCTGCTGGCCCAGTGGTACGAGCGCGACGGCCGCTTGCAGGCCGCCAAGGACCAACTGCTCGCCCTGGTGCTGGTCGATCGGCCGCGGGGCGACGACTTGGCTCGGCTGATTGATTTCTTGCTGCGGCACGGACGATCGGATGAAGCGCAGGAGTGGCTCGACCAGTTGTCGCGCGCCGAGCCGGAAACCGAAGCGTTCCGCACCCTGTCGTTGCGCGTCGCCTGGTGGAAACAACGGGGCGAGACGCCGCGAATTGAAGCGGCCATCGACGAATTTGTGAAGCGCCAGCCCGAATCGGAGCAGACCCCGTCGGAACAAGCGGCGCTCTGGACGGGCATCGCCGGTTTATATGATGCGGCGGGGCTTGCTGAGCGGGCCGAGGCATGTTATCGCCGCGCCGCCGAGCGGCATGCCGCGGGCCGCTGCGCCTTCGCCCGCTGGTTGGCGGCCAACGAGCGCGTGGCCGAAGCGATTCAGACCTGTCTGATTGACGCGGCCGACGATCGCACGCCGCAGACGGCAATCACCTTGGCCACGGTGTTGGCCAAGCATGCCGGCACAGCGCACGCCGCCGAGGCCGAGCAATTTCTGGCCGAATCGCTGCGGCGGCATCCCGACAGCGCCATGTTGCTGGTTTCGCTCGCCACGCTGCGCATGATGCAGGGCGATTCACCTCAAGCCCGTGAGTGGTTCGAGCAGGCGCTGCGACTGCAACCGGAAAACGTGGTTGCCCTGAACAATCTCGCCATGCTCCTGGCCGACGATCCGGCGCAGTATGAGCAGGCGTTGGTCTGCCTCGACCGCGCGATTGCGCGAACGGGCCGGCATCCGGAGTTGCTCGATTCGAAAGGCTGGTTGTTGTTGCAAGCGGACGACGCCTCGCGAGCCGAAGAACTGTTTCGCGAAGCCGTCTCATTGGCGCCGGCCGACCCGCGGCCCAGCTTCCACTTGGCGCTGGCTTGTTGGGCGCAAGGAAAAATGCAAGAGGCCCGTGCGGCGTTCGAGCGTGCCCGCCGCGCAAAGCTTTCGACCGACGCACTCAACCCGCGCGAGCAAGTGCGGCTCGCGGAGTTGGAACACGAGTTTGAGGGATGACATTTTCGGCATTTATCACCTTCGACATCTGTAGGGAACGCCCTCCGTGGCGTTGCGTGAAGGGCGGCGCGACGCCCAATCGCAGTTTGCGGAACGCCACGGAGGGCGTTCCCTACAGAAGCTGTTGCATTCATGACTACAACCAACATTCCACCGCAACCGAATAATGGCCCCGGCGGGCCGCGCCGCCGGCTTTGGGCGCCGTGCCTCGCGCTGGTCGCGATGACGCTCACGGCCGCGGGCTACGATGGCTGGCTGGAGAACCGCTGGGCCGAGCCTGTCGATCGGCAACTGGCCCCGCGCCGCCTGGCGAGCGTGCCCGAGCGCATCGCCGATTGGGAGCTTGACTCGTCGGAGCCACTTGAGCCTTCGGTAGTCAAGATGTTGCGGTGCTCGGGCTACCTGAATCGAATCTACCGTCACCGCGTGACGGACGAGCGCGTGCAAGTGGCGGTGCTGGCCGGCCCGTCTGGCCCGATCTCGGTACACACACCGGAAATCTGTTATTCCAGCCGCGATTATCAAACCGTCGACGCTCCGCGCCGCATGCAGGTTCGTCCGAACGACCGGCCCGATGAGGCCCTCTGGGAAACGACCTTTCGCGAGAACGGGTCGGAGGGCGGCTTGCTGCGGGTGGTCTATGGATGGAGCGCCGGTGACTTTTGGAAAGCCCCTTCGCAGCCGCGTTTCACGTTCGGCGGCGAGCCGTTGCTCTACAAACTGCAATTGGCCGTCTATCAGCCGCCGGGAGCCGAACTGGAAGCAACGGATGCTTGCCGGATTTTTCTGCGTGACTTCTTGCCGGTGCTCGACGCGGCGCTCTGGGCCGCACCGGCAACCACCCCTTAGGAGACCGAACCATGCCGCTGCTCGAATTGGAAACACCAGCAGAAAAGCGGGCGAACCGCCGATCGGCCCGCGCGCCCGCGTTGCGGCCGTCGCCGACGCGCAACACCGGGCGGTCTCTCGTCAACCGTGCGCTGGCGCTGGCGATGCTGATCCCCGCCCTGCCCATGATGGCAGTCACCATTCTTGTTGTCCGCCTGACGTCGCGCGGCCCCGGCATTTATCGGCAGACGCGCGTCGGTTTGCGTGGCGAGACATTTGTGATGCGCAAGATCCGCACCATGCGGCTCGATGCCGAGTCGCACAGCGGTCCCGTCTGGGCCGTGCAGCGCGATCCGCGCGTGACCCGCGTCGGCCGGCTGATTCGCAGGCTGCACCTGGATGAGCTGCCGCAATTGTTCAACGTCTTGCACGGCGAGATGGATCTGGTGGGGCCGCGGCCCGAACGCCCCGAGTTCACCCAATGGCTGAGCCGCGAGATTCCCGGCTATTTGAATCGGCTGGCCGTGCGGCCGGGCATTACCGGCCTGGCGCAAATCAATCTTCCGCCCGACACCGATCTCGATAGCGTCCGCCGCAAACTGGCCTTGGATCTGGAATATATTCACGTACACACCCTTTGGCTCGACGCGCGCATCGTAGCTTGCACGGCGCTGCGTCTGTTCGGCGTGCGCTCGGCCGTGGCCCGGCGCTTGTTGGGTTTGAACCGCCAGCCCGTAGTGCTGGCGCCCGAGGCAAGTCGCAGCTTCGTGGCCGATGAGCCACTTCGTCCCTCGTCGCAACCGGTCGTGTACGCCGGCGCGTAGTGTCGTCTTTCGCTCCGCGAAAGTAACGCTGAACGCCCTTTCGCAGAGCGAAAGGCGACAATGAAGCCTGAACGACCTGACCTACTAAGTGAGCTATCTATCGTTCCTGCTGTTGACCGCGGCGCTGTTTGTGCGGCCAGCCGAAATCGTCGACTCCCTGCGCGGGGCGCCGATCTACTGGTGCTTGATCGTAGCATGTTTGATTCTGAACGCTCCCCGCATCGCCCGGCATCTGTCGCCCGCGTCGCTGGCAAGGCACCCGATCTCGGTGTGCGTGCTGGGCATGCTGGCGGCCGTAGTGCTCTCGCACGCGGCGCATGGGTTGGTCGGCGAAGCTCACTACGCCGCGCGCGAGTTCATCAAGCCGGCGCTCTATTTCTTACTGCTGCCGTGCGTGCTCGATTCGCGGCGTCGCTTGCTGGGCTTCTTAAAGTGGCTGTTGCTGTGCATCGTCCTTGTGGCCAGCCTGGCGTTGCTTCAATTCCACGGCGCGATCGACGTGCCCGCTTTGCGCGAACTGCGCGAACGCGACCGGGTGGCCGCGACAGGCGAAGTGAGCGAGGTGCGGCGGCTGCGGAGCACCGGCATTTTCAACGATCCCAACGATCTTTCGATGATTCTGCTGCTGGGCATGATCATCTGCGGGGCGGGCTGGATGCGGGCGCTCGGCAGGCGGCTGCCCCGCGTCGCCTGGTTGCCACCACTGGCGATTTGCGGCTTTGCGCTCGCGCTCACTCGCTCGCGGGGCGGCTTTTTGGCGATGCTCGTCGGACTCACCGTGCTGCTCACGTCGCGCTACGGCTGGCGAAAGACGGTGCCTCTGGTCGCCTTGCTATTTCCGCTGCTGCTGGTGGCTTTCTCGGGCCGCATGACGCGCATCTCGACCGACGAAGACACCGGCCAGGCCCGTATCCAACTCTGGAGCGACGGCCTCGACATGTTCCGGCAGTCGCCGCTGTTCGGCATCGGCTATGGCACCTATCAAGACCATGCCGGCCTGGTGGCCCACAACTCTTACGTGCATTGCTTCGCCGAGCTGGGAGCGTTGGGCGGGATGGCGTTTCTGGGCGCGCTGGCCATTCCCATTGCGCGGCTGCGGCGGCTCGGCGCGCGGGGCGTGGTGATCAGCGATCCCCAACTCGCCGCCTTGCGACCGTTTTTCTTGGCGATGATCTGCGCCTACGCGGCCAGCATGATCACCCTGACGCGATGTTACGTCGAGCCAACTTACCTGGTGCTGGGCCTGGCCGCCGCCTATCTCGAACTGGCGCACACCAAGCGGCCCTTGCCCGCCTTGCGATTCAATTATGCGCTGGTATCGCGATTGGCCGCGGGCAGCATGGCCTTTTTGGTTTTGGCATACGCCTTTGTACGCACGTTCGCCCACTGGAATTGAACCGCCGATGAAACACGACGTATCGACGGCGGGCACGACCCTCATTCGCCCGGCCGACCGTTGGCAATGGCTGAATTTGGGCGAGCTCTGGCGATATCGCGAGCTGCTCTATTTTCTCGCCTGGCGCGACGTCAAGGTGCGTTACAAACAGACCGTGCTCGGCGCGGCCTGGGCCGTGTTGCAGCCGCTGTTGATGATGATCGTCTTCAGCATCTTCTTCGGCCGGATGGCGCACGTCGATTCGGGCGGCTGGCCGTACCCGCTCTTCGCGTTCGCGGGGCTACTGCCCTGGACGTTTTTCGCCACCGCCATCGCCAATGCCGGCAACAGCGTGGTCGGCTCGGAACGACTGATCACCAAGATCTATTTTCCGCGGCTGGCCGTTCCCCTGGCCGCCGTGGGCGCGGCGATGGTCGATTTTCTCGTGGCGCTGGGCATGCTCGTCGTGCTGATGGCGTATTACCATGTGCCGCCCACCGCCGGCCTGTTCTGGCTGCCGGTGGTGATGGCCCTCTTGGCCTGCGCCGCCATCGGCGTGGGCACGCTGCTAGCCGCCTTGAACGTGGCCTACCGCGATTTCCGTTACGTCATTCCGTTCTTGGTGCAGCTTTGGATGTTCGCCACGCCGTCAGTGTATATGCAGGAGGGTTCGGCGTCGGACGTTCGGGCGGAGGCTCAGGGTTCGCAGGAGGGTTCAGGGTTCAGGGTTCAGGGTTCAGCATCAGATGCGGACTCAAATCCAAAATCCAAAATCCAAAATCCAAAATTGAATGCTCTGCTACGTCTTAACCCTCTCACCGGCCTTGTGTCGGCGTTTCGTGCCGCGGTGCTTGGTGGGCCGATGCCGTGGAATGGCTTGGCCGCGTCGGCAGCCGGAGTCGCCATCGCGTTGCTCATTGGTTGCTTCTATTTTCGCCGCGTCGAGGATTCATTCGCCGACATTATTTAACGCGCGCACAGCGCGTACCTGTCGCTTTGATTTTTTTGCCCTTAATTCTTTTTCCTACCCGCGAAACGCCCCATGCTTTCCGCAATCTCCGTCCGTAACCTCGGCAAGCGTTATCTGCTTGGCCAGTCCGACGAGCGCGCGGCGTATCGCACGCTGCGCGAGAGCCTGGTTCGGGCGGCGACCGCTCCTTGGCGGCGGCTGCGCGGTGAGCGGGCCGCCGATCGCGGGGCTTTTTGGGCCCTGCGCAATGTCGATCTCGAGATTCAGCCGGGCGAAGTGGTGGGCGTCGTCGGGCGAAACGGCGCTGGAAAAAGCACGCTCCTGAAAATCCTGTCGCGCATCACCAAGCCGTCCACCGGCGAAGCCCTCATTCGCGGCCGCGTCGGCAGCCTGCTCGAAGTCGGCACGGGATTTCACCCCGAGCTGACCGGACGCGAAAACGTCTACCTTAATGGCAGCATTCTCGGAATGCGGCGCCATGAGATTCGCCGCAAATTCGACGCGATCGTGGCCTTCGCCGAAGTGGAACGATTTCTCGATACGCCGGTCAAGCGCTACTCCAGCGGCATGTATGTTCGCCTGGCCTTCGCCGTGGCGGCCCATTTGGAGCCTGAAATTCTGATCGTCGATGAAGTCTTGGCGGTCGGCGATCAGGCGTTTCAAAAAAAATGCGTCGGCAAAATGGGCGACGTCACCCGTCAGGGCCGCACGGTGATCGTCGTCAGCCACCAACTCGCCATGCTCTCGAATCTGGCGTCGCGCGTGGTATGGCTCGACGCCGGCACGGTGCATCGCACCGGAGCGACGGCCGACGTCCTCAAGCAATACGCCGCCCACGCCTGCGCGGCCGGCGAAGGCGCCGTGGTCGACCTGCGATCGCATCGGTCGCGACCGGCTGGCAAACCCGCTTACTTGAAGAGAATTTCGCTCTGCGACGAACGGATGCGACCGACGAACGTGTATGCCATCGGCAGTACGTTCAATGTTCAGCTTGAGGTCGATGGCATCCGCGGCCGCAGCGACCACGCCGTGGCGATCTTTGTGCGCGACGCTTTTGGCACGCTGATCGGCGTGGTGCAGAGCCAGGTGCAATCGGAGACCGACGTTTCGCAGCGGCGTCGGGCGACCTTCATCTGCGAATTTCGCCAGCCGCGGCTTTTGCCCGGCGAGTATCGGCTCGATGTCTCGTTTGGCGACACCGACGGATTCCTCGACCGTCTGGAGTCCGTCGCCACGATTCAAATCGAACCCGGCGATCTCTATGGCACCGGGCGGCTGCCCGGCAAACGCGACGGCTTTTGGGCGTTCGACGCCGCCTGGCGATTGGCGGCAGAAGAAGACGGTACAGCCGTAGGGTGGGACGAGCTTGCGAGTCCCACCATTCAT
>DATFDL010000738.1:0-3178 GCA_035252155.1 Pirellulales bacterium | reverse complement strand
GGACGCAGCGTAAAGAGGCGGCCTTCCGCGTCGGCGTAGGTCTGGGCGCCGTCGGCGGCTTCGCTCACCAGCAGACCCGTGAGCACCCGGCCATCGGTGGTTGACAGGGTGTAGGTGACAAACTGGGGAGCGATCTCCTTGCTAGGTTCGACGATCGATTCGATGAGCCGGCGGCGGTCGAGCGAGCGGGCCGTGGTGGTCAGGTCAGGACCAATATGGCCCCCGCGGCCGTCGATTTGGTGGCAGCGGTAACAGCCCGCCGCCTTCGCATGAAAAAAGATGCGCTCGCCCGCCGCGGCGTCGCCCGGACCCTCCAACAAGCGCAGCCAGACGGCCGTGTCGGTCGCAGGCGTGGCCGTCGAGACTGGAGCCGGGTGAAGAACGAGGGCAACTAGCTTGGCCAGCGCCGGCTCGCGCTCGGCGAGAGCTTCGAGTCGCGATCGCTGATCGCTGTTTAGTTCCACCTTTCGCAGGGAACGGAGTGCTTCGCCGCGCAGAATCGGGTCGTTGCCGGCGGCCAGCGTGAGCAACTGTTCGATCTCTTCCGGACGCTTTCCACTGAGGCCCATCACCGCTTCGGCGCGGAATGCAGATGGCAACGCATCGTCGGCCGCCAATTCGCTCAATAGCGCCTCGCCGCCGGGAAGGTGGCTTTCGCGCAGCGTTCGAAGAGCTTCCCGTCGCACCGCTTCATCGGGTGAAACAAGCCAGCCCTTGAGCCGGTCGAGCGTTAGCGCCGGATGATTCGGCCGCAGCATCCGCAGGGCACGAGCGCGGATGGCCGGCGGCGTGGCCTCGGCGAGCAGCAAGCGGACCACGTATTCTTCGCCGGCGATTTCCTTGTTTGGGTCAGGCGGCGCGGCGGCGGAATTGGCCGCTCGATCGAGCAGTTCCAGCGCCGCCAGGCAGCCTTCGAACAGCTCGCGCGTGCCCGACGCGGCCAAGAGCGCTTCGACCTGCGGCCGATATTCCTGCAAGCCCGCCTCGGCAATCCACTGCACCGCGGCGAAGCGAATGGCGGAATCGGAATCACGCAAGAATTGGGGCAACGCCTCTCTCGCCCGAGCGTAAGACGACTCGCGCAACGTCAATAAGCTCGCCAGGCGAAGGGCGCTGTCGCGGCTGGCCGCCAGGGCGAGCAATTGATCATCGTCCTTGATTCGTCGCAAGCCGGCACGCGCAGCCTGCTGCAGGAATGGATCGGCCTCGTGCAACGCGGCCAGCAGATCGGGTTCACCAGCGACGTGATTGGCCTGTCGCAATGCCTCCGCCCGGGCATCGCCGGTTGCCGCATACTCCGGCAACGCAAGGCCGTGTTTACGACCGTCGGCCGTGCGCTTTTCGGCCGCCGGCTTCTTTGTGCGGATATGCCAAATTCGTCCCTTGCCGTGTAATGTGTACGACTTATCGACCCAGTCGCTCACATAGAACGAGCCGTCGGGGGCGATCGCAATTCCAACCGGTCTGAAGTTCTCGCCGCCCGTCACGAAGGGTACGGCATGCGACGTAAACGACGCCCCGCGCCGCTCAAGCTGAAAGCGATCGAGCCGATGATCGCCCCACGAAGTGACCAACAATTGCCCGCAATAATCGGCCGGCAGACCATCCGATTCGTAAGCCACAATGCCGGAGGGCGCCTCGCCGGTGCCGGCCACCATCGGCAGCGTGCCGGGCAGCTCGCCGTTCCAGGCCGTGAATGGGTGTAGGCCCTTGCGGCCGTTGCGGAAGCGATAGCCGTAATCGCCGCCGGGCACAATGTGCAGCAGCCGGCAAGGCGGACGGCTATCGGGGTCGTTGTCGACGGCGAAGAGCCGGCCGAAGGCATCGAAGGCGAGATGGAAGGGGTTCCAAAAACCGGTGGCGACGCGCTCCAGGCCGCTGCCATCGGGGCGGCAGCGATAGATATTGCCGCCCTCGCCGCCGCCTGTGAGCGTCGTGCCATCGCTGCCGATGAGCTGATATTTGGCGCCCAAGTTTTCGCCCAGGCCGAAGTAAACATTGCCGGCAGAGTCGAAAGCAAAGCCCGACAGCCCGTTGTGCGGATAATCGCCGGGCGTCTCGAGCCGGGCGATTGGCGTTCGCTCGTCAGCCTGACCGTCGCCATCGGAGTCGCGCAGGCGGAAGATTTCGCTGCGCGTGGCCACATAGACTGAGCCATCGTGGAAGACGGCCAGATTCATCGTGAACCGCGTGCCTTCAAAGAATGTGCTGATTCGGTCGGCGCGGCCGTCGCCATCGGTGTCTTCAAAGACGCGAATGCGATCGGCCGGTGGACCGGCATAATCTTTCGGGCGAAAGTGCGTATGGCTCTCGATCACCAGTACGCGGCCGCGGTCGTCGACGGCGATGCCGGTGGGTGTGACAAGCTGCGGCTCGGCGGCGAAGAGCTCGATTACCAACCGGTCATCAACGGCTTTCGGGGTATCGGCGGGTTCCACAAACCCGAGAATCGAAAGAAGTGCGTGAGTAATCCAGTGCATCGCGTGAGGCGGGTTCAATGGGTTTTGGAGTAGATCGCGGCATGGAGGATGGCCTTCCAGGCCGTCAAGCCTACTCGACCATAACCGGCGATCGGCGGCGCGGCAACCGCGTCATTCTCCCAGTCGCTGGCGCGCCTGCTGCCAGGCATGGCGGATCGTTTGATCGGCCGCCGCCTTCACCAGGCCCGGGCTAACGGAACTGAGCAAGCCCGTCATTCGCTCCAGCGTGGCGGACCATCGAAGGCGCGAACCGGTTCCTGTCGATTCGATTTCGATCGACGAGCGCACTTGCATCGAAACGCCGATCCCTTGGGCAACCACGGTCATGGTTGCCGAGCGCGGAGGCTGAAGGTCGGCAATTGTGATCGCCAACTTCAGGGTTCCTCGTAGAAACGAAAAGCCCGGCTTGACAACGCACCGGAGCGTGTTCGCGTCGGGACGCTCGGAAGAAACCAGATCCGGAATGCTGGCGGCCAGCGCATCAAGATCCGTGAGCACCGCGAACACGCGTTCGGGCGAAGCGGCAAAGATCTCTTCGCCGCCGAATTGAGTTGCTGGGGTAGCCATACTGCAAAGGTGCCCCGGCGTTCGACGTCTGTAGGGAACGGACTCCGTGTCGTTCCGTTGCGGGGCAGCGCGACGTCGATTCGCCCGTCACGGAACGGCACGGAGTCCGTTCCCTACAGATGCCATTACCG
>DATFDL010000737.1:0-7710 GCA_035252155.1 Pirellulales bacterium | reverse complement strand
GAACCACCGGGGCATCGCTGGCCGGCAACGCGATTTGCCATTGTTAATCTAACACGGCCAGCTTCTGCCCCAGCCACCGAATCGTTTACTGCGCAACGCGAAGGTCCGCCCCTGGCTGGTCAATGGCCTCCAAGGCCCGGGCTGCTTCCAGCCGCAGGTCCGGATCGCTGTCTTGGCGAGCGACTTCGCCAACGCGGCGGAGCATTTCCGGATCGCCGCTGGTCGCCAGTAGGCTGACCGCGGCCCGGCGGACCCCTAGGTTTTCATCGCGGCTGAGATGCAACAACCATGCCTTGGCCGACACCCCGCAGATGCCGGGCAGGGCTTCCGTCCATAGCCGCCGCTCGTGGGCGTCGGGGGAGCTCAAATGCATGCCCACTTCGATTTGCCGGATCGAGAAGCCGCGGGCTTGCAGTTCGGCGGCGGCCTCCGTTGCCGCGTCGTCCGACTCGTGCAATTGTTTGAACAACGCCAGCGAATCGAGTGTTTTGAGCCGCCTTGCCGGCCCGCGTAATTCGTGTGTCGTCGGTGATACCAACGCCGCTTCAGTTTCCGCCGGAGCTTTTCGTTCTTCGGCGGGCGCTGCGGCCGACGCCTGCCCTGGCATGGCGGCGGTGCCGGTAGCATCAAATCGGCCCGGCTCCGCGGCGTCGCCGCTGACGGTTCGATTGTCAGTCGCCGCGCGCGCCAGCTCCGGCAGCTCAAAGTCGGCCGGCGGAATCGTGGTATCCGGCAGGTTCGCCCGCGACTCAGCATCAAGGCGACGTGGCTCAGCCGCAGTTCGGGCAGCGCTCTGGCGTTGTGCCGGCCGGCTTGTAGCCTGACGCGGTTTCGGCGAATTTTTCGGCGGCGCGCCCGCCGCCTGCAACACGTGCTCGCAGTCGGCCACCATCGGGCTGCGGTCGCCCGGCGCCGAATCGGCGGGCCACAGCAGCACCCGGACCGCCAGCCGGGCCGCAGCACCGCGCGCAGTCGGCGGCTGCTGATCGACGTGAGCGGCCAGTGCAGCGGCGAGCACCCTCAATCGGTCGTGCGCATCGAGAGGTTCCAGCCGGGCGCATGCGTTCAGCTCATCGGAAAGGGTCTCGTAGGCCATGTTGCCCACGACGGCCCGCGGTGAGCTCAGCGCATCGGTCAAGGCGTCGAGGCCCGGTTCGCCCAAGTCGGCCAGCTTTCGTAACACCTCGCCCACCCGGTCATCAGGCACATTCGCCAACTCGGCTTTCAAATAGAGGACCAATAGCGTCTGGCGGTAACGGCCGAAGACCGCAACGCAGAGCGTCGTCACGCACAGACCGAGCAAAAGAGCGGCAAGTCGCCGCTTGCCGGGCTTGCTTGTTTTACCTCGCACGCCCATCTCCTTCCGTGGATGGTTCTCTTTTCCCGGATTTCTCATCCGCCGGTAGCTGACTTCGTGAGAAGTCAGGTCGTCCGCGAGTTACGGCCAGAATTCTCACGAATTCTGCTACCAAGTCTGGACGATTCGTCCGGGGGCTGGCGGGGCTGCATTGTGCCGGGGCGGGCCGGCCATCACAAGTCCAATCGTGCGTAGATGCTAACGCCGGTGCGCCGGCCAAATCGCGCGGAACCGGCCAATTTCGCTGGGCCGGTTTCGAGTCGCCAGCCGAATTATTGGTAAGACCGGAAAGGTTAGCCCAATCGTTTCCGCCGGGTTAGCCGGGCCTCGGGGGGGGAATATGTTGCAAAAGGCGATGCGACCTGGTTTTCGATGCCTGGCGTTGATGGTCTTCGTGCTGAGCGCCGGCACGGCGCGGGCGGCCCCGCACGCCAAGACCGCCAAAGCGGCCAAATCGCCGCAAGGCACGTCGAGCCGCGCGGCGCGTGAAGAGGCGGTCCGGGCGATTCCCTATGCGCGGCTCGACCGCGCAGCGCGGAACAAAATCTCCTCGGTTCTCGCCAACCCTACCATCTTCCGGTGCCTGCCGGCCCAGACGATTGAATGCGACCCGAACCTCTATTTGTTTCTCGTCGAGCATCCCGATGTGGTGGTCAATTTGTGGGAGGTGATGGGCATCAGCGAAGTCTCGTTGAACCGCGTTGCCGAAGCGACGTTCGACGCCAACGACAAAGCGGGAACCCGCGGCCGCCTGGAATATCTGCAACACGGACCCGAGCTGCACCTGGTCTATGCCGACGGCAATTATACGGGATCGCTGCTGCCGCGACCGGTGCGCGGGCAATGCGTCCTGCTGCTGCGCACCAGTTACCTGCGCAGCAGCGACGGGCGTGATTTTGTGCGCTGCAAGCTCGATGCGTTCGTGCGGCTCGACAATGTGGGCGTCAGCGTCCTGGCCAAGACGTTCCAACCGTTGGTGGTCAACAACGCCGAGCATAATTTTCGCGAGACCATCTCCTTTTTGGCCAGCGTTCATCGCGCGGCCGAGTTTAACCACTCCGGGGTGCAGCGGCTGGCCGAACGGCTGGAAAACGTTGATGCGGACGAGCGCGAGCGGTTTGCCGATCTCACCACGCGGGTGGCGGTGCGGGCGGCGCTGGTCCGCTCCGGGGTGCAGTCTCGCGCGGCTCTCGGCCTCGCCGCTCCCCAGCCGGCTGCCCGGACCGCGACACGGCACGGCAGTGCGAGCAACCCGCGATAACATAGCTCGGATGATTCAGCGAATCTCGCATGGACGGCGCGCACTGGGTAGCAGAATTCGTGCGAATTCTGGCCGTACCTCGCTAAAGACCTGACTTCTCACGAAGTCAGCCACCTCGCCGAATTGCACTAAGCCCGCTACCGAGAGATCTCCCGCAGAGAACTATCCTTGCGTCAACGGAATGCCCGCGGCCCGATCGTAGAATTCGTCAGTGTCAAGCAGCGTTTCGGTGTTCGATTCGGTGCCGTAGCCCGTTGCCACGTTGAACAAGAAGTTTTGCAGACCGACCGGATCGGCCGGCCGGCCGAGATAGCGCTCGTAGAGGTTGTTGATCGAGCGGACGTTGAATTCGTTGCTGTTGAGGATGGTGGTAGCGAAGTCGATGTGTGAGAAGCCGTGGGTCAGCGCGTAGCCAAAGTACGCCAGGTCGTTGGCAGTGGGGGCGCGCTTTAGGGCGTCTTCAAAGACGGCGGTGATAAAGCCGTCGACGGTGCCGCCCGCCCGTTTGTTGTAGTATTCGTCCGAGTTGATCAGCAAGGCGGCGGTGCGCTTTTCGGTTCCCAGGCTGTTGTGCGCGCCGTTACTGAGAATCACTTCGTTCAAGAAATAATCTTCGCCCGGCTTGTCGGCCGCGCGGTGCAGATAGGTCTGATACGCGCTGTCGATCTCGCCCCGGCGATATTCGAACGGCGGCGTGAACTCAATGATCATCTGGCAAAGTGTCTGGCGGTCCTCATGGTTCTTTTCGTATTGCCCGACCCAATAGTTGACCTCATCAATCGTCACCGGCCGCTGCAAAAGGTCGACCAGCTCTTCATGGACGAACCGCTGCGTCGGCGTGCCTTGCGTGCCGTCGGGCAGAATCGCCGCGATCGTGGCCTGGCTGTTCACGAAAGTCGCAGGGTTCGAATCCAGTTGAATGCCGACGATGATCGTGTAGCTCTTGTCGAAAACGTAGGTGTGGCTTCCCGACACCGTGTAGGTCGTGCCCGACTCAGAGACCGTGCCGGTGGTGGTCGTGCCGTCGCCCCAGTTGATCACGCCCAGAAAGTTGCCGGGCGGCTGGCTGCCGTCGCCCGCGGTGAAGGTGGCCACCGGCACATTGTTGAGCGCGAAGGCCTCGAAACCGCTTACCGGCACGCCCACGGCAGCGATGGGCGTCGCGGTCGGAACCGCGCGAGCTTCGAGATGTTCGATCGAAATCATCCGGTCCAGCGAGCTCCAAGAGCGGCCCACACGGCAGACAGCCTGACGGCGACGAGGTGATTTGCGACGGCTGCCTGCCCCAAAAAACCGCTTGATCATCTGCAACATCTCGTCTCGCCCTCGCGGAACCAGGATGGGTTGGTCACGACTTCAACGATAGTTAGACTGGGTGATCTGCGTCAATTTTTTCGTACTCGACCCTCCAAGAATTGCCAGCCCTAGGGTCTCTGTTCGTTGTTTTCGTCACGCCGTGCCGCTTGGCTCAAACCGCTAGGGTTTAGCCGTTAGGCCCAACCGGTCTTATCAGCGCCGGCGGGGCTTGATGTCGGCCTCGGGCGGGTCGGTCGCGGGAACCTTCAGCTCTTTCCGCAAGCGAGCGAGCTCCTGCGCCAACTGTTTTTGCGTGTCGGCATAGTCCGCCTGGCCATAGACGCTTTGCAGTTCCTGCGGATCGGCCTGGCGATCAAACAACTCCCAGTAGTCGACATCCGGCTCGTAGAAATGGACCAGCTTGTAGCGGTCGGTCACCACGCCGTAATGCCGCCGTACGTTGTGAGGGCCGGGGTACTCATAATAGTGGTAATAAAAACTCGTTCGCCAGTCGGCGGGCGTTTTGCCCCGGAGGATCGGCGCCAGGCTGCGGCCTTGCATCTCGTCGGGCCCGTCCACTCCGGCGGCCTCTAAAAAGGTCTCGGCGAAATCGACGTTCGAGACCAGGTCGGCATTCTCGCTGCCCGGCTCGACGACCCCCGGCCAACGCACCAAAAGCGGCGTCCGCAGCGACTCTTCGAAGATCCAGCGCTTGTCGAACCAGCCATGCTCGCCCAAGTAGAAGCCTTGATCGGATGAGAAAACCACCAGCGTGGTTTGCTCCAGGCCGGCTTCTTTCAAGTAATCGAGTAGCCGGCCGACGCTTTCGTCGACCGAAGCGATGCAGGCCAAATAGTCGTGCATATACCGTTGATATTTCCAGCGCACGAGGTCGCGGCCTGTGAGCTTCGCGGCCCGGAATTTTTCGTTGCGTGGGTCGTAATAAGCGTCCCACTTCTCGCGTTGTTCGGGCGTGAGCGCGCGGGGCGGCACGAGCTTCAAATCGCGGTCGTTCATCGTCCGAGCGATCGTCATGTCTTGCGTCCGCTCGGCCGCGCCGCGTCCGGCGTAGTCATCGAACAATGTCTCCGGCTCGGGGAACTCATGTCCCTCAAACTGTTCGAGGTTTTTCAGGTTCGGTTCCCACTCACGGTGCGGCGCCTTATGATGGCACATCAACAGAAACGGCTTGTCCTTGTCGCGCTCATCCTTGAGCCAGGCCAGTGCCCGCTCGGTGATCACGTCGGTGGTATAGCCCGCGTGCTGCACGCGCTGGCCGCCGCGGATCATCGGCGGGTTGTAATACTGGCCTTGGCCGGGCAGTATTTCCCAGTAATCAAAGCCCGTTGGTTCGCTCACCAGATGCCATTTGCCCACAATGGCGGTCTGATAGCCGGCCGCCTGCAGCAGCTTGGGAAAGGTGACTTGCGACCCATCGAAGCGGTTGTTGGTGTTGTTATAAAAACCATTGGCGTGCGAATACTTGCCCGTCAGGATGCAGGCCCGGCTTGGCCCGCAAATGGAGTTGGTCACCACGCACCGGTCGAATCGCATGCCCTCGCGCGCGAGGCGGTCGATGTTGGGCGTCTGATTGAGCGGCCCTTGTTTCGAGAGTTTGCCATAGGCGCTGATGGCCTGATAGGCATGATCGTCGGCGAAGATAAACACGATGTTCGGTCGTTGCTGCTTCTCGCCGGCGCGGGCGGAATGTCCCGCAATGAGCAGCGCCGCGAGAACGACGGATGAGCTTAGTAACCATTTCATCGAGGGGGCCTTTCGTTTCGGCCGTAGGGTGGGACGAGCTTGCGAGTCCCACCTTTCGCATGCGCCACCTGGCGCGGTCATGGTGAGGCAAAGGTGGGACTCGTTTCACTCGTCCCACGCTACGAACTACAAACTGTGGCATTCCGCAAATTGCGATGCGGCCTCGCGCCGCCCCGCACGCGACGACACGCCGTTCGCCCCCACGAGACGGCGCACCAAGTATGTACAGGGTCTGGCTCAAAAACCAGGGCCGGGGCGGATGCGGTGCAACGACCCTGTGCGGGGCTGGAACTGCGCATCTTTCACCCAGGCGTTGCGCAGCAGCACATACAGCGAACCATCGGCCGCGAACGCCAAATCGACCGGCCGGGCCAGGCCGGTCGCAAAAACTTCGGCCGGAATCGGCCGCTCGGTCGAAGCGGGATCGAGCGTTTTGATCCACCCCTGCACGAAGTCCATGAAGAAATATCGGCCGCGGTATTCGTCGGGGAAGGCATGCGGCGCATCGCCGCGGGGGCAAAACGCGCCGCCGCAAATCGAGGCCTGTGGATACCAGAACACGGGACCTTGATACCGCGCGTCGCTGGTCGGCCCGTGATCGACAGCCGGCCAGCCGTAGTTGGCGCCGGCCCGGCCTTGGTTGATCTCTTCATACTTGCCGCCCACGTCGTTGATGAACATCAACCCTGATTCATGGTCGATGGCAAACGTGTAGGGATTGCGGCAGCCAAGGGCCCAGATCGACCTGTACTTTTCTTTCGCCTGACTGACAAAAGGATTGTCGGCGGGCAGGGTGCCGTCGGCATTCAGCCGCAGAATCTTGCCCAGCAGCGTTTCGAGCGACTGGGCAGGCTGCTCGGCGGTCTGCTCGCCGATAGCCACATAGAGCTTGCCATCGGGGCCGAAATGAACAGCGCCGCCTTGATGGCCGGCCGGCACCTGTCCGCCGAGTTTCGATTGATCGTCGCCTTCAAACAACACGCGTTCGCTGTCGACCACGGCTACGTCGCCATCCGCCGTAAACCGACTAAGGCAATGATGCGGATAAGGATCGCCGCGCACGGACAATATGTAGACGTAGCCGTTTTCGGCGAAGTGCGGATCGAGCGTCACGCCGATCAGGCCGCGTTCCCATTGGTCGTCGAGCGCCAGCGTGACAAACGGTTCGCTCAGCAAGCGATCGTCTTTGACGACGCGCAGCGAGCCGGTTTGCTCGGCCACAAAAATGCGTCCGTCGGGGGCAACGGCCAGCGCGGTGGCGCCCGTCAGGCCCGTGGCGACGGCCTGCCGCTCGAAACCAGCCGGCAGCGAAACCGGGCCGACCACACCGCTGCCGGGTGAAGACTGTCCGGCGGCCCGCAGCGTTTCGAGATACGCCACCAGATCGCAAAACTCGTCAGGCGAAAAGATCGCGGCCATGCGTTCGGGCATCGGCGAGACGGCCAGCACACCGCGCTGGGCGACGCTGGCCAGCGGAACCGAAATCCGCTGTCCCTCCGCATCGACGAACTGAAGCTGGCCGTCGGATTGCGAGGCGGCGAAACCCGTGAGCACCCGACCCTCTTCGGTTTCGACCGTGATGCCGCGAAACCCTTCGACAATCTGCCGCGACGGTTCGAGGATCGACTCGATCAGATGCTCGCGTCCCAGCTTCCCGCCCACGTTCGACAAGTCGGGGCCGACCTGCTCGCCTGCATCGCCGATCTTATGGCACCGCAGGCAATGGGTGCGGTTGACGTCTTGTACAAGCCGGCGTCCCTGCTCGGGATCGCCATGCCGCTCTTGCGCGCGACTCATGTAAATCGCTGGGTCGTATTCGGCCGCCGGGGCCGGCGCGAATGCCACGCCACCCAGCAGAAGGAAGATCAAAGTAAACAACAAACGTAGAACGGAATTCATTCCGTTTTCCAGGGTATACCGACGGGAACAGCCGTAGGGTGGGACGAGCTTGCGAGTCCCACCATTGGGCGCATTGTACCTTGCAGCGTGCTGCTGGCTGAAACGGCGGGACTCGCAAGCTCGTCCCACCCTA
>DATFDL010000736.1:0-2590 GCA_035252155.1 Pirellulales bacterium | reverse complement strand
CGTCGGCCAAGGCATCGGCGGCGTCTATTTCGCTAGCGGCGGGGTCGTCTGCCTCGACCTGCTCACGAGTACGGACATCATCGGGAACACGGCCTCTAGCAGCAACGACGACGTGTTCGGGGTCTTTGCGATTTGCTGATCAACCTCTCATGAAATTGAAGCGGCCGGCAAGCAAACCCGCACCGGCCCGGCATCTCCTCGGCGCTCGGTCTGCGCGCTGGGGTGATGGCCTTGTCATTGTATCGCAGACCGACCTCTTGAATCGGAGACACTCGCTATGTGGTTCATTTCTCGTCGTCCTGGGAAGCAAAGCCGAGACCATGCACGTGCGCGCCGCTTCGTGCCGCAGTTGGAGGTCCTCGAGAACCGCGCGCTTCTAAGCACATTGACCGTTGTGAACGCATTCGACAGCGGGGCGGGCTCGCTGCGGGATGCGATCACCGGCGCCAAGAGCGGCGACACGATCATGTTAGCACCCAGCCTCAACGGCCAGACGATCACCCTGACCAGCGACCAAATCACGATCAACAAGAGCCTGGGCATCGAAGGCCCGGGCGCAAGCCTGCTGGCCATCAGTGGCAACAATGCAAACCGCGTCTTCGACATCAGCGGGGGGCTTACCGTCACCTTCAACGGCCTGACCATCACGCAAGGACTGGGCAAAGGTGACGTGCGGGGGCAGAACCAGGGCGGCGGCGGGGGCGGGGCCATTCTCAACGGTGGCAGCACCGTGAACCTCGCCAACGACATCTTCGCGAACAACGCGGCGCTCGACCACGGGGGCGCCATCACTAATGGCCCAGGCAGCGTCCTGAGCGTCGTCAATTGCTCGTTCCTTGGCAACCAAGCCCTGGGCCAGGTCGGGTCCGCTTACGTAGAGGGAGGCGCCATCTGGAATACGGATAACACAGGCGCCGGCGCGACCGCCACGGTTGTTGACTGTACCTTCATCGGCAATCGTGCCCGTGCTGCTGACGGCGGCAAGCTCACCGGGAGCGTCCTCGGCGAGACGGCCGGTGGCGCCATCCACAGCGAGGGGCCGGATTCGCTCACCGTCAGGAATAGTACGTTCGTCGACAATCAGGCCATCGCCGGCAATGGCGGCGACGGCAGCCAGGCCTCGGGGGCCTACCGAATCGACTGGGCCCACGGAGGCGCGATAGTGAACGACGGCGGCCAATATTTCGCCGCCGACGGTTGTACGTTCTCCGACAATCAGGCGATCGCGGGTTCCAACCTCGTCGGCAGCAGCGGTCCGGGGCGCATCGGCCACGCGGAGGGCGGGGCGGTGGACTCTCAAGGGATGGCCACCATCACCAACTGCGAATTCGACCACAACGACGCGCTCGGAGGGAACAACAACACCGCTGGCAGCGGCGTCCTTCTCAACGGTCGAGCCGCTGGCGGCGCGATCGGCAGCTTTCAATTCTTCAAGTCTACGCCGGCAATCTTGGTGGTCGGCAGTTGCACCTTTACCGACAATCAGGCCATCGGCGGCAGTGGAGACACGGGCGGCCTGATCGCCGGTATCGGCATCGGCGGTGGCATCGCCAACGACCGCGGCGGCACGGCCACCGTCACGCGCAGCACGTTCACCGGCAACCAGGCTCTCGGCGGCACCGGTGCGACCGGCCAGAACGGCGCCGATGGGCTGGGCGGGGCCATCGCCAACATCCTGGGCTCTGCGCTCAACGTCAGCGGCTGCACGCTCGCGGGCAACCAAGCTCTGGGCGGCGCAGGCGGCCCCGCAGCAAACGGCGGCGACGGCTTTGGCGGCGGTATCTTCAACGACGGCCTTTCGATCTGGCCCACGAATGCCGGAACGCCGGCCACGCTCACGATCAGCGGCAGCACGATCACGAACAATGCCGCCACTGGTGGCGCGGCCGGCAGCGGTGGCCGCACCGGCCAAGGCTTGGGCGGCGGCGCCTATTTGGCTAGCGGCGGAGTCGTCTGCCTCGACCTGTTCACGAGCATGGACATCGTCGGGAACACGGCCTCTACCAGCAACGACGACGCGTTTGGGGTCTTTGCGATTTGCTGATCAAGCTCTCATGAAATAAAAGCGGCCGACAATCAGACCCACATCCGCCCGCCCACGCCCCGGCGCTCGGTCTGCGCGCCGGGGCGATGGCCTTGTGATCATATCGCAGGGCAGTTTCTCACACAGGAGAGACCAACCATGCGGTCCCTTTCTCGAACTCGGCGACGGGCCGCAACATCGCGCGATCGAACCGCTTCCTGCCCCGCCTCGAAATCCTCAAATATCGTACTGAACGCGTTTGAACCGCGCAAGGCACAGCCCAGACATGCTTTAACCCAGCGGCCATGGAAATACTCTGCATCAAGTCGAAGCAGATTGAACTTGGCTCGGCGCTGCGAAGAGAGCTGAAGATCAAGTGCAACGACCCAGCGACGTCCTCGCCGAACGGCTCCTGAATGAAAAAAATCGGGGCGACAGGATTTGAACCTGCGACCTCTTGACCCCCAGTCAAGCGCGCTAGCCAGGCTGCGCCACGCCCCGATCAAAGCGTGTCGCCAAGAAGTATCGCAGATCGCCGCGCAGTTTTCAACCGCCGGCGCACTGGGT
>DATFDL010000735.1:0-9508 GCA_035252155.1 Pirellulales bacterium | reverse complement strand
TCCAGAAACCGAGATGAATGACGTTCGCAACAGGGCGTTGCCCAAGCCGGAAGACGACCGCGACCGCAAGTTATTGGCCGACGTGCAGGGGCATGGCTGGCATGTCTTGGGCATCACGGCCGACGATGGTGAACCGAATTTCGCCTATTCGATCGGTCTTTACCAGACATTCAATCATCCGGAGTTGATCGTCTTCGGGCTCGACTTCGGCATGATGCACACGATGATCAATAACGTCGGTGAGCTGATCCGAGCGGGGCGCCGGTTTGGCGACTTCGACGAGTCGGGCGATGTTCTGCAAAACTATAAGGTGATGTTCCGCGTCGTCGAGCAAAGGCATTACAAGGAGCACTTCGGCTACGCGCTTTGGTTCTACCATCCGTACCCGTTCCCGGTCTTGCAGTGCGTGTGGCCTGACTCACAGCGCCGGTATCCCTGGGACGAACACTTCAACCCGAACCTCGTTTCACGTCAGCCGGTCCTGGCGGACGTCGCATTGTGGCGTTTTCATCCTGGCAAAAATTGACCGACGATCGTCATGGCCGCGTCAGTAGCAGCGGTGGTCTTGCCTCGGATTGCCGAGTCCACCTAAGCTAGCGAATAACCCAATCCTGCAAGGAGGCGTCGCCATGCTCAGGCGTCGTATTTGTTGGTTGACGCCCGACGATAGCTTTATGCTGTGCCACCGCGCCCAGTGTTGGATCGGCCTGAAGCAATTCGACAAGGCGATTCACGACGCCGACGAAGCCTTGAGGTTGGATTCCGAGTCGGATTTCGCCGCCACGGTCCGTGAAATGGCCGTGCGTGGAAAAAGCGATCCGTCGAGCTCGGCCGATCCGTTCTTCATCGCGGCGAATGAGGACGAGCGCTCCGTCACGGTGGATTCTGTCGGGCCGTTCGCTCCTTCATGCCACATCGGCATGCAAGGACCGGCTGGTCTCGAGGTTGCCTTTGAGAGCCCGTCAGAACAATTCGGACCGCAGACTTTGCGTTCCTTCCCGGCATCAAATGGCGATTCCAACTAACTGGACTGTCGGAGCGCGTCGCCGCGCCTTTGTACGGCCTGTTATCAGTAGGTCGCGCATGGCCAGCGGAACTTGGCCCGCCCGGTAAGACCGAATTGCCTATCAACTTCTCGGTGGCCGACCTCGAGGCCGCCGCGGTTGGGAAGCCGGTGACGCACGTGATTTATTGGGTCAATCGGATGATGAAGGAGGAACCGCCGCGCTTCGAAACATTGAACAGCAGATCGATGCCGCCGGACAGCGATCCGGTGGCCGAAGCATCGCGGCGCGGCCAGGTGTTGGCGACCGTTCAGCTCACGAAGGAATTACCCGCTGTACGACATGCCCATGCTCACAGCGCCGAGGTCTACGCGACTAGCAACGCCCCGGAGGCGGGCGAGTGATGCCTGCCGACGTTCTATTTCAGCAAAGCCGTGAACCCAGCCTGCTCGTAGTGGTGGTCGCCAGTGAGCGCTTCGCGAATTCCCCGCTGCTGCATCACCAGGAATGAGATACAGTCGGTCAATGACCACTTCTTGTCCGGACGAGAGTCGTACAGCTCCGTGCCACCAGTCATCAGTTCTTCGCTGGGAGGCACGATTTCCGCGTCAGGATCCGCCTGAAGGCGGCCGACGAGCTGTGCGAACACATGCCGCTTGTCAGTCGCCGCGAGTCCATCCGCGAGTTCGGTTAGAACCCAGGCCGTCGTGATTACACGCTCATTATGTTGAGTCGCGTAGGCGAGCGCACGTTGGTGCGCCGCATCTTTCGGGTTCAGGATCGCAAAAAAGTAAAAAGCGTCAGCGAACACTCGGTTCATTCCTTTGGCGCTCCGTGCAAATAGTGATCATGGTGCTCGGCCATGTCCGCTGGTAGTTCAGGTACGGAGCCAATGAGATCTCCAAGCCGTTCGGCCAACGTGTTCCTTCGAGGAGATGGAGCAGGCTTCTCCTTAGCGCCCATCGCACGGTTCCATATCTTCTCTAACACGTCGCGGGCCTCGCCGGAGTCGTTGACTGGTTGGCCCGGTGTGCGAGCCTTCCCGTTCTCGTCTTCAACTAGGAAATTCCCGTGACCGTCCGGATAGATGTAGAGACGCAGGTCGAGCCGCACGCCGTTGGGCGTTGACTGAATCGGGAGGCTTGTAAGCCATTCATCGAATTTCATGGTTTCTTCTCCGCTAGAACATCTCCCCTTGAGTCTGCGCCGTTCGTTGCCTGGAGCAGCGATTCTATCGCTGCGCCGCTATAATTCCTAGCATTTTTTCAAACTGGGCCCGCGCGACCGACCTGTTCATTCTAATCGCGCCGCCTGCTTCGCCAAAGCGCGTAGACCACACACCCGATTCCGACCACCGCCGCGGCGCCGCGGAGCATCCAGCCGCTGCGCGTGCTGAGAATGAAAAGCCAGCCGAGGAGGGCCATCAAGGCGGGCAGCGGATAAAGCCACATCCGGAAGGGCAGCGGCGTTTCGGGCCGCGTCGTGCGTAAGACGTGCAAGGCCGCGATCTGCCCGATAAACTGCACCGCGATCCGCACGACCACCGCCGCGTCGATCAGCTGCTCCAACGGAAAGAAACACGCCACCGCGGTCAATCCGGCAATCGCAAACAGCGAGATCGCCGGATAGCGGTGCACCGGATGCAGCCAGGCAAAGCTGCCAAAGAAATCGCCGCCCCGCGCGGCGGCGTAGGCGATGCGTGAGTAGCCCAGGGTCATGGCGAACGTACCCGCCAAGGCGGTCCAGATAATCAGCCAGGCGAACGCCGCAGCCGCGCGACTGCCGAACAGCCGCTCGATAAAATCGACGCCAATGTGCTGCGACCGCATCGCCTCTTGCCACGGCACCACGCCGATGATCGCCAGATTCATCAGCAGGTACAGGGCAGCCACGATCAGCACCGAGCCGATCACCGCCCGCGGGATCGTGCGGCCGGGGTCGCGCACCTCTTCGCCCAAATGGCAGATGTTGTAGTAGCCCAGGTAATCGTAAACGGCGATTGTCATCGCTCCGCCCAGGCCCAGGGCAAAACCGCGGTCGAGCCGCCAAGCGCCCTCGGGCAGCGTCACCAGCGCCGCATTGAAATGCCAAAACCCCGCGACGATGATGGTCAGCACGGTGAGCAGCGTTCCGCCGCACATCACAAGCCCCAGGCGGCCGATCGAGCGGACGGGCCGGCACAACGCCGCGGCCACGGCCAGCGCCAATGCCGCCGCCACCATGTGGTGGGCATGCGGTACGTGCCATTCCGCCAACGTCTCATTAAGGCCGGGCAATGCGTAGTTCAGGTAGCCCGCCGCGCCGATATAGCCGGAGGCCAGCTCCAGCGACCCGCTCAGCAAGAACTGCCAGATGAAAAGAAACGGCAGCAGCCGTCCTCCAGGCAAGCGGCCGAAGATTTCGCGCAGATAATGATAGGTGCCGCCGCTGCCGGGCAGCGCCGCGCCCAATTCGCTCCAGACCAGGCCGTCGCAAAGCACGAGCACCGCCCCGGCCAGCCAACCCACCAGTGCCTGCGGCCCACCCATCGTCTGTAAGAACAGCGGAATGGTGATGAACGGGCCGACGCCGATCATGTTGGCCACGTTCAGGGAGGTCGCCTGCCACAGACCGATGCCGCGCACCAGTTGCGGCGGGTCGGGCTGTTTCACGCCATCGGCCCCATCGCCACCCTGCGGACTTAAATCACCCGCGGCCGGTTTGCGGTGTGGTAGACCTTCAGTGTGCGGATCGGTATGCTTTTGCACGGGAAGACGACATGCCAGACGGTGAAGGCCTTTGCCATGCCCGATTCGTTCGACCCCTACTATAAACGGTTTGCCGTGCTCATTGCTTTGCTGGGCGCGGCAGCGACGCTGTGCCTGGTGTGCTGTGCGGGCGTCGCCGCCACGGTGGTTGGGCCGCAACTAGCTCGCTCTCGGCTGAACGAAAAGCTCAATTCCGAAATAAGCTCTTCGGTGGCAGATTCGGCGGATCGGCCCCATTGGGTGGCGGACGCTCGGACGATCGCTCAGCTTGGGCCCGAAGTCACCTTCGCTGGACATGCCATGCGTTTGCCGACAGGTTTCCTACCAGCGGCCGGTCCCGCGGCGCCGGAGGCAATCCGCTTGCCGGCAGGGGGCACGGGACGGCGTTGGATTTGGGTTGGACCCACGTCTGCCAATGGCCGTCGTGCCGTCATCCAGGCTGAGGTGCGCGAGCCACCTGCGGCCACCGACGGAGCAACCTATTTTGAGCAAACGCTGCCCTGCGAAATCAGGGTCCTGCGAGACAAGCATACCGTGCATGCGGTCGAAGCGGGTCGAGTCGGCGGGAAGCGGGCTGTTCGGGTGACTTATTTCATGGCGGAGGGATCCATCGAGTCGGCCGACATTTTTCGTTTTGAGGGCCGCCGGCAAGTCGTAGTCACCATCGCTTGTCCGACCGTCGACCAAGCCGAATCGATGGCGTTGATCCAGGCTGCCCAGTTGACGGTGCGGCAAGTCAGTGGCAGCGGCGCCGAGCCGCCATCCGTGTCGTCATCGTCCCAGCCAGGGCAAGCTCCCGTGAATCAAACCGGCGATGTTTCCATCACCGGAGGCACCGAGATTTTAGGAACGGCGCGGGGTTCGATCTTCCAAGACCAGGCGCCGGACGGCGGCCTTCTCCTCGGCCTCGAGATTGGAACAACGCCGGGCTTTGGAAGCGAGATTGTTCAGACGGTTAGGCCGATCTTTCGCGCCACCGACGGAAAAGAACTGCTGGGCGACCAGCACGGGTCCGAACCCAAGATGCTAGTCATCGCAAAGGCCAAAGAAGGCTACGCCGTCGGCGGCATCATCGTCAAAGCCGGTCTTTATGTGGACGGGCTGTCGATTGTTTTCATGCGCGTCAAAGACGGTACACTCGACGAGAGCGATTCATATGAGAGCGCGTGGTTCGGCGGCACCGGTGGCGGGGCCAAGAAAAAGTTAGGCTTCGGCGGCGCCCCGGTGATCGGGATCATTGGCAAGTTTGATGAAAGACGTTGTACGGGAGTGGGACTTTTGATGAAGCGTTGAACAAACTTCGCTGTGCCGTTCGACCGCGCGCCTGACGACCTGCTATGTCCGATTCATTCGACCCCTATTACAAATGGTTCGGCATTCCGCCCAAGGACCAGCCCCCAAACCACTATCGGCTGCTCGGACTGGAACTGTTTGAAGACGATGCGGATGTGATCGAGTCGGCGGCCGACCGACAGATGGCTCATTTGCGGTCGTTGCAGTCGGGTCCTCATGGCGCGCTGAGCCAAAAACTGCTCAACGAGGTGTCGGCCGCGAGGCTTTGCCTGCTCGATCCGGCAAAACGCCAAGCTTACGATGAGCGGCTGCGATCGACGACGCAGACGGCGCCCCAGCCCATCGTGCCGCCTGGTTCGTGGGCGACGCCGCCGGCTCCGCCCGACTTGCCGCGGGTCCCGCCGCTGGCCACGATGCTTCCAGCCGCCGCGAAGCTTCCAGCCGGTGGTGCAGTGGAGGTCATGTTCCCGCTCGTGGCGCCGCGCGCCGCGCCTGTCGAGGATACCGACCAGCCTCGCCGACCGTTTTGGCGAGAACCGGTGATTATTGCGGCCGCTGCGGCTGGCCTGCTGATCGGAACGGCTGCTGTCGGAGGGCTGATGCTATTACCCCTCGGCAAGCCGGCCGCTGAGGAGTCATATCGCGAAACGATCGCCGCGGCTCGGGCCGCGGCCGCCGATCGAATCCAGGCGGCATCGTTCGCCGAGGTTGTCGAGGATGCGTCCGGGCAAGCCGCCACTCCGGGGCCTGTTGCTGAGGCGAGTGCGTCGGCCCAGAGTGCCGTAGACCCCATGGCGAATGCCTCGCCAAGCCGCCCGGCTGCACCGATCCCAGATCCGCCGCCGCCACAAGATCCACAAATTGTCCGCAGCAGCGAGCCGCTGCCGGCGCGGCCAATCGTCGCAGAGCCAAATGAGTCCCTTCTACCGAGCGCGGGTTCACCGCCGAGCGGAGATGCCGACGCGCAGCACGCCGCATCGACGGGCGAAGCCGTCGAGCAAAGCCAGCCTGAGATGCCCGAGGCGCCTGCCAAACCAACCTACAAAACGATCGGCAAACCAGTGAATCTGCTCGCCACGATCGATTTGGATCGCGATGTCGTGAACGGAGTATGGCGCTTCGACGGCAAAAACCTCATCTCGCCCGAACGCGTCCTTTGGGCGCGAGTCATGATGCCCTATTCCGTGCCGGACGAATACGTTTTGACGGTCGTCTTCGAGCTGCCCGATCGCCCGGGCGCGCGTCATGAGAACTTCAACTTGGGGCTGGTCGCCGGCGGCACACGACAATTCATGTATTGCGTGACGGCATTCGGCAACGGCGGCTTGTTTTTACTCGATGGCAAGGAATGGCATGTCAACGAAACATCACATCCCGATCGTGGCATCTTAATACCGGGCGAGAACACCGTGGCATGCACGGTTCGAACGGATGGACTTGAGGCCAAGGTCAATGGCCAAATCTACATCGATTGGAAAGGCAACTTCGACCGGTTATCGCTCCAACCGGCCTGGCAATGCCCGCTCACCACGGTATTGTTCCTTGGCACGTGCTGTGACTATCGCTTTACGAAGGTCGAACTGCAGCGTATCCGCTCGCTGGATGGCCCAGGAATTCGACGCCCGAAATCGAGCACATCGAGACGCGCTCGCGCGCGTGGGGATCGAGCTACCCAACCATAAATCCGATGTCTTACGTAACCCGGAGCGGAACGAAACTGCGAGCGCCGCCGATTTCCGGTGGCGCGATGCGGCAAGTGCGATTCGGCCAAACGGTGGGACTCGCGTCGCTCGGCCCGCCCTACGCCGCTCGGTCCGACATCACCACTCCTTCAATAACTTGGCGGCTTCGTCGGCCGCTTTGGTGCCGGCGAACTCGTCGACGATCTTTTGCAGCCGCGTCTTGGCGGCGTCGGTCTTGCCGAGTTGCTTGGCCAACTGCAGCTTCGCCGACGCCTTTTTCTCGCGCTCGGCGTCGGCCGGCGATGGGCCACCATCGGCCGGTTGCGATTCATCGGCCGAGGCCACAGCCTCGTTGGCCTTCGATGGCTTCGTCCGCGGGCCGTCGGTAAGCAGGCTCGCGAAGGTCAACCCATAGCGGTTGGTCAGCTTGATCCGAAGTACGTCGTAGGCCGCGCCCAATTCCAGGTCGTCGTACTTGCCGTAGGCTTTTTTGGCCAAAATTTCGGTGTCCAAGGGGGCAACCACTTTTTTCAGCAGTTTGACGTCGACCGCCAAGTCACGCAGGTTCTCGCCGATTTTTTCCAAGGTCAGGGCGTCGACCGTCACCAGCCCGACCAGCTCTTGGTCGACGTCGTCGATCTTCAGGGCCTTGAGCTTGGCGGCGGCCTCGGGCAGCATCTCGCCCAGTTTTTTGCACGTGCCCGAAATCTTGGGGAACATGGCGACCAACATCCGCGGGTCGTCGGGAATCGGCGGCTGGCGAAGCTTTTTAATCCGCCCGGCCAGCGTGCGGTTGATCCGCGATACCTCTTCCCAATACTCTAGCGTGCGCTGGGGCGTGCCGGCGGCCAAGGGCTGCTCGCGCGGGGGCGGCAGATTGGCCAAAGGTTGCACGCCGCTTTGAGTGCCGGCCATCATTCGCCCAATGTGCTCGGCCGAGATGGCGAAGTTCAGGTTTTGGCCGTCGGTGCGGTGCCAGGTGTTGAGGCCCACCCCCTCGCCCCGCAGGTTCACCAGCGGCCCGCCGCTATTGCCGCCCGAGATGGGGGCGGTGGTCTGAATCCAGAAGGCGTCGAGATCGTAGTGCTGATGCTCGGTGTAGACGTCCACCCCGGTCATCTGCTTGAACACGTCGCGCAGCTCGGTGCCTTGGCGCAACGAGCTGACGATGCCGTCGCTGACGGTGCTGCCCAGGCCGCGCGGAGCGCCGAAGGCCAACACGGATTCGCCCTTGTGTGGCCGCGTCGGTGCGACGCGCAATGGCCTCAGCGCGTGGCCCGCCGGATTGATCCGCAGCAGGGCCAGATCCTTGCCCGGCGCGATCGCCAGAAAGCCGGTCACTTCGGCGCTGGTTTTGTCGGTGAATTTGACTTCTGCTTTCTTCGCCCCTTCGATCACGTGGTAATTAGTGACGATCGTGCCCTGCATGTCATAGACAAAGCCGCTGCCCAAGCTGGTGCCGATGTCGATGATCACCACCGACGGTTCGACCTGGTCGACCAATCGGGTCGCTTCGAGTTCGGTGTTACCCGGTATGCCCGAACCATTCCCGGCCGCCGGAGCTGCAGCAAGACCAGCGCCGGGCGGCTGGAACGCCGCGGGCGGCGCTACGGGAGGTTGCGTCAGCTGAGGCTGTACTGCTACGGGCTGCGTGGCGGGAAACATGGGGGTGACCTGGCCCGGAACGACATTCGCCGGCTGAGAGATGGGCGCAACATTGGGCGTCGCCACCGGCTGACCGACATTGTTGTTCGCAAGTGGCACCGCGGGCGTGGCGCGGGCAGTCTCGGTCGGCGCGGGCTGCTGCTCGGCGGCTCCGACGGCGGAGGCCACTTCGACCGGCTCATGACCGGCATCCGGCGTTCGGAACAGGGCCCCAGCCATGAGCACCACCACATAAATCGAGAGTGGCACGAAGAAGGCGCCCAGCAGTACCGCGCCGGCCAAAACATAAGGCTGTTTCAGCTTGGCCAGCACGCCGTCCTCGGTTTTTTTCGTCCGCCGCGCTGAGCCTACCGGCTTTTTTTTGATCTGGGGCGCTTCCGGCTGTTTGATTTGGGGAGCTGCGGGTTCAGCCGCCGAGAACCGCGGCACGCTGAATTTGCCCGAACAATAAGGGCAGGCCAGCATCTGGCCGCTGAACGACGCCGCCACCGAAACCGCCCTGGTACAATGCGGACACGCGAACTGCTGGTCCATCGCAGGATCTCCTGATGAGGGGTAAAAGGAGCCGGCCGCCGTGTGGTTTCACGGCATGGTAGCAGCCGAACTGGCAGTTGGCAACTTTCTTGGCCTTGGGCGGTGACACTTGTCTTTTTCGGCAAGCAAGGATCGACGGAGGCGTCCGAACCGGCGTCGACGTGGACGAGACCTCCGAATCGGTTTAGCCGTTCTGACCCCGTTTTCACCTAAACCCTTTTTCACCCCTCGTCTTATCGAGGTGATCGCGGACAGCCAACGCGGGTGATTCAACTGCGATGACGCCAGTCGGCAACTCGTCTGCAAACTCAAAACAACCGCCCCGCGCTAGAGTTACCACAAACATCAGCTTCGCGCCTTTGCCCGCCGAAGCTCTGGAAAGCTTCGACGCGGCATCAAGAAGAGTTTCCCCTAGGCGTTGTACCCGAATCGTTACAGGACCACCATCAAACTCCTGCTTCAGAATCGCATCGATACCATTGTTGCGATGAACGGGAACGTATTCGAGCCCTTGCAACATCGCCAGCACAGATTCATCCGCGTTGCGGTAAGCATCTCGTCCCACTTCCAGAAGGCGCGAGCC
>DATFDL010000734.1:0-7760 GCA_035252155.1 Pirellulales bacterium | reverse complement strand
CGTTTTGCCGGCCACGAGGGCCGGGACTACCGCGGGCGAATGACCACGACGGAGATTAAATTACGCCCCCTGCAGCGCCGCCGCGTTGATCTCGCTCTCGGCCAGCTTGGTCAGCTTTTCGTTGGTCTGACTTTCTTCCTCAAGCGTGCGTTGCAAAAGCCGTTCGGCTTCATTGTTGCCGAGCATCCTTGCAAACGTCCGAACGGTGCCGTAACCGGCAATCTCGTAATGCTCGACCCGCTGGGCGGCTGCGATCAGGGCGGCGTCCATCACGGCTGGCTCCGCGTCTTCCTTCATGACGCGTTTGCCTTCTTCGATCAGGCCTTCCATCGCTTCGCACTTCGGGCCGCGCGGCTTGACCCCCATCTGCTCGAAGATGTTCTCCAGCCGCTCGACGTGATCTTCGGTCTGCCGCAAGTGGTCTTCGAACCCCTTTCGCAGCTTGGCCGACGAAGCGGCTTTGGCCATCTTCGGCAACGCCTTGACCAGTTGCTTCTCTGCACTGTAAAGGTCCTTGAGTTCGTCCACAAACAGATCGGCCAGGGTTTCGAGTGCCACGGGTTCCTCCGGTTTGTACGTGATAGATATTGGATTTCGTAACTGGCGGAACGGCACGGAGTCCGTTCCCTACAGAGACTGCTACCGCTTTTTGAAATACTGTGAGACCGCGTCGGGCAACAGGTGCGAGACGGCCTGACACACCTGGCGCGACATCCGCTCTGCCGAGAGATCGTCGGGCAGGTAATCTTCGTACCACGATTTTTGCCTACGCGGCCGGCTAGCGAGCAACAAGGCCGTCGCGACGCCGACTCCCACGCCGATCCCAAACGTCGCTAACGCCGAGTAGCCGAGATGGTCACGGACCAGATCTTCGGCTTGAACATATGCTCTCCGCATCGGTCCGTCGTGTACGTGCCCCTCATCCGTTTCATAACCGAATTGTGACATTCGCTGATGGGCCATGATCATGTCCTTTTATCTAAACGAGGCTGACCTACGAATCCGACGAGGGCCGCAGCATCAGGCCGAGCACAAAGCCGGTAATCAGCCCGATGCCAAAAACCGCCATCATCGACTGCCCCGGCTTGTCGCGCACTCGCTCGCCGACCTCGCGATACCGCTCGCGCATCTGGTCGCTCACCTGTTCGTAACCGGCCCGCATCCGCTCGGCGCCTTCGCGCAGCCGGCCACTGGCGTCTTCAGCAAAGCCCATCGCGGCGTCGCGCGCTCGGTTCAATGTCGACGAGCTGGTCGAGGCCAGCTCGCCGATGAACTGCTCGACCTGCTCTCGTGCGACGCCGGTCTTCTCGTGAATTCGTCCGATCAGTTCATCGACGTTGCCGCCCACAATCATCAAATCGTCGTCGGTGAGCTGTCCCCATTTCTGCTTGACCTTGCCGCGAAGTTTGTCCCATTGTCCTCGGACTTCCTGTGCATTGAGCATGGTTGGATTCCCCCAACGGTTGAAGCGATGGTTTGGTTCCGGCGCCCCACGTAACGCAGTTTCACGGGCAGGGGTGAGGAGCACAAACCGTGCCAGGGCGTTTCGGCGCCGATAGCGAATGCCCGCGACCTTAGTGGTTAAATTCCTGTAGGGAACGCCCTCCGTGGCGTTCCGTGAATGGCGGGTGGACGTAGCGCCGCCCCGAGCGGAATGCCACGGAGGGCGTTTCCCTACAGAATGGCATGTCGCGCAGTGCCGGTTGATCTCGTGCGATCTTTGGCTAGTTCCGGGCCACCCTGGTCGTCCCATCGCCACGCCCGTTGGCATCCCGACCGGCGGGGCGATATATTGGCATGGATCGCGACTACACGCGATCATCCACCGCAAGTTCACGGAGAAACCTCAATGATACGCTCCACTCGTCCCTTAGCCGTCCTTTTGCTGTTGGGTGGCCTGACATCCTCGCTCGTTCGGGCGGATGACAAGAAATCCGAGCCGAAGAACACCGACTCCACAGCCGTGGTCGCCGTGTTCCGTCTCAAGGGCGCCGTCACCGAGGCGCCGGGCGAGGCAAGCCTTCTTTCGGCCACTGAGCACACCGTGTCGCTGAAAGACCTGGTCGGCCGGCTGAAGAAGGCCGGCGACGACGACGCGGTCAAGGCGGTCGTTTTGGCGGTGGACAATGCCGGACTTTCGACGTCGCAAATCGAGGAGCTGCGGCAGGTGATAAGCCGACTGACCGAGAAAGGCAAAGAGGTGCACGCCCACGCCGACGAACTTTCGATGTCAACGTATGCCTTGCTGGCCGGCGCCACGCGGCTCAGCCTGGTGCCGACGGGCGATCTCTGGTTGACGGGCCTGTATGGCGAATCGCCTTATTTGCGCGGGCTGCTTGATAAGCTAGGTGTGCAGCCCGACTTCTTGACCTGTGGCGACTACAAAAGCGCGGCCGAGATGTTCATGCGCGATGGTCCCAGCCCGCAATCGGAAGAGATGCAGAACTGGCTTTTAGACAGCACGTTCGAGACGCAACTCAAGCTGATCGCTTCGGGACGCAAGGTCGACGCCGAGCGGGTGCGGGGCTGGGTCGATGGCGGGCCTTATTCGGCCCGCCGGGCGCAGGAGTTGGGCCTGATCGACGCCGTCGAGCAAAAGGAAGACTTTGAGGCCGAACTGAAGCGACGCTTTGGCGAGGAAGTCAAATTCGATCACAAATACGGCAAGAAGAAGCAGACCGAGCTTGATCTCTCGTCGCCCTTTGCGGCGCTTAATCTTTGGGCCGACCTGCTGGGCGGCGCCAAGAAAAAGAAGACGCACAAAGACTCGGTGGCCATCGTCTATGTCGACGGCGCGATCACGCTGGGCGACGTCGAGATCGACCTGTTCGGTTCCTCGACCTCGGTGGCGGCCAGCACGCCGCTGCGTAAGGCTCTGGACGAGGCGGCCTCGGACGACACGATCAAAGCAGTGGTGCTGCGCGTCGATTCGCCCGGCGGATCGGCCACCGCCAGCGAGATCATTCTCAGCGCCACGCAGCGAGTGAAGGCCAAGAAGCCGTTCGTCGTGTCGATGGGGGGGGTGGCGGCCAGCGGCGGTTACTACGTGAGCTGCGGCGCCGAAACGATCTTCGCCGACGAAGCCACCATCACCGGTTCGATCGGCGTGGTCGGCGGCAAGCTGGCCACGACTAATCTGTGGAACAAGCTGGGCATCAAGTGGAAGGGCTACCAGCGCGGGGCGAATGCCTCGATCCTCAGCTCGATGCAGGTCTTCACGCCCGAACAGCGCAAGCACATGCAAGAGTGGATGGACGAGATCTACGGCGTGTTCAAGGGACACGTCACCGAGGGTCGCGCCGGCAAGCTGAAGAAACCGATCGACGAGTTGGCCGGCGGCCGGGTTTACACGGGCAAGCAGGCGCTCGACCTGGGTCTGGTCGACAAGCTTGGCACGCTCGACGACGCCGTGGCCTATGCGGCCGAGCAGGCCAAGCTGAAGGCCGGCGATTACGAGTTGCGGGTCGTGCCCGAACCCAAGAACTTCATCGAGCAGCTTTTGGAAGACGTCGAGGGGAGCAAAGACACCTCCAAGCACGTGCAGTTGGCCACAGGCTTACGGTCGTCGCCGTTGCTGTCATCGGCGCTGCCCTATTTGGACCAGCTCGATCCGGCCCGTGTGCGAGCGGTGTTGGCCACACTGCGGCAACTTGAAATTATCCGCGCCGAGGGCGCCGCCCTGGTGGCGCCGGGTTTTGTCATCGCGCCCGAGTGATTGGCAATCGGCGATTCCGATCGGTCTGGACTGGCGGTTTATTTTCAAACTGGTAGTCTAGAGTATGGCTTGGCAATTGCTGGGCCGCGCTATGCTAACCAAAAGAATTGAGGCCGCTCATGGCTACCGATTTTGATGTTTTTCCGCGACAAGCGCTGACGCCGCGCGATTTCAAGGCGCTGGGCCGAGCGATCCGCCGCTGGCTCGATCGTTGCCAAAAGGCAAACGACGGCGTTCGCTGGTACGACGAAGAGTCGTTGGAACAGTTGTTGAAAGGCGAGCCGCCGCGAGCCTTGAGCAGCGCACCCATCGGAGCCGGCGCGGTGGCAACAGCCGACGAGTTGGCCCGCGAGCGGACTGGTCCGATGATCGGCTCTGATGTGCCCGCCCATCCTAGTGATTGGGTCATGCAGTTGCGCTTGGTCTGCAAGGCCGGCACCCGCCGCCAGATGGTCGCCGATATTCGCCGGGCGCTGCCCGCCGACCTGGTCGCCGACGTGCTGATCGACGGGCGAAGTTGGGAAGAGGGCTAACGGACCGTGGTACTACACCGGCGCGCCGCTAAATAGCGGCTCGATCACTTCGCCCCCGTTAAGCCGCAAGGGCCGGCCCAGCGGGTCGCGGATCTCGGTGGCTGGGCTTAGCCCCAGCGCTTGATAGATGGTCGCCCCCAAATCTTCCGGGCGGTATGAGCGTGTGACCGGCAGCGCGGCCTGCTTGTCGGAACGGCCAATCACCTGCCCTCCGCGCACGCCGCCGCCGGCGAATACTGCCGAGTAAACCGCCGCCCAATGATCGCGGCCGGGAATCGTAGCACCGGGTAAAGTCGAAATCTTGGGCGTCCGGCCGAACTCGCCCGCCAACACGACGAGCGTTTCGTCGAGCAGGCCCGTCGCCTTCAGATCATCGACTAAGGCCGAAACGCCTCGATCCATCGGCGGCAACAGCGCGTTCTTCAGCCGGCCGAAATTGTCGGTGTGCGTGTCCCAGCTCTGCACGATGCCCAAGTTGACTTGTACCAACGGCACGCCAGCCTCGATCAAGCGGCGCGCCAACAGCAACGACTGGCCGAACATGTGCCGGCCGTAACGGTCTCGCACTTCGTCGGATTCGCGCTCGATGCGAAAGGCGTCGTTGACCTTGCCTGAGCTGAGCAGCGTCAACGCCAGCGCCTGCTGTTCGTTGAACGCACCGCTTTCGGCCAGCGCCGCCAATTGCCGCTGGCGATTGAACTCTTCCAGCAGCCGATGACGGTGCGAAAGCCGCTCGAGGCTCAGCCCGACGGGCAACTGCAGGCTTTCGACGCGAAAATCCGCGTCGTTGGGGTTTTTGTTAATTTCCCAAGGGTCGTGAGCCGCGCCCAAAAAGCCGGCGTGCTGACCCGGCCAGGTGAGCGGACCTTCGATCAAGCGATGCGGCAAAGTCACGCCGTTGGGCACGCCGTCGCGACGCGGGCGAACTTGATCGAGCCCGGCGGCATAGCAAGGCCAATCACGCCGCGAGAGCACATTGTCGAGATCGCTCCCGCGCCGCAAAGGCATCGGTGAACCGGTCAGCGTGGTGTGCGTCGCCGGCAAGTGGCTGTTGTCGCCGTGCGACATCGAGCGGACGATCGCCAACTGTCCGCTGCGCTCGGCCAGCATCGGCAAATGTTCGCAGATTTGCACGCCGGGCGTGCGCGTGTCGATCGGCCGGAATTCGCCCCGAATGCCGTCGGGGGCTTCGGGCTTCAGATCAAACGAGTCCTGATGACTGGCGCCGCCCGTCAGCAGCACCAGGATCACCGAACCCGGACGCCGAGGGGCTACCTCATCGCCGGATGCCTGGGCCGACGCTTGAGCTCGGCCGCCAAACAGCGCCGGCAACGACAGTCCCATGAAGCCCGAGCATCCGGCTTGGAGCACAGCGCGGCGAGACACGGGGCGGGCGAACAAGTTTGATTTCAAGGCAACAATTCCTGGCGGCCGGAGGATTGTAGTCGCCCCCACATTCTTAGTTGATTAAACCGCGCGTGGGCTAGGTGCGTCAACTGCGAGGGCCGCCGTAGGTGGGCCAAGCGAAGCGAGTCCCACGATTTGGCCATTATCGACTCAGCCGTTCGGGACTGCGCCATTGGAAATTGCGGCGAACGTCGTCCAACGGCCACGACTCTTGCCTCGGTCGACGGGCTGCGGTGAGCAGGGCGCCGCTGACCAGCGCCCCTTCGATCGAAGGCGTTTGATCGCCCGACTCGCCCAGGTCGTCGTCGTTCAATGGCCGCTGCTCCGTCGAGGCCGGCTCGATCGAAGTGCCCAACGGGTTGCCGGCCAAGGGAGAAGGCAGATTTAAAGGCATCACTGCGGCGAGTTCGCAAGCGACTATATCGACGGGTTGCCCGGCTGCGATCTCTTCCGGTCCAATTCGTGTCCGCTCAGCTTCGCTCGGGTTGGCGGTCTGTGCCACGACGACGCCGGCGCGCGTTCCGCTGGGCAGCGCGTCTTGACTGACCGGCGGCAGGATGGGCTGCGTGCCCGGCGCCGACTCAGAAGGCTGAGTTGGATTGGTCCGATTGCTGGGCGAAGGAGCCGTACCGGGCCGCATGCCGGGCAGGTCGCGGTTCTGCAGCGGACTGCGCGGCGCGGTTTGCGGCCCGAACGAAAAGCGAGGTATTCCCGCTGGGGTGGCCGCCTCTTGATTCACGTCGAACGGTAGGCCGCGAATCGTCTCTGCGGCGGGAACGCCATTGGGCGTGGTGCTGCCCGAATGCGACGGCGCGGTGAGCGGTTCGTTCGCCGCGCCACTGCCCTCACCGGTGATGTTCGTTTCCAAGTTGTAAGAAAATCGCGGAGGCGCGCCTTGCTGCAAGGGCGGTCCCGAGCCCGACGTGACGTCGGCTGGTATTAGCCCCGCCGGCTGATGCGGATCGAACAGCAGCACTGCGGGCGTACCGCTGGCGCTGATCGGCGGGGCATTGGCCGACCCAGACGTATTGGTCGCCGTGGCAGTCGGCGCGGCAGCCACCGGCGCACTGGTGGTTACCGGCGCGGGCGTGGGGTTAATGTTTGCCACCGGGCTGCTATTCAGCGCCAAGCGCGCTTCCAGTAGCTCGACCATTAACGGATGAGAGAAGCCGTGCGTCTTTGCACTGCGGGCTTTGTGACGACCAAGTGACGGTCGCTGCTGAGGCGTTCGTGAGGAATCGAGACCGCGCATATCGCACCCCTAATAAGCTGTAAGTGGAACCTTCCCTTTGGCATTTACGCAAATTTGAGGCCCGCCGAGCTTAAGATACGTGAACCAGCACGTACGTGTGGTTCAACGGCTTTCGATCCACGCCTTTAGGCCGTCCGCCGTCGATTCGTAACATGCTCCGCGGAAACTGAGCCGGAAAAATCGCTCTGCGGGGCCGGTAATCTGGATGGCGATCTCCAGCCGGTCGGCCGGCAAGCAGCCGGCAATCCGCTCGGCCCACTCGATGACAACAATGCCGCGACCGTCGGCCAAGTACTCTTCGGCACCCAGTTCCCAGAATTCGTCGGCATCGCGCAGTCGATAGGCATCGAAGTGATAAATCGGTGCTTCTCCACGATACTCGTGAAGCAGTACGAAGGTGGGGCTACTCACCGCCTCCCGCTCGATGCCCAGGCCGGCAGCCAAGCCTTGCACCAAGCGGGTTTTCCCCGCCCCGAGCGTTCCGTGCAGGGCCACGACCGCCGGCCGCGAAAGAAGCCTGGCTAGCGCAGCGCCGAGCGCGTCGGTTTCCGCCTCGCCGCTAGCTTTGAATAAAAGCTGCTCCATCCAGGTACTTTACCACGGCCAGATCAACGGTTGGTCTGCTCCGTGCCAATGGCTAAATGTTGCTCAGCGTGGGCTGAATTTGGCTTCATACATATGCTTCGAGTTCAGCATACAACGATGCGCTTTCTCTGTAGGGAACGCCCTCCGTGGCAATCCTGTTCGGCACGGATTTTGCGCCATTCAGGCAATCAGTATTGGGTTTAATCGATGCGGCGGTTTGGCATGTCTTTTGCGCCACGGGGCCGATCATCGTTTCCCCGGTCATTTT
>DATFDL010000733.1:0-5255 GCA_035252155.1 Pirellulales bacterium | reverse complement strand
AGTTCACGGAACGCCACGGAGGGCGTTCCCTACAGAGACTCGGAATCTACGCAGATGATTGATTTTACGCAGATCCTCGCGCGGGACGTGATGCAGAGTAAGCTAATCACGGCCGATCCCGATCAGTCGCTGGCTGAAGTCCGCCACCTGCTGTTCGATTCGCATATTTCGGGCGCACCAGTGGTGAGTGACGGGCGGCTGGTGGGCATCGTCACTCGCAGCGATCTGGTGCGCGTCGAAGAGCTGGTCGAGGCGCTCGACGGCGAGATTTCGCAGGAGCAGCGCGCGATGCAGCAGACCGACGGCTTTCGGCATTCGAGCGTCGAGGGTTTTCAGGGGTTTAAAAAACGGCTCAGCGAGCTGCACGTGAAAGACGCCATGCGCGCCCAAGTGGTGACCTGCTCGCCCAACACGCCGGTCAGCGAGGTAGCAGCCGAAATGGTCCGGCACCACGTGCATCGGATCGTCGTGGTCGAGGGTGCGGCGCCGGTCGGCATTGTCAGCGCGCTCGACTTGGCGTCGCTGGTGGCGGGCAAAGGAGATGGGCAGACGCGGAGAGCGGGAGAGGGGTCGAAACGCCTGTAACCACGCACGGTAGAGCATTCCCTAACTTTCACGGGGCATTTCGCTTTTTTGTAAAGGAGATTTTTTCATGCGTTTTGTCCTTTCGATATTGACGGCTTTGGCCGTCGTAGGCGGCGCCCGCTGCTGGGCCGAGACCTCAAGCCTCGAACCGCAAACCGCCGGTCTGGCGGCCCATCCAATCGAGACGCGGTCGGTTTTGAGCTCGCCCGACGTTTTGCGTCACCTCAGACTGGCCGTGTTGCGGGCCTTGACAAGCGAAGTGACGCCTGCCGAGGCAAGCGTGGCGATCGAGACCGAGGAGGGAGATGTCGATATGCATCTGCTCGCCTTCCGCGATGACGACCGCGAGCGCCGCCACGAAGAAGAGGACGCAGACGACGATGACGATGATCGCGGCGAGCGCGGCCGTCGCGGCGAGCGCCAAGGTCGTCATGAAGGTCGCGGCGAAGGGCACGGAGATGCCCGGGGCCACGGCGATCGAGATCGGGAGCATGCAGGCCGTCATCGCGAGCATCGCGACGGCGAGCATCATGCGCGCGGCGACCACGGCGATGCGCATCGCGGCCATGAACACCACGGCGACGCTCATCACGGCCATGAACACCACGGCGACGCCCATCACGGCGAGGGTCACGGCGAGGGACGTGGCGAACATCACGGAGACCGGCATGCGCGCCGCGAACATAGCGAGCATCACGAGCACGCCGAGCATCACCCCGGTCCGGAACACGCCGGCCATCCTGGCCCCCACCCTGGTCCTGGCCCGCACCCCGGTCCCGGCCCGCACCCTGGTGCCGGCGGTCCTGGCCCTTTCGGCATGGGCCCCCATCATGGTCCCATCATGATTCACGTCACGGTACGGCACGAGTTCGGCGGCGGCCGGCCCGGCGGAATGTTTGGTCCTCCTTCGCCACGCGGCGAGCGGCACGAAGGCCGGCGTGAGCGCGACGAAGACGAACTGGCCGACGACGCCGAAGAAGCCCAAGAGCAACAGCGTGACGCAGCCGCCGCTGAGTTAGCCGAACTGCACGGGCAAATTGAAGTGCTCCGCAACGAGCTGAATGAGCTTGGGCGCTTGGTGCGGCGGCTGGCTGAAGAAAAACGAGAGTGATCCGCTTGGAGGATGGCCTTCCTAGGCCGTCGGAT
Source organism: Pirellulales bacterium (assembly GCA_035252155.1). Classification (GTDB taxonomy): domain Bacteria; phylum Planctomycetota; class Planctomycetia; order Pirellulales; family JAICIG01; genus JAICLL01. The sequence goes on along the minus strand of DATFDL010000733.1, from coordinate 3,524 downwards.
CAATCGCGGTGGCTGGGGCAGAGCCGCGCAATTCATGAATCGATCGATGCATTCGTCCGGTCGCGGCGATGCCCCGGCAGCGTTTCGACGCACCGGGGCATTGCTGGCCGACGGCGCTTTCTCGTGATTCGACGCCAACCCCGGCCAGCTTCTGCCCCAGACACCACCACGTCGCCCCTTCTCAGGCACCTGGCGACCCTATCTGGAACGCCGATTGCACGCTGGGACAGACGCTTCGGCTTCCGCCCTAGATCAAGGGAGATCGCGCCATGGCCAAGAAGAAAAAGGTCCGTTATGGAGTCGTGGGGCTGGGTTATTTTGCGCAGATTGCCGTGTTGCCGGCCTTCGCGCACGCCGGCGAAAACTCGGAACTGGCCGCGCTGGTTTCCAGCGACCCAACCAAACTGGCCGAACTGGGCGACAAATACGGCGTCGAACTGCGCGGTTCGTATGACGACTTCGACCACATGCTGGCAACTGGTCAGCTCGACGCCGTTTTCATCGTTTTGCCCAACAACATGCACTGCGAGTTCACCTGCCGCGCGGCCCAGGCGGGCGTACACGTACTCTGCGAGAAGCCGATGGCCGTCACCGAGGACGAATGCCGGCAAATGATCGCCGCCTGCGACGAGCACCAGGTGAAGTTGATGATCGCCTATCGGCTGCACTTCGAAGCGGCCAATCTGCGGTCGATCGAGATCGCGCAGTCGGGCGAGATCGGCGAGTTGCGGTTCTTCAGTTCCGATTTCAGCCAGCAAGTTCAGGAGGGCAACATTCGCTTGCAGCGCGATCTGGGCGGCGGCACGCTCTATGACCTGGGCGTCTATTGCATCAACGCGGCACGGTATCTCTTCCGCGATGAGCCGACCGAAGTATTCGCCTACAGCGCGAACAACGGCGAAGAGCGGTTCCGCGAGGTCGACGAGATGACCAGCGCCGTGCTGCGGTTCCCCAACGAACGCTTGGCCACATTTACCACCAGCTTTGGGGCGGGCGATATCTCGTGTTACCAGATCCTGGGGTCCAAAGGCCACGTGCGGCTCGATCCGGCCTACGACTTCGACGCCAAGCTCAAGCAGCAAGTGATGGTGGAGGGCAGTACCCGGCAAAAAAACTTCTCGAAGAAAGACCAGGTGGCGGCCGAGTTGCTCTACTTTTCCGATTGCGTGCTGAAAGACAAACAGCCCGAGCCCGATGGCTGGGAGGGCCTGGCCGACGTGCGCGTGGTGCGTGCTCTTTACCGTTCGACCGACATCGGCGAATCGGTGAAGCTGGAGCCTTTCGAGCGCCGCCGCCGGCCGAGTGTGGAGCAAGAAATCGATCAACCTTCGTCGTGGTTCAAGCCGGACCTGGTGCACGCCGCCAGCCCGTCGGGGCGCAGCTAATAGCTCCGTGGCCGGCGGCATGAGAAGTCGGGTAGCCGGCGCCAACGCGCGCCAGAATTCTCACGAATTCTGCTACGACTTCATCGCCGCGATCCATTGGCGGATCAGGTCGACCGCTTCTTCGGGCACGAGGCGCTTGCCAAGCTCCGGCATCATAATGTCGGGGTGCGTCGAGCGCATACGAAAGAGCAGAATCGACTCGTCGGGCTTGCCCGGCACGATGTCGTATTGCTTGCCGCCCGAGCCGGTGCCGGCGGCGACTGGCGGCTTGAGCACGCCCAGCTTCATGCGGTCGGTCTGGGCGACTCGCAGGTCAAGCCCCGAATTCTGCGCATTTCCGCCGGGCTGATGGCAATGGGCGCAGTTGATCTCCAGCCAGGCCCGTGCTCGTTTCTCCAGAGGCGCCTTACTATCATTCCAAGCAACCAGCTTGGGCGCCTTTTCTGGCGCGGGTGCTCCGGTTAGCGCCGAAACCCGCGTCCAATGCGCCAACTGGTTCTCGCTCTCCCCCTCGCCGTGTCGCCTCTTCGCCTCTTCGCCCCCTCGGCCTGCTTCCCCGCTCCCCTGCTCCTTGGTCGAGTATGCAAACGCCCGATTCAGATGCCGCGCCTGAATACCAATCGGCGCCATGCCCCCGCTCGTACCATGGCAGCCTTTGCATTGGTTCACATTGGGCACGATGTAGTTGTTCCGCCGCTTAGCGCCGTCAGAGTGAATCCACTCGACATCGATCGTGCCGCCGGCCACTTGCAGCTCCGCCTCGGTCTGCTCTTCGTTCCAGACGTAGGCCAGCCCGGTCCAGCCGTCGGCCGTGTGCTCCAAGATACGGGTTTCCAGCAGACGCTCGCCATGGGCAGGATCGCGCAGATCGTGCGGCATGGCGAAGGTCTTAATGAGCAAAGTCCCGACCGGCAGCTCAAAGACCCCATCGGCCGAATACTTGGCCGCCTGCCCCTCGGGCAACTTCACAAAGCGGTGCTTCGCGGTGTAATCAGAAAACAGCGGAGTGTTCACGTCGTAAGGAATCACGCCTGCGACTGGTTCTTGCGTCGCCCCATTGCCGGAAAATAAGCCGTACTCCGAAAGCCGCTGGTGAGGCCGGCGCCGCGGCTTGGTGACCAGTCTGCTCGATGGGCCGGCGAGCTTCACCGCGGCCAGCGGCGCATGCCGTCCCACATAGGGCGTGATGTCCTTGCTGATCTTGCCCAGCGAGGGAGTATTGGTGGTCAAGTCGATCCGGGCGAAATCGGCGTCGCCATTGTCGCTGAACACGATCCGCAGCTTTTCGGGCATTTTGCCGCCGACGAGCTTGGCCGGGTCTTCCGACCAATCGACCACCATGTCGGGCAGCGTGGTGCGCAGCAGCAGCACGCGGAGCAAGGCCAGTTCGCCCGCCGGCTTGTCGCCGCCGCCGCTGAAGCGGTTGTTATGCACCCAAATCGACTCGCAATACGGGTCGTATTGGGCGTCGGTGAATTTCAGCCGCGTCACCAGATAGCTGATGACCGTGAGGTTGACGGTTTGATTGTCGGCGATGTCGTTATCGAACACTTCGACTTCGTCGCTGGCCATGATCATCACGCCGGTGCCGGTGGGCACCTGGGCCACAATGTTCCCCTTGGGAGCGAAGTTCTCATGGTTGTTGACGTGAATGTGGTTTTTGAAGGCCCGGCACTGCCGCCCCATTTTTTGCACCAGGTCGGGCAGCGTAAAAATGAGCAAGCCGCCGGCGTTGTTGGTCAACTCGTTTTCGTACACGTCGGCGGCGATCGAGTTCTCGATCTCGATGCCGGCTACGTTTTCGTAGGCCCGGTTGCGGCGGACAATGATATTTTTCGATTGGCCGACATAGATGCCCGCGTCCGACGAGCCACGGACCACGCAATCTTCGACCAGCACGTTGCTGCTGAGCACTGGGTAAAGACCGTAGCTGCCGTTGGTGGATTTCGGCCCGCCGGTCCATTCGACCCGCAGCCGCCGCAGCGTGACGCCGTCGGCGCCCGTGACTTTAACGGCGTCGCCGCGGGCGTCTTCGACGGCCAGATCTTCGAGCGTGAAGCGGCCGGCGGTCACCAGCAGCCCCTCGCCGCCGGTGCCCTGCAAGAGGTTCTTGAAACTAAGAATGGTTTTGTCGGCCCC
>DATFDL010000732.1:0-8605 GCA_035252155.1 Pirellulales bacterium | reverse complement strand
GCCAACCGCGCCGCGGCGGATGCCGTGGCACCCAGGAATGACATCCGGGAACAATGTACACATGAACTCACGCTTTACGGAGCGCTAGCGCACGCCAATCGACAACAGCAGATTGGCGAACCGTTGCTGGTCGGCGGTCTGAATGGTCAACACATGGTCGGGCGTCTCGACCGCCTCGTAAAAGTCCCACTTGGCGATGGCCTCGAGCGACAGCGTCAGTCCGGCCGAGCGGATCACCGCGCGGTAGTCGTCCCACACCGGCGGATCGCGGTCGAGCGTGTACGGATCGTCGGGAGTGTACATCATCGTATGGACGCCGTCGATCGGCACGGCCGAGAGGACCGCTTCGAGCACTTGGGTGCAGTTCACCACGCCCGGCATCAGGTTCAAGCAAACCAGCTCAGCGTTCGGGCCGCGCTTCGTCGAAGCCGGATAGTTGCCGTCGGCGATCAACACCTTGGCGTGATGGCCCGCCCGAGCGAGCACTTCGTTGATCTTCGGATGCAAAAGCTGGTGTTTGAGCATCTATTTCGTGATCGCTACCGCCACCGATTGTCCCGTGGCCGATTGGTTCAAGATCAACGCGGTCGGAGAGCAAATCGCGAGCGGTTCGCGGTCCACTACATTCACCGGGCAATCGCGGTCGGGCTGCTCGTAGTTGATCGTAACGGGCACCACGCTCTTCTCAAGCGCCAGCACGCTGACCGCCATCTCGACCGCTCCCGTGCCCGCCCCCAAGTTGCCGAAATAACTTTTCGGCGCCGTCACCGGCACCTCATCCAGCAGGTCGCGAATGGCGTGGGCCTCGGCGCGATCGTCGGCCACCGTGCTCAGCCCGTGCGCGTTGACATGCCCTACGTCGCTCGCCGCCAGGCCGGCGCTGCGCAAGGCGGCGCCGATCGCACGCCTAGTGGCGTCGCCCGCCAGCGGCTTGCCATTGGCCGCCGGCTCAAACGATCCCCCCGCGCCAGCGACCCGGGCCAGCACCTTCGCCCCTCGCGCTTCGGCGTGTCGGCGATTCTCCAAGATCATCGCCCCAGCGCCTTCGCCGTTGACGAAACCATCTCGCTGCGCGTCAAAGGGGCGCGAGATTTTGGCGGGGTCGTCCTCGCGGCGCGAGACGGGCAGCAAGGGGCTGCGAGCCCAGACGATCGGATGGATGCGCGAGCTAGCGCCCCCGGCGATCATCACATCGGCCGCGCCGCGCTCGATGATCCGGGCCGCCTCAGCAACGGCCGTCAAGCTGGACGACTCGCCCATGGCGTGCGAGTTGTTCGGCCCCCGTGCGTCGTGGGCGATGGCAATGTGACAGGCCGGCATGTTCGGCAGATACTTGAGCATCCAGAGCGGATAAATCTCGTCCATCGCGCACCGGCCCCACAGCCGCCGATCAAACCGTCCCTCGGCGGTGCAGCGGCGGTACGCATTGGCGACTTCTTCCAGCTCGCAGTGCATCATATCGGCCCCGAACACGACCCCCAGCCGCTCGGGATCGACGGCCCCGGCTGGTAGGTTGGCGTCGGTCATCGCCAGGCTGGCCGCCACTACGCCAAATTGAATCTCGCGCGACATCACCTTGAGGCTTTTGCGCGGTTTAACAAAATCCTTGGCGTCGAATTCGTGGATTTCCCCTCCGAAAGGAAAACCCGTGCCTGTCACGTCAAACGCGGTTAGCCGCCTAACGCCGCTCCGCCGCCCGCACAGTGAATTCCAAAACGCGTCCCTGCCGATGCCGATTGGGCTGACAATGCCTACCCCTGTGATGACCACTTCCGGGAGAGGCGACATGCGTTCGAGCGGTCCGGTGTACAGGTGAGCAAAACCGCACCTAGGCCCCGCGCGGATGCAGCCGGGAGCGACGGAAGCGTTTGTAGGGCACCGACCTATGCTAGTCGGGCGGCGGTTGGCCCACAAGCGGCCCTGCCGGCAAACTCGTTGGGTTCCGGCGGTTGCCTTTTTCCATCGCATCTTGCATATTCTACCTATACCACCAAAACAAAGATTTTGACGGCACACCGGATGCAGGGGCCGCCGCAAATCTGGTAAGTCAGGCCATTTTGGCAGGTTACACCAGCATTGTGGTGTCACCCGCAAGAACCAAGGCAACCCATGCAGAAACGATCGTATTGCTCGACGAGCTTTTCGATTCGCGAGGCCCGCGAGATCGTACACGACCTCTTCCGGCCGCGGCAATGGATCTATTGGACGGACTTTTTATTGTCGTTGGGCGCCGGGGCAGTTTGCTTCGGGCTAGCCCGCAAGGTCGCCACCCCGCTCTCGCTGCCCCAGGCGCTGCTGTTCATCGTCTCGTGCATCGCCTATTACCGCGCGGCCTCGTTCATCCATGAACTGGTGCACCTGCGGGCCGAGGGCTTCCAGGTGTTCAAGTTTGCCTGGAACGCACTCTGCGGTATCCCCTTCTTGATGCCATCGTTTCTCTATCGTTCGCATCTGGCGCACCATGCGCGAAAGCACTACGGCACGCTCGATGACGGCGAATATCTGCCGCTGGCCACCAGCCCGACACGCGAGATTCTGCGATACATGTCGCAACCCTTGGTGATTCCCGCGCTGGCTGTGGCTCGTTTCTTGATTTTGGCGCCGATCGCCTGGGTCAGCCCTCGGTTCCGGCGCTGGGTGCATCAGCGGGCCTCGAGCCTGGTAATGGACCCTGCGTATATCCGCCCGTTGCCAACGCCCAAAGAGTTGCGGAGCTGGCGCGTGCAAGAAGCGGCGTGCTTCGCTTTGGTGCTCACCGTCGTGGTGCTGCTGGCCATTGGGCGGTGGCCGCTCAGCTTCCCACTGCACTGCTATCTAACGGCGGTGGGGGTGTTGACGCTGAATCACTTGCGCACGCTCGGGGCGCACCGCTTCAGGCATCGCGGCGAAGAGCTGACGTTTGTCGAGCAACTGCTCGATTCATTGAATTATCCGCACCACCCGCTGATCTCTGAGGTCTGGGCGCCGGTGGGGCTGCGGTTTCACGCCCTGCATCATCTGTTTCCCTCGCTGCCGTACCATAACTTGGCCGCGGCCCACCGCCGGTTGATGGCGCAGTTGCCGGCCGATTCGCCCTACCGGCAAACGGTCAGCCCCGGCCTGGTCGCCTCGCTGAGCGAGTTGTGGCGCAGCGCCCGGGCTTCAGCCCGCGGCGGCAGTTCCAGCGGGAGCTTGACCGACGGCAGCCGGCACGCCGCTGACCGTGGCGCTCCTGTCACCAGCGTCGGGTGAGGCCGGATCGTAGTCGTACATGCGGTACGTCTTGTAGTGCTTGGCGCCGCCCTTACGCAAGCCGCCCAGCGCCAGCGTGTTGGCCTCTGAGACCCAAGAAAACTCGGCCTCTTCAACGCCCACCTCCAACGCCTTGGGCACCAGGCTGCGCATCAGCACCAGACCCAGGCCCCATTTCTGATATTCGGGCACCACGTTGATGCTGAGCACCCGGATGCGCTTCACCGCTTTCTTGTTCCGTAGCAAGTGGATGAAGCCGAAGGGAAACAGCCGGCCGTTGATGGCGCGGATGCGCGGGTTGTAGTCGGGCAGCCCGATCACGGCGCCGACCGCCACGCCGTCGACTTCGGCGATCAGGGCCAGCTCAGGGATCAACAGATGCCGCATCGAGGCGGCCAAGGCCCGCATCTCTTCGGGCGGCAATGGTACGAAGCCCCACATCGCAACCAGCGAACGGTTGTAGAGATCGACGAACAGCTCGACGTCTTCGCGAAAATGCGCCGTATCGAGCGGACGGATGATGGCATTGCAGCGCTCCTGTGCCTGCTCAGCGATTCCGCCAAGCTGGCTTTCGACCTGCGGCAACTGCTCGCGATAGCCGATGTACGCCAGCAGGTCGTGCGTCTTGCGGAATCCGTAGCTCTCGATCAGCTCCGCGTAGTAGGGCGGATTATACGTCATCATAAACGTGGGCGCGCTGTCGTAGCCGTCGATCAACAAGCCGCACTCATAGTTCATCGAGGGGTTCGCCGGGCCGCGAATCTGCGAGATGCCGCGCGCGGCGAGCCAGTCACGCGCCGCGTCGAACAGGGCCTGCGAAACCGAGAGGTCGTTGACACATTCGAAGAAGCCGAAGAAACCGCGCCGTTCTTTAAAGACCCGGTTGTGCTCGTGGTTGATAATGGCCGCGATCCGGCCGCACACTTGCCCATCACGGCGGGCCAGAAACGTCTGCATCTCGGCGTTGTGATGAAACGGATGCCGCGTGTAGCCCAGCAGCTCCTTCTGATTCATGATCAGCGGCGGCATCCAGTTCGGATCGTTCCGATAGAGCGACCAGGGCCAATGGATGAATTGCCGGCGATCGCGCCACGAGGCGACCGGCTTGACCTCGACATTCGACATGCTCGTTGACTCGTTCGGCTGGCGGCAGGGAAATGCGGACGTGCCGAGAGGGCCGCCCGTCGGTCCCACAAGCTCACAAGTTTAGTCAGCCGATAGTGCGCCGTCCACCGTGATTCCCTTTACTTGGCGGCCATCCGCAGGCCACCATCGAGCCGCAGCACGGTCGCGTTGAGCATGGGGTTTTCGATGATGTGCTCCACCAGGGCGGCGAACTCCTCGGGCCGCCCCAGCCGGGCCGGAAACGGGGCCTGCCCCGCCAGCGAAGCCCGGACCGTTTCGGGCAGCCCGGCCATCAGCGGCGTATCAAAAATCCCCGGTGCGACGGTCACCAGCCGAATGCCCACCGCCGCCAATTCACGGGCGATCGGCAGCGTCATGCCGGCCACGCCGGCCTTCGAGGCCGCGTAGGCCGCCTGCCCGATTTGGCCTTCGAAGGCGGCCACCGACGAAGTCGTGATGATCACGCCCCGTTCGCCATCTTCTTCGGGCGAACGCTGCGCGATGGCGGACGCGGCCAGCCGCACCACGTTGAACGTGCCGACAAGATTGACCTGAACCACTCGCGAGAACAGAGCCAGATCGTGCGGGCCTTCGCGCGCAAGCACGCGGCTGCCGGCCATAATGCCCGCGCAGTGGATGGCGCCGGCGAGATCACCGAACGCCTCGGTTGCCATTTTGATAGCATTCGTGGTGCTAGCATCGTCGGTGACGTCAGTTTCGACAAACAACGCTCGGTCGGGCCAACGCGCAGCGAATGCAACTCCCTGTGCGCGATTCAAATCGGCCACGACGACGTTGGCCCCCGACGCAATCAAGCGACTGACGCACGCCGCGCCGAGTCCCGAGGCGCCGCCCGTCACCAAAAAAGTCCGCTGTGCGATCCGCATAAAACCGCCGTCAAGGGAGCGATCGAAAAAAATCGGCGCGAGGCAAAAAAACTAGTTGCGTTCCGCGTACTGATTCGCTAGAGTGCTTGGAACTTCGCAACGGATGCGGGGTGCTGAGGCCACGGAGGCCGGCTGACCGGCACGCGAAGCGCTGCACGGTCAGGCAAGAATTTTTCGAGGCCGCGCCAGTCCGATCGCGTCTGGCGCGGCCTTGTATTTTTGTAGGTCAGGCTTTCCAGCCTGACATCGGCTCACGCCTTCTAAAACAGCCCGAATCCGCCGAACCCAAACCCGAATCCAAACGGCGCGTAGGGCGGATAAAACGGCCGCCGCGTCCGCTGCCGCATCGCTTGATGGGGCGGATGGTACATGCTGAAGCGGTTGCTCATTGCCGCCCGATCATAGGCCCGCTCGCGAGATTCTTCCTGGGCGCGCAATTGTCGCTGGTGCATCGCCAATTGCGTCTCGCGCAGCCGCTCGAAGGCCAGCGACTCTTGATGTTCCGACCAGCGGCGGCGTTCCAGCTTGGTCAACGCTCGCTGAAGTTGCGCCGCGGTCATGCGGGCCACGTCGGGATATTGAAGATTAAGCCTGCGGGCATACGACGGCGCGGCGGCCAACAACGTATTGGACACCCATTCCATGGTCTCTTGCCACTCGGGGCTTGATACGATCGACAGCTTGGCGTCGAGATCGCGGTGAAAATTCTCGAGTTCTTCCGTCGTCATGCCCGCCAGCCGTTGCTGCCGGTCGGCCTTGAGCTGCGCGACTTCCTCCGGGCTGTAGATCGTCTGTGCCGATAGCCACTCATCCATGCCATGCAGCGACTCGCGCCACGATGGAGAGTTCAGCAACTCGCCCCGGGCACGCACGTTGGGATCCGGCGAGCCTGCTGCGCGCAGTTGGCCGATCAGGCCCAACGCCACAACGGCGACGCCGAAAAATCTACGCATGGTCGACCGGCTCCCTCGTGCAACCCACTTTGCGAGTTTGGTGAACATTGAATCAGTCCTCGCCGAGAAATCGCCAAGCAAACCGATAGCATCGCCCTATTGAAGTCTACAACGTCGATCAACCCCGGACCACGAATTGCAAGTAACAAACATGCGAATTTCGGGCCGGTTCCGCAGCCCTCCTCAGACTTTGCCCGCCATTCCTAGGCGAACCAACCCTCAAGGCCAGTGCCAGCCCGTATTGCCAATCATGATCGGAAGCGCCAAAAATGGTGCATTAGGTCGCTGACGATGAACCCGAAGGCGACGCCCAGCAGCGTTCCGCTTAGCTTGGCCCGCCGCCAAAAAAGCGGCAGCAAAAGCAATAGCGGCAGGCTCCAAAACAGATGGTGAATCTGCAATAACAGAGGGGTCGTGCGATTGAACTCCGCCGCCGTTCGGCCCGTGCCGAAGCGCAGCCAAAGAGTAATCGCCTCGGTCAGCACCGTGGTCGTGATCCCGGAGGCCAGGGTCCAACGCACGCGGAGCTGGGCAGTCGGTCGGGGCTGAGTCATGTAGGTAGATTAAACGGCAACCCTCGAACGACCAGGAGCGACAGGCGTATGCCCGACTTGAACGACGGCGAAACGGCCGAGGTCAAAGGCTCGGCCAAGCTTCCCTACCTCCTGAAAAACACGGGCGGCGTTTATAGCTGCACGTGCCCGGCCTGGCGGAACCAATCGATTGCGATCGAGCGGCGGACCTGCAAGCACCTGCGCGCCTTTCGCGGCGAGCAAGCCGAGCAAGATCGCATCGGCGGCGAGCTGCCGGCCAGAGCCGCGGCCGCCTCGGCCAACGCCGACGCCCCCGGCCTGCTGCTGGCACACACTTGGGAAAACGATACGGATCTGACCGACTGGTGGATGAGCGAAAAACTCGACGGTGTGCGGGCCTACTGGGACGGGCGGCAGTTCATCTCGCGGCTGGGCAATGTGTACCATGCTCCCGACTTTTTCACCGCAGGCTTGCCCGACGTGCCCCTGGATGGTGAGCTCTGGCTGGGCCGCAAAGCGTTTCAGCGTTGCGTGAGCATCGTCCGCCGCCAAGACAAAAGCGATCTCTGGCAATCGATCCGCTTTTTGGTGTTCGATCTGCCGGCGGCCGCGGCGCCGTTTGAAGAGCGGCTGGCGCAACTGCGCGAACGCCTGCCGCCCGATCAATCGCCGTACGCCGAGATTCATACACACGAGCGCTGCCGCGGCACCGATCATTTGCGTGAGGAGCTGGCCCGCGTCGAGGCGCTCGGCGGCGAAGGGCTGATGTTGCGGCAACCGGGATCTCGCTACGAGGCGGGACGCTCGCCCACCTTGCTGAAAGTCAAAACGTTTCACGATGCTGAAGCTCGCGTCGTCGAGCATCTGCCGGGCACCGGGCGTCACAAAGGCCGGCTGGGAGCGCTGATGGTCGAACTGCCCGACGGAACCAGCTTTGCCATCGGCACCGGCCTTTCCGATGCGCAGCGCGAGCGTCCGCCGGCGATCGGCAGCGTGGTCACGTTCCGCTATCAAGAGCTTTCCGACCGCGGCGTGCCGCGGTTTCCTTCGTTCGTCCGTGTTCATCCAGAGTAAATGGAACGGCGATTGCCGCAGCACGCCAGTAGGTCAGGCTTTCTAGCCTGCCGGGCATCCTCTTCGGCGCTGGTCGGCTCGCGGCTTGCACACACCGCGAGCGAAGCCCTCCCTGGCGCAACGGAACGCCGGGCTCGATGGTAACATTGCGGCACGGAACCCGCCGGGGCATCGCTAAGGCTCTGCCCTAGCCACCGCGCCTGAACTCTGAACCCGGAACTCTTCATGCTAGCAAACGGCGATCGCAAACGGATTGGATTGGCCCTTTCGGGCGGAGGTTTTCGGGCCACACTCTTTCACTTGGGCATGGTCCGCTTTTTGCGCGACGCGGGCATCCTGCCCTCGGTGACGCATATCACTTCGGTTTCGGGCGGCAGCGTGTTGGCTGCCCACCTGGTGCTCAACTGGGATCGCTACACCGGCACGCCCGACCAGTTCGATGCCGTAGCCGCCGAGATCATCAAGTTCACGCGCCTCGATGTGCGCAACCGCATCGTGCGGCGGGCGCCGCTGGCCGTGCCGATCCACACGGCAAGGTGGCTGATGCGCATGCGCCGCGACCGTCGCCTGACCCGCACCGGTATGCTGGAAATGTATTATCAGCATTTCCTGTATGGCGACACCTGCATGTTCCAGTTGCCCGAACATCCGCAGTTGCACATTCTTTCGACCAACCTGACCGAAGGCTCGCTCTGCTCGTTCACCCGCGAGGGCGTGATCTTTCAGAAGCGACTGCCGGGCGAGCTGTTTCGCTTCGAGCGAGTTCACGCCGGCATGGCCACGGTGCCGCTGGCGGTGACGG